>JAQWAL010000063.1 GCA_028707695.1 Bacteroidales bacterium | reverse complement strand
TACTCACTTGGGAATGCAATATCCAACATGAGTGCAAGAAACACCAGGATTGGGATCATGCTTGGAATAGAAATTGTAAAGGAACACCATACCTCAAGAATACATTTTACAAAACCCAGGATAGATTATATTTGGACAAGCCGTCCTGCTGCAACAGGAGGTGTTTACACAATAATACCTATGGAAGACTACCTTGACAATCCTGGCAAATATCCTGTGAAAGGAGAAAAAGCATTGATTGGCAAATACTACAATAAATTCATCAAAGAACACCAATGACAGAAAAAACCATACAGCTCCAAGAAATTGACCCGGTGGATATTTACGGGGTACAAAACAAAGTTATTGACAGGCTCATTTGGTATTACCCCAAAATGAAGGTTGCCGCCAGAGGCTCAGAAATTTTCCTGAAAGGAAACAAGGCAGATATATCCGATTTCGAATCCAAGATAAACTCCTTGATAACAATCCGGAGCAAAAAAAGGAACCTGAACCAAGATGATGTGGACAAACTCTTCGAAGTTTCCCAACAAACGCAAATTGACGAACCCGAAACAGAGTCCAACGATATCATTGTATATGGAAATGAAGGGAAAGTAATACGTGCCCGCACAAAAAACCAAAAGAGGTTGTTGGAAGTCTACTCCAAAAGCGATTTGATATTTGCCCTTGGACCTGCTGGAACAGGCAAAACCTACACAGCCATTGCCTTGGCGGTAAGAGCGCTAAAAAACAAAGAGGTAAAAAAACTAATACTAACCCGCCCGGCTGTGGAAGCCGGGGAAAAACTTGGTTTTTTACCCGGAGACATGAGGGAAAAACTTGACCCATACTTACAACCTCTGTACGATGCATTAAGGGACATGATTCCGGCCAAACGTCTGGGAGACCTGATGGACGAAGGGATAATACAAATCGCCCCCTTGGCATTCATGAGGGGCAGGACTTTGGAAAGCGCATTCGTGATCCTGGACGAGGCTCAAAACACAACAATGGGGCAATTGAAAATGTTCCTGACAAGAATGGGAAACAATTCAAAGTTCATTGTAACAGGTGATGCTACCCAAATAGACTTGCCAAAGAAAAGTGACTCTGGATTAAAAAAGGGAATAGAGTTGGTAGAAAAAATTAAAGGGGTGTCGGTAATAAACTTCAATCGTGAAGATATCGTACGACACCCCCTTGTTAGTCAAATAGTATTGGCGTTCGATAATGGATTAGACCAATAGGATTCCTCCACGACTTTCCAAAGCCATACCATTGGAAACAGTATGTACTCCGTTTACAAGGACATCGTTTATTCCTGCTGCAAACTGGTGTGGCTGGGCGTATGTTGCAGTATCAATTATTGTTTCTGGATCAAACACCACTATATCTGCAAAATAACCGGGAATCAACGAACCTCTTTCTTTTAATCTCAACCTGGAAGCAGGCAAGGAAGAACATTTTTGAACGGCTTTTGACAACTCCATCAATTTCTCGTCCCTGCAATATTTTCCTAAAAAGCGAGGGAAAGTACCATATGACCTGGGATGTGGCATAGTCTGTCCCAAGGCTCCTTCAGGAGAATAGACACTACCGTCAGAGGCAGGCATACCAAGCCTGTGTGAAAGGAACATGGAGGCATTCTCTTCGGTCATTGCAAATCCGATAATACTTACAGAGACCCTCTCTTCTATAAGCAAATCCCTTATGAAAGGCCAAGGATCCTTTCCTGTCATTTTGCAGCACTCCTCTACACTCTTTCCAATAAATTGTTTGTTATAATCATTGGAACAAGAAGTTACAACAACATTAACCGGCCCTCCCAACCTTTTGATCCGGGACATGGCATATTCACCAATCTGCTGCGACACCTGACTATCCTTTAACCTTGCAATTATCTCATCTTTTGTCCCGTCCCTTTTATCCAAAGGGATAAACGACGACATGCCGGTAGAAAATGCAGTGTATGGATACCTGTCAAAAGCAATGTCCACTCCCTGAGCTTCTGCACCCTCAATCAACCTGAGCAAAGCTGGTGCTTTATACCAATTGGCAGCATTCTGGGCTTTCAAATGGGATATCTGCAACCTTGCACCAGATCTTTTTGCTATATCAATTGCCTCTGCAACAGACTCCTCTACCCTGTCATCTTCGTTTCTCATATGAATTGCAAACAACCCATCGTACGATGCTACTACTTTGCACAATTCGACAATTTCATCGTTTGTAGCATAAGAACCAGGAGTATACTCCAACCCACAGGAAATCCCTACAGAACCTTGTTCCATTTGGGCAGCAAGGATTTTTTTCATTTGCTCCAGTTGTCCTGTGGTACACCTCACATCCTTATCACCAACAACAAACTCTCTTAGTGTACCTTGTCCTGTAAAAGTAGCATAATTCACACCAATCCCATTTGGCAGTGCTGCTTGGAATTCTTCCAGATTCCCATATTTCTTGCCAGGGAATGGTGAGTCTCCGCAATTTCCCCCAATGTCTGTAGTGATTCCTTGCATTATCCTGCTGTCACCCAATGGTGCCTGAATCAAATTTCCGTCTGTATGAGTGTGTATGTCAATGAAACCTGGAGAAACAGCCTTACCATACGCCTCAATAATCTTGTCCGCACTATCCCCCAATGAACTAGCCACAGCACTGATTTTGCCATCCTTGATCCCAATCTCCCCCATGAAAGGAGTTCCTCCCTCTCCGTTGTAAATCACTCCTCCCTTGATTATCGTGTCAAACCTGTTGTTTGCCTTTAGAAGGCCCGGACCTGCAAAGCCCAATCCAAAAGCAGCTCCTGCTATTGCAGAGCTTTTAATGAACTCTCGCCTGGAAATTTTACTGCTCATAATATTTAAGTTTAGTTTCTTACAATAATACCTTCACTTTTATATACCCTGTACTCATCACCTTGAGCATACACAAGGTATCCTTCCACAGAGTTGTCCGACTCAAGCACCTCAATTGCTTTTTCAAGTCCGGCAACCATGAACCAGGTAGCATATGCATCTGCAGTCATGGCATCTTTTGCTATAATTGTAGCACTCAATAAATTATGCCTTACAGGATACCCTGTTTTCGGGTCTATTGTGTGAGAATAAACCTCTCCGTTTTCTTCATAAAACTTACGGTAATTTCCAGAAGTAGCCAAGCCCCCCCCAGACAGTAGTATTACATCCTGTATATCTGCTCCTTGAATAATATTACCTTCAATTGGTTTGTCTATCCCTACGCTCCATTGCTTTCCTTTGTTGTTTTTTCCTTTGCACATAATCTCCCCACCAACTTCTATCAAGTAATTTGCTACCCCAAGTTTGTCAAACTCCCTTGCAATCACATCCGAAGTATAACCTTGGGCAATAGCATTGAAGTTCATTGAAACCCCTTTTTGAGCCAAACTGAACACCCCTTGCTCCAAAATAATCTTGTCCATCCCGGTCAAAGCCAACGCAGAATCCACCTTTTCTTTTGTCACACTCTCTTTTTTGCCAAAACCAAACCCCCATATATTGAACAAAGGAGATGCGGACACATCGAAACTACCACCACTCAATCGGTTAATTTCAAGAGATTTGTCAAACACCTCTGTAAGGAAAACATCTGCAACCAACTCCTCTCCACTGTTTATTCTGGAAATAAGTGAGTTTGGATTATAAACACTCAACGAAGCATCAATATTGGATAGTATCCCTACAACCACAGAATCCAATGGAAAACCAACATCATCTGAATATACGATATGGTATGTCGTTCCTTGTGTAAAACCATCTGTTGTAAGATACTCGGTTTTTTTACAGCTTGACAAAACCATAAAAGGGATAATCAACAAAAATGAAAAATTCAAAAAAGACAATGGACTCCTCTTCATTTCAAATAGTGTTAGGTACAAAAAAGTTTTGACATTTTGGCAATCAAACGCCTTGCCAATTGGTTTTGGCACAAATTTAGAATAAAAAAACATATCTTTGTTTTTTAATTCTACCTCAAATACCAATATGAGAAAGCATTTATCTTACATCACATTCGTTATCCTGGCTGTAGCCGTTTCAATATCTTCATGCAAAAAAGATAAAGAGGCAGAAGATGGCAGCTATATGACCGGATATATCTCCTTTTACATTCCCAACTATCTCATAGCATCACAGGATCTGGAATTAAATGCTACCGGTATCACCAGCCCGGAATCTGGTTTGACCTACAAATGGATTGCAACAGGTTTTACTCCTGACAGTCTGGAAGGTCAAAACATCAATATAAAAGTACCATCAGAACACGGCAGTTACAAGATAACCGTCACGGTATCCCACCCAGACTATACAAGCACCAGCAGCACAAGGGAAATAATAGTTATTGATCCAAGCAATCCAAACTCCTTTTACGGAGTGGTCAATGGAGATACTTTCATTACCGATTCCAGGGATGGAAAGGAATATTACTACAAAAGAATCGGTGACCTTGACTGGTTTACCTCTAATTTAAAATGGGAAGGAGCAGGCAAACAGTACGATAGCATAAGGGCATTAAACGAAATCTATGGTACCTTGTACACCTGGAACCAGGCAACAGGAGGAGTCTCTTCTCAAGGTTTGGGAAACGGCCCGCAAGGTGTTTGCCCGGAAGGTTGGACTATTCCAACAAGGGAAGATTGGGAAAACTTTGCCACCGCAATCAGCGGAACCCCTCTGTCATTCTACAATGAATGGGCTGGAATCGGAGAAAAGGCAGCAGTACAGGCATACCTTAATGGCAATGCCATTTGGAAGTACAGCCCGGACAATACAAAAGCAAACACAACTGGATGGAATGCCCTTCCTTCCGGCAACTCTTCCAATCTGTTCAAAAGCTTTGCCAACCTGGGAACTTTTGGGTTCTGGTGGAGTGCAACACAAAAGGATGAACAAAACGGTGAGTACAGGTTCATTCATTTTGATAATTCAAAATTCCCTTACAGCCATGCAGGCAAAGGATTCTTTGCAGCATCTGTAAGGTGCGTCAGGAAGCCTGAATAAAAGATATAAACCTATTTAACAAATTACAATATGAAACTTTCCAAAAGTATCATAACCCTGCTGGTAATAGCAGGAGTTGTGCTTGTAGCATTCATTTGGGTAAAAAACAGTTACAACAAAATGGTGCTCCAAGAAGAGCAGGTTACAACTGCATGGTCTCAAGTTGAGAACGTATACCAACGCAGGGCAGATTTGATCCCTAATTTGGTTTCCACAGTCAAAGGATATGCAGCGCATGAGAGCGAAACACTGGAAGCAGTGGTCAATGCCCGTGCAAAAGCAACCCAAACCAACATTGACCCTACCAATATGACTGCTGCAAATATGGAACAATTCCAAAACGCACAGGGAGAACTTTCACAAGCACTTTCCCGTTTGATGGTTGTGGTAGAACGCTATCCTGACCTCAAGGCAAACCAAAACTTCATGGAGCTGCAAGCTCAGTTGGAAGGTACCGAAAACAGGATTACTGTAGAACGGCAAAAATTCAACGAGACTGCACGTTTGTACAACACTACAATCCGTCAATTCCCAAAAAACATGCTTGCCGGGATGTTCGGATTCGAAAGGAAAGAGTACTTCGAAGCTAACGAAGGGGCAGAAAACGCACCTGTAGTAGAATTTTAATTATCGTGGCCAAACAAACATTCTTATCGGAAAAGGAGCAGTCAATGGTAGTGAAAGCCATTGAACAAGCCGAACTCAACACATCCGGAGAGATCAGGGTCCATATCGAATCTTCCTGCCCCGGAGATCCGGTAACAAGGGCAATATCTGTGTTCAACCAACTAAAAATGAACCGGACAAAAGAGCGGAACGCTGTTCTGATTTACATTGCATGGAAATCCCATAAATTTGCCATTATCGGTGATTCCGGAATAAATGAAAAGGTGCCGGAAAACTTTTGGGAACAAGAAAAAGAGATTCT
>JAQWAL010000062.1:3756-5960 GCA_028707695.1 Bacteroidales bacterium | reverse complement strand
TTTGTGAGGGCACTCCCGAAACCAGTAGTAGAAGGGACCGTTGCATTTAGCAAGAGGTCTTCTGTGGTTTTGTTGTAATACTCTGCAACAAACTCATATTTGTCCCACAACCTTGCATCAACCGCAATATTCCAGTTACGGTTCTTTTCCCAGGTAAGGTCTTTGTTGGCTAAGTTAGAAGGATAACCCGCAGCCTCTTCGCCATAAATCTCGTAATCAAAAGTGGCCATGTAACCAAAATAACTGGACGGAAGGGTACCGCTTGTCCCATACGAACCTCTTATCCTCAAATCGTTTATCCAGTTAATATTTTTAATGAACTGCTCATTGCTCAAACGCCATGAACCTGCAACCGACCAAAAGTTACCCCAACGGGTATCGGGGCCCAACCTGGAAGAACCATCCCGGCGGAAAGAGCCGGAGAGATAGTAACGGCTATCGTAATCGTAACTGGCACTACTCACAAACGAAAGCAAATTGGAGAGGCTCCTGTATGTGTAACCCGATTCAAAATTGGTGGCCAAGGCAGATTCAGTGGCACCAAAATTAGAAAAGTCAATTTTTGCCAAACGGGTATAGAGGAACTCCTCCCTCTCTGCCTCCCATCCGGCCATAAGGGCTATATTATGCTTGTCCAAAGATTTATTGTAGTTTGCAATTGTACTGCTCACCTGCCTGTCCACAAACCTGTGGCGGTCCGAGGCATAACCCTGCCCGTAGGCAGTAAAGTTGATATGCCCGTAAAGCCAGGCAAAACGGTCGTGCATCTTGAGGTAGTCTTTGCTCACAAGGCTCTTGATTTTGAAATCGTCTGAAATCCTGAGCTCTGCCCAACCCTTTAGCATCACACGCATCTGGGTAGCGTCGTTTATCTGCAAATCGAACTGAGGCACAGGATTGACCCTTGTACCCCCATCGTAAAACTCCATCCAGTAAGAACCATCGTCATATTTGAACGGCCAGCGAGGGGTAAGGTGCACTTTCCACAAATAGAACAGGTTGTCCTTTGCCTGTCCATCTTGGTGGCCACTCTGCTTTTGGTCTGAGAACTGGATTGAACCACCAACCCTCAAACGGTTGGACATCTTATGCTCTGCATTGATGTTTGCAGTAAAACGCTCCAGGTACTGGATACGGTTGATACCGTTGTCATCTGTATAAGCCACCGATGCAAATACCCTTGAATTTTCATTACCACCCGAAATTGACATCTCGTAGTTTTGTGAAACCGCTGTACGGAACAACTGTTTTTCCCAGTCGGCATACTCAAGGTCGCTTTTACGCGAGGGATAGTACCTCTCTGTCATCACATTCACATAATTGTCCAAAGAACCATAGCTTTGCCACTGTGCAGGATTGTCGTTGCCGTAGTTTGTCCAGGCCTCACGGGTAAGGATTTCACCCTCTGCCTCGGTAACTGTAGGATAATTGTCCATGGCAAAATAAGAAAGTGCCATGTTGGCTTTGAATGTAGTTGTTACCTTGCCGGCCCGTCCCTTTTTGGTGGTGATTATTATCACACCGTTGGAAGCCCTGGAACCATACAAAGAGGCTGCAGCAGCATCCTTGAGCACTGTAATTGACTCGATGTCGCCGGGGTTAAGGAAGTTCATGGCACTCGTGTACATGTTGCCGGAACCCCAGTCCCCGCTTGTTGCAGGAACGCCATCAATTACATATAGAGGTTCGTTGCCGGCATTGAAAGAGCCGAAACCACGGATCCTGATCTCCGGCAACGACCCTGGTTGCCCCGATTTTTGGGAAATCTGCACTCCGGGAACAGAACCAACTATAGCCTGTTCAAAATTAATTACCGGAACATCCTTGAAATTCTCTTGTCGTAATTGTGTTGCAGAGCCGGAATATGAACCCTTGGTGGCAGTACCGTAGGCCACCACAAGCACCTGGTCCAGCCCGACTGCCTGTTGGGCAAGCACCACATCAATTACAGAACGGTTGTTAACAGAGATCTCCTGTGTCTGGTACCCGATATTGGAAAAGACCAATATCCCGTTTGCAGGGACATTGTTGATTACATAGAGGCCATTGGCATCGGTAGAGACACCAATTGTGGTTCCTTTGACCATTACAGAGGCAAACGGAACTGCAGAGCCGTCGGTAGCATCGGTCACCTTACCGGTAACCCTGGTTTGTGCATACAGCTGTAGCATTGACAGCAACAATATGCACAAAAGCATAAAAGT
>JAQWAL010000062.1:0-3656 GCA_028707695.1 Bacteroidales bacterium | reverse complement strand
TTGCATTATACTGGCAAAAAGCCGGCAAGCAAGATAACAATCTGCATAATCATGCAGTCGAATGCATGTTGTGCCCACATAATTGCATATTGAAAGAGGAGCAGAAGGGGATATGCAAAACAAGGGAAAACCACAAGGGAACACTCTGCACCCTTGCATGGAACAACCCCTGCTCTATATGCCTGGACCCAATAGAGAAAAAGCCACTCAACCATTTTTTGCCGGGCACAAAAACCCTGTCCATAGCTATTGCCGGTTGCAATATGAGATGCCTCAACTGCCAGAACTACAACATATCCCAAAAATCCCCAAAAGAGACTGCAAACTACAACTACACCCCGGCTGCTATTATTGAACTGGCAAAAAAATACAAGACTCCCTCAATCTCCTTTACCTATACAGAACCTACTGTCTACTATGAGTACATGCTGGCTACAGCAAAACTGGCTCACCAAAACAATATCAAAACAGTGATTGTTTCAAACGGGTATATAAACAAGAAGCCGCTCCAAGAGCTTTGCAATTACATAGATGCTGCCAATATAGACCTCAAGTGCTTTGACCCCGCCTTACATTTGAAACTTACAGGTGCCAAATTGCAACCTGTCCTGGATTCCCTGCTATTGTTGAAAAGGGGAAAAATATGGCTGGAGATAACACATCTTATGATTCCGCAATATAGCAACAACCTCCAAACATTTGAAAAAATGTGCCAATGGCTGGTAAAAAAAGGATTTGACTCAACACCATTGCACATCAACCGCTTTTTCCCACAAAACGAACTGGTACATTTACCTGCCACACCCCTAACCACTATAGGAGAAGCTGGCCAGATTGCCACCCAAGCCGGAATAAAGCATGTTTACCTTGGGAATATCTGACCCCTTGGCAATTTGAAAACCGTAAAGACCCAGATACGGGCACCATCGCGCCATCCGTCCCAGCCAATTCCCGCCTTGTCACGCGAACAGTGGCCCAGGAACTCCTCCAGTGTCCACCCTGTTTCCGTAGCAACCTGAGGTAAGAAAAGACCAGAGCGGCTACCCTTGCCAATAACTACCCCGTGCTTGCCCATCTCAATCTCTGCCACGTTATCAATCAAACGCATGGGAGAAAGTACAGATACTTCATACTCCAAAAAAGGCAACTCTTGCACACTAACCGGCACAAAACGGGAATCGTTCAGGGCTGCCATAGTGGCAATATTTGCAATATCTTTGTAGAGAGGCTCTTCACTTTGTATATAACCAATACAACCACGCAAATTGCCCTCTTTCCTTAGAGTGACAAAAACCCCGCTTGCCTGCTCCAAAACAACCGGAACCTTATCAAAACCATACTCTGCCAACACCTCCAAAGCAACTGCAGAGCCATCAATCCCCTCTTCTAAGTTAAAATTGGGCTGTTTGTCAAAATCTTTCGTAACAGCGCTTTGTATTGCCCTTTTGGCAATCTCAACAATACAGCTTTCCAAATCATGCACAGCAATGGCCCAATAACCCACAACTCCATCCTTGCTTCCATATTGGCTATTGTCCCCTGAATTTTTGTATTGCAACGGTTTGTAATTGAAACCCCAAACATTTTGAGTAAGGTGAAGCAAAACCAAGACAGAGCTCCAGCCACACAAAGAGGTATACAATTCCTTGACACCTTTGCCGGCATTTGACTCCAAGACCTTGAGCAACTGAACGGGAGACTGCCCAACAATGGCTTCCATGGTAGTATTGTCCAATATGCGGGCATCTTCGTAGGATGGGTAGTGGGAAAAATCTGTACTTACAACAAATAGGTTTTCGCTGTTGAACCATGGCTCCAGGATATTTGCAATTTCGGCACACTGAGCAACCGTAACATCCCCAATTATAATTGGAACAATTTTGTAACCAGCCCTTAACACATGGTTTACAAAAGGGAGTTGTACCTCAAGACCATGCTCTCCATCATGATGAGCCGGGTTGTCAGAAAAAAGCAAAGGGTTCTCATTGCACAATCCATTACCAACTTCGCAATCTACCTCCTCTGTACCATACGGCATCTCAAAATTACCGGCTGTGTAAACAGAAGCCCCTGCAAATGAGTTCCTGTGAGCCGTCCCTATCAAAAAAACCCTTTTGTATACCCTGTTCCTGTCAATCTGATTATATGCAGAGGCAGCAACCTCCCCGGAAAAAACATAACCGGCATGAGGCACCACAAGCGCACAGACATCCCCTGACTCTGCAGGCAATGCATTGGAAAACAATTGCTCCAGATTATCAGAAAGTTCTTGTTTGGTTGCAGGGTAGAACGAACCCGCAACAGCAGGCCTTCTGTCCATAGTAAAATATTTAGGCTAGCAGCAAACCACTAGTTGTTCATATCCTTTACAATAACATCATGTGCCCCACCCTCTATAATGCTGGTAGACGAGACCATTGTAATATGTGCTTTCTCTTGCAGTTCACCAATGGTAAGAACACCCGAACTGCACATGGTTGCTTTTATCTTGACCAGGGTAACATCCAGGTTGTCCTTTAGTTTGCCGGCATAAGGCACATAGCTGTCAACACCCTCCTCAAACTTGAGGTTACCGCTGCCACCCATATCGTATCTCTGCCAGTTGCGGGCCCTGTTGGATCCCTCACCCCAATACTCCTTCACATAACTGCCATTAACCATCATCTTGCGGGTAGGGCTCTCGTCAAACCTGGCAAAATAACGCCCCATCATAAGGAAATCGGCACCCATGGCCAACGCCAGAATCATATGGTAATCCTGGACAATACCACCATCGGAGCAAATAGGAATATATTCACCTGTCTCTTCAAAATATTCGTTACGAGCCTGTGCAACCTCTATAAGGGCAGTCGCCTGGCCCCTGCCAATTCCCTTTTGCTCACGTGTAATGCAAATGGAACCTCCACCCACACCAACCTTTACAAAATCGGCCCCGGCTTTTGCCAAATACAAAAAGCCCTCTTTGTCCACCACATTACCGGCACCCACCATAACAGAATTGCCATACTCACCCCTTATATACTCAATGGTCTCTTTCTGCCATTCGGAGTAACCATCTGAAGAGTCAATGCACAACACATCCACACCAGCCTTGAGCAAAGCAGGCACCCTCTCTTTGTAGTCACGGGTATTGATACCTGCACCCACCACCAATCTCTTTTTGGAATCCAGCAACTCGTTTGGATTGTCCCTGTGGCTATCGTAATCTTTGCGGAACACGAAATATTTAAGACGGTTCTTTTTGTCTATTATAGGCAGAGTATTGAGTTTGTGATCCCAAATAATATCATTTGCCTCATTAAGGGCAATGCCGTCCTGTGCAGTAATAAGGTTTGCAAAAGGGGTCATGAACTCCTTTACCTTTTTGTCCATGGGATCTTTGTCAACACGGTAATCACGGCTTGTTACCAACCCCTGCAACACCCCGCAGGCAGAGCCATCGTGTGTAACCCCAATTGTAGAAAACCCGGTTTTCCTTTTGAGTTCCAAAATATCTGCCAAAGTATGCTCCGGAGTGATATTGGCCCTACTCTCTACAAAACCGGCCTTGTACTTCTTTACCTCCTGCACCATACGCGCCTGCTCTTCTATTGGCTGCGAACCGAATATAAACGAAAGGCCACCCTCCTTTGCAAGGGCAATTGCCAACTTACTGT
>JAQWAL010000023.1:18326-24745 GCA_028707695.1 Bacteroidales bacterium | reverse complement strand
TAATATGGTTGCTTACCTCTGCAAGACGATAAACATTTCCTTCCCTTGCCCTGTAATCGCCACCCTTGATAGTATCATAGAAGAGCCTGTACACAGAGTCATTGTCATTTGGATAGTTTTTTGCGGCGTTTATTCCACCCTGGGCAGCTATTGAGTGCGCCCTGCGCGGTGAATCGCTAATGCAAAAGACCTTTACATTGTAGCCTAACTCTCCCAGTGCTGCAGCAGCCGATGCTCCTCCTAAACCGGTACCCACAACAATTACCTCAAGCTTTCTCTTGTTGGCCGGGCTTACAACCCGAATCTGAGACTTATGCCTGGTCCATTTCTCGGACAATGGCCCCTCAGGAATCTTAGAATTAAGTTTTTCGGACATTTTATAATTGGATTTTTAAGTTCGCAAAATTAATCAAATTAGAGAAGATTAGCAATTATATGTGCTTCGTTGGCAAATTTTGTATCTTTACCCCGAATAAAAAATGTTACAATGAAAAGATTAATTTCCACTTTTGCCACACTTTTTTTTACAGTTTTAATGACTGCACAAATTACAATTATCCCTAAACCAAACAAATTGGTTGAAAGGAGTGATAATTTTAAAATCGACAAAGAGACTGTTGTTTTTTCAAACACCAAAAACGACAAAAACCTGGAATATTTGAAAAAATTTCTTGAGGGCGCATCCGGATTCAAATTTGAACAATCAACAGGAATGCCCTCTGCAAATTTCATAATACTGGACCTGTCATCCAACCACCAAATTCCATTGGAAGGTTACAAGCTTAAAGTGACCAAAGAGGGTATAACTATACAAGGTTCTACCCAAACCGGTATCTTTTACGGAATCCAGACACTTTTCCAGATGCTCCCTCCGGTCATCTATTCGGGTAACCCAAAAGGAGACGAGAACTGGACAGTTCAAGGGGCAGAAATAGAAGATTCCCCACGTTTTGCCTACAGGGGAATGCACTTGGATGTTTCCCGTACCTTCTTTGATGCAGAGACAGTAAAAAACTTTATCAACTGGTTATCTTACCACAAGATAAACACATTCCACTGGCATTTGACAGATGACAATGGCTGGAGGATAGAAATAAAAAAATACCCCAAACTCACCGAACTCGGAGCATGGAGGGGAGAGAACGAAGTGTTAAGACCCTCTTTCGGTTCTGGTAACGAAAGATATGGAGGTTTTTATACACAAAAAGAGATAAAAGAGATAGTAGCTTATGCTGCAGAAAGGCATATCGAGATTATACCCGAAATAGACCTTCCCGGGCACAGCAGGGCTGTTACAGCTACTTATCCAGAGGTTGGATGTGATGGCAACGACAATTCGGTAAGTGTACAGGGAGAGGCCCAAAACGTTTGGTGCGTGGGTAAGGAAGATAATTTCAAAATGCTGGACCGCATCGTAAAAGAGGTTGCTGCACTGTTCCCTTCCAAATATTTCCATATTGGCGGGGACGAAGTCAACTACGACTCATGGGACAACTGCCCGCACTGCCAGGCATTAATGAAAGAGAAAGGGATGGAGAACCACGAAGAGTTGCTCAATTATTTTGTACGCAGGATGGAAAACATCGTGGAAAAACACGGCAAACATATGGCCGGATGGGATGAAATCCTGGATGGAGGAGAACTCAGGCCGGAATCTAGGGTATATGCTTGGAGAAGCGTTGCCAAAGGCATTGAGTCGGTAAAAAAAGGACAACCAACCGTGATGTTGCCGGGAGAATATTGCTACTACGACATGAAACAATCTCCTGCAGAAAGGGGTCACAACTGGGCAGGGATTGTAACTTTGGAAAAGGCATATTCACTTGACCCTGTCAAAACTGCAAAACTTGATGAAAATGAGGCCAAACTAGTACTGGGTGTACAGGCTGCACTTTGGGCAGAGCTGTTCGGCCACCCTGCAAGGTTCATGGAATACCAGGCATACCCTCGCATAGCCGCATTGGCAGAGGTTGGCTGGACACAGCCAGAATTAAAAGAATTCACCGATTTCTCATACCGTCTATCCTCTGCCCACTTGGAAAGATTGTACCAAATGGGTATAGCTTTCCGCATGGACCCGCCAAAAGCGGTTTACATCAATGGAGCAATCATGGTTACAGCCCCATACCCTTGGGCAGTTGTAAGGTACACAACGGACGAATCGGAACCTACAATGTACTCACCTGTTTACAGGGGAGAAATCATTACAGACAAGGCACATAAGTTCCGTTTTGCAACATTCTTCAAAGATGAGGTCAAAAGTATTTCCATTCAACCCGAAAATGCCGATTACACATATCTCACACCAGCCACAACTATCGAGACCTCAATGACCGAAAACACAAGGTTCCCAATTTCTAATGTTACTGACTACAAACAAAATACTTATTTCCGCACCGCTACCCAAATCGAGACCGGGGACCATTTCACCTACATATTCGAACAACCTGTCAAAGCCTCCAGGATAACCGTAGAGACCGGTATTCCCAACATAAGCTTTTACGGTGTAACCGATGGGTATGCAGAGTATAGCTACGACGGTATAAACTATACCGGCAAGACAGAATTCAAATTGAACACGGCAGTTTTGATTCCCGAAAAGCCTGTCAAGAAAGTTAGGATTGTAGCAACCAAACCAAACGACGGGCACATCCTCTCCTTACAAGATTTGAAAATTGAAGAGTAACAAACTCAGGTTCTAAATAATAAAAGGATGTCCAAAAATTTTGTACATCCTTTTTTATTCTATTTTATAATTCTTTTCTACTGACGGCCGGCTGTAAGGGAGAGGTATGCACCAATAACAGCGTCATTGGCATCGTTGTAATACTGCACAAGCTCGTTTACATCAAGACCATCCCTGCGCCAACGCTCTATTGGCTCTTTGAACAGTGTTTCTATGTAATTCTCTGCCGGAGCCAGCTCCTGCATGTACCCGGTACGGTTGCTGTTGTATATGAGGTTGAAGTTCATATATCTCTGACCACTTCCTCTCTTGTTGGAAAATGTTTTGTATTTCAGGGCAAGGGCCATGTCACAAGCCGGTGCATTGTCACTCCTGTCACTTTTGACCATTACAGAGGGCTGGTCTTCCCCCGCCTTTACCCACATTGGTACAGCAATCCCTGCCGGCGGATAACCCAAAACTGTCCACATTGTAGTCATTTCGGGATTTTCTCCTGGTTTTACACCATGTATTGCAACCGAAGCAGTGGAGGACTTACGTGGAATATAATCCTGATCCAGGACCCAGCCTGTGAACCTTTCGGGTGAACTTTCGGGGGAGGTGAGGTCTGTACCCATGAAAGAGTGGTAATAGGAACGAGAAAGCTTGTTGAATATCCAACGCGGGGTAATTTGTGAAAACATAGATTCGCCGGAAATAATATCAAGGGCATTTTGTTGGCGTATATAACCCATACCTTCATTGAAACGGCCTGTATAAGAAAAATTAGTGTAAACCAAATAACCCTGTGGGGCAATTGCAGGATCATTGGCATCTACCTTCACGAATTTCGTGTTGTTTGTTTCGTAATAAGCAGCACCCCCCATGGCATCTATCACACCAAAATTGGCCTCTACCCTCATAGGGCGGGGCAGATTGTTGAGGAACTCCTCGAAATCTTCAAGCGAACTGCACACAGCAAGGGCTTTGTACATCAACTCACCCTCCATGTCCATCTCCTTTACATTGTCATCCTTAAGGTTGTAAGATGCAGTGTTCATTATTGAAAACCCGGTTTCATTTGTACCAATCCAAACAACACCGCCTTTATCGGGGCTATTGACAAGCCCCAGGAAATTATATTTATCTCCTTTGAAAAATTGTACCCTGTTGTTATCTTCACCAGTATCACGATGCTTCCACAAAACAGGACGTCCGTCTGCAGTTACCTTTCCGGTGAAAATTGCAGAGGTGCATGCAACAGCATCCATACCGGACAATAGTAAAGAAACCATCAATGTAAAACCAATAATCAATTTTTTCATCTCAATATCAAAATTTTAAAAACATAAATCACTATCAAAACAAAGAAGGACCTGCAATAATCTCCTTGGACAAACCTAAATGTTTGTATGCCAAATCAGTAACCTCCCTTCCACGAGGAGTCCTCTGGATAAAACCCTCTTTGATAAGAAAAGGTTCATAAACCTCTTCTATGGTACCAATATCTTCACTTACAGCAGTTGCAATTGTTGCAACTCCAACAGGACCACCCTTGAACTTCTGGATTATTGTAGACAAAATCTTGTTATCCATTGAATCCAACCCTCTTTTATCTATGTTCAGGGCATCCAGCGCGTAAAGTGTTATTTTGTCATCTATAATACCTGTACCCTTGACTTGTGCAAAATCCCTCACCCTCCTGAGCAGGGCATTTGCTATACGTGGAGTCCCCCTGCTGCGTCTGGATATTTCCAAAGCAGCATCATCCTCAATGGGAATACCTAGTATTCCGGCACTTCTTTTTATAATACCCAGTAAAACAGAGGAATCGTAGTATTCCAAATGAGACTGAATACCAAACCTTGCCCTGAGAGGTGAGGTCAAAAGACCGCTACGGGTTGTGGCACCTACTAAAGTAAACGGATTAAGGGATATCTGGACAGAACGGGCACCAGGCCCCTTGTCTATCATTATATCAATTGAAAAATCTTCCATTGCAGAATAGAGGTACTCTTCTACAACAGGAGAGAGCCGGTGGATTTCGTCAATGAAAAGCACATCACCCTTTTCCAATCCGGTAAGCAAACCCGCCAAATCACCCGGCTTGTCCAAAACAGGACCCGAAGTTATTTTCAAATCTACTTCAAGTTCATTTGCAACTATATGGGCCAGAGTGGTTTTACCCAAACCAGGAGGGCCATGCAAAAGCACATGGTCCAAAGCTTCGCCTCTCATTTTTGCAGCCTGTACAAATATCTTGAGATTTTCAATAATTTTGTCTTGCCCGGAAAACTGAGAAAAATCCCTTGGACGGATCTGCCCTTCAAAATCTTTATCCCTTACATCCTTCTCTTGCCTTGGATCGAAATTAACCATAGATATGAACAGTTTTTATCTTTACAAATATATCTTTAATTTTTTATATATTTTTTAGTTTTAATAATAGATTGTTGATATGTTGATAACTAATGATATCAACATGAATTAACAATTTTTGAAAGTTATTTACAATGTTATTAACCATTATGGCCAATAATAATTATTTGATTTATAATATTATCTATTTTTTATTATAAGTTTTTCAACAAAATTAGGAATATGCATTGCATACGATTTGAACAATGGATATGTGTTTATAAAAAGAGGATATCTCAGGCATAAATTGTCCTTTCTAAATTTTGATAAAATCTTTTCTTTTCCATATAATAAAAACCTGCTGATTTAAAAAAATATTTATCAATAATTATAAACAAAGAATGGTTAATAAACTATCTTTGCAAACGCAATATGGCTTACACTATTTCAGAAGAGCGCTTCAATAGACAAGAGGCTGTTAACAAGCTTGTTGAGAAGGCAAAAATAAAACACAAAGATACAATAATACTGGAGGGTCTCTACTCTTCGGCAAAGGCTTTTGCAATTTCTGCTGCGTGTTCCAAGGGAATACACTTTGTGTTGTTGAACAACAGGGAAGATGCTGTTTATTGTACAGGAGACCTATATAAACTGATAGATACAGAAAGGGTATTTTTCTTCCCCTCTTCCAAAAACCACTCTTTGCGCAATGCAACAAAAGATTCATCCCACCAGGTGCAAAGGACGGCAGCCATAAATGCTGTCAAGAATTTTTCGGAAGGCTCTTCTCCTTTCGAAAACATTGTACTGGTTGGTTATCCACATTCTTTTTCTGAACTTGTGATAGACAAGAAATCTTTGGATTCCTCTATTTTGAAGATTTCCACCGGAGATTCCCTTTCTCATGACTTTATTAAGGAGACCTTGTTTGAATATTCCTTTGAAAGGGTAGATTTTGTTTCGGAGCCGGGACAATTTGCACTCAGGGGAGGTATCATAGATCTTTTTTCTTTTTCGGACAACCGTCCATGGAGGATCGAGTTTTTTGGAGATACCGTGGAGAGGATCAAGGTTTTTGACATTGATACCCAACGATCGCTGGAAGAGGTACAGCAAATAGAGATTTTCCCAGATATATACAAAGAAGAGGAGGTGCAAACAGAGAACATCTTTGATTATGCAGGAGGGAACTCCACATTGTGGATAACAGATTACGAATATTTCAAAGGGCAAATAGGGTTGATAGGTAACGGGCTCAAAGAAGAGGAGTTCCAAAGCATTGCCGGCAACCATTGTACTTTCTTGTTTGCTCCTGTTACAAGGGAGTTCGACAATAAAGAGAGGATATTGTTCCATACGGTTCCACAGCCGGTTTTCAATAAGAACTTCGAGCTGT
>JAQWAL010000023.1:13032-18226 GCA_028707695.1 Bacteroidales bacterium | reverse complement strand
TTCCAAAGCATTGCCGGCAACCATTGTACTTTCTTGTTTGCTCCTGTTACAAGGGAGTTCGACAATAAAGAGAGGATATTGTTCCATACGGTTCCACAGCCGGTTTTCAATAAGAACTTCGAGCTGTTGGCAAGGGATATTTCTCAAAAAATATCTGACGGTTACGATGTCTCCATATTGAGTGAGAACCAAGTACAGATAGAACGTATCAGATCTATATTCTCTTCATTGGAAGGGGTAGGGGACACTCGTTTTGATGCAGAAAAAATTTCCATACACGAAGGTTTCATAGACCAAAATGCAAAAATATGCCTCTATACAGACCACCAGATATTTGAAAGATACAGGAAGGTAAAACCCCAAAGGAGTGTAGAGAAAAGTGAAAGGCTCACAATCAATGAGCTCAATTCATATGAAATAGGTGATTACATTGTCCATACCGACCATGGGGTTGGGCAATTCGGCGGATTGGTTAAGACGAATGTAAACGGAAGGCAACAGGAGGCAGTAAAGCTTGTTTATAAAGATGGCGATGTCATTTTTGTCTCCATCCACGGGCTGCACCGCATTTCACGCTACAAATCAAAAGATGCGCAACCACCAAGAGTGTACAAACTTGGAACAGGAACCTGGCAGAAACTTAAAAACTCTGCAAAATCCAAGGTAAAGGATATAGCAAATGAGCTGATAGAACTTTATTCCAAAAGGAAAGAGTCAAAAGGTTTTTCTTTCAGTGCAGACTCATTCATGCAAAAGGAGCTTGAGTCGTCCTTCATCTACGAAGATACTCCCGACCAACTCAAAGCCACAGAGGCAATCAAAGAGGATATGGAAAAAGAGTACCCTATGGACAGGTTGATATGCGGCGATGTTGGGTTTGGCAAGACAGAGATTGCCATAAGGGCGGCATTCAAGGCAGTTGCCGACAGCAAACAGGTGGCTGTACTGGTGCCTACAACTATACTTGCATTGCAACATTACAAGACTTTCACATCCCGTTTGAAGGAGTTCCCTTGCAATATCTCTTACCTGAGCAGGCTAAAAACCGGCAAAGAGATAAAAGTCATTACAGAAGATATTAAAAGTGGGAGGATTGACATAATCATAGGTACCCACAGGCTCCTGAACAAAGAGATTCATTTCAAAGACCTTGGCTTGCTAATAATTGACGAAGAGCAGAAATTCGGAGTTGCAGCAAAAGAGCGTCTCAGGCATCTCAAACTCAATGTAGACACTCTTACACTCTCTGCCACACCTATTCCAAGGACCCTCCAATTTTCGTTGCTGGGGGCCAGGGACCTTTCAATTATCAACACACCTCCTCCAAACAGGTTACCTGTACAGACAGAGGTTATAGATTTCAACGAAGAGATCATACGAGATGCTATCAATTACGAAGTAGAGAGGGGAGGGCAGGTCTTTTTTGTCCACAACAGGGTAGAGGATATCCGTTCCGTAGAAGATATAATCCGCAGGCTCTGCCCAAATGTGAAAACATGTGTAGGACATGGCCAGATGGAACCCTCTGCTTTGGAAAAAACAGTACTCGATTTCATGATGGGAGATTACGACCTTATGCTGGCCACAACAATTGTAGAAAACGGAATAGATATACCCAACGCAAACACCATAATAATAAACCAGGCTCAAAATTTTGGTTTGAGCGACCTTCACCAGCTCAGGGGCAGGGTAGGGCGTTCCAACATAAAGGCTTTTTGTTATTTGGTAGTTCCTTCAATGATATCGCTCCAGGAGGATGCCCGCCGCAGGATAAGGGCAATCGAGACTTTTTCCGATTTGGGAAGTGGTTTCAACATAGCTATGCAGGACCTTGACATAAGGGGGGCAGGCAACCTTTTGGGTGCAGAGCAGAGTGGCTTTGTAGCCGACATGGGTTTTGAAACCTACCAGCGTATACTGGGAGAGGCTTTTGCAGAGATAAGGGAAGAGAGGGGCATGAACAGGGCAGACGAAAAAGAGGGAAAAGAGGTGGAATACTTGAGCGACTGCACAATAGACACAGACCTGGAAATATTGATTCCGGACAGTTATGTCTCCATGACTGCAGAGAAAATAAGGCTTTACAAAGAGTTGGATGCAATCAAGGATTCAAAGGAGCTGGACAAGTTCATTGCCAGTATACAAGACAGATTTGGTCCAATGCCTGCAGAAACCGTTCAGCTCACCTATATTGTAAGGTTGCGCTGGCTAGCCATTGAACTTGGTTTTGAAAAGATCTTCATCAAAAACGGAGCTCTTATAGCTTGGTTTGTAAGTAACCAGTTATCTACTTACTATAGTTCTGCGAAATTCTCATCCATACTCAAATACCTCCAGCAACAGCATAAACGCTTCAGGTTGAAAGAGCAAAAGGAGAAACTGTACATTACAGTAGAGAATGTTAAATCTGTAGAACAGGCCTACAACATATTTTTAGAGATGAGAAGATAAATTTTATAACTTTGCCAACCGTGACAAATCTTCTGGTAGATATTGGTAATTCTTCGGTAAAAGCGTGTTTTGCTGATGCTCTTCGTTTGGAAGAGCCGCATCGCTATTATGGCAACGATATCCTTGAATTCATCTCTGCTCTGTGCAGCAACAGGGAGACAGGGGTAATTGCCATATCTTCTGTAAGGAAGCTCGCAGCTTCTTATTTCCAGCCATTGGAAAGCAAGTGCAACAAGCTGGTTGTGGTTGGGCCGGATACCAAATTGCCATTGGAAAACAGATACTCCACACCCGGCACACTGGGAACTGACAGGCTCATGGCATCTGTGGCAGCAACCTCTCTTTTTCCCGGCAAGGACATTATTGTATTTGATTTTGGCACAGCTTTGACAATAGATTTCATAACCAAAGAGGGGGAATTTTCCGGTGGGAACATTTCCCTTGGTTTATCCAGCAGGTTCAAAGCCTTAAACAATTACACACAACAACTTCCGCTACTTGAGCCACCTATGAAAATATCCGGCGTGGGCACCTCTACAAATGAGGCAATTGAGTCCGGAATAGTTTTAGGTGCGATTTTTGAAGTTGAAGGATATATAAATAAGTATCCAAACCATATTTACATTTTTACAGGCGGGGATGCGATTTATTTTGCAGAAAAATTGAAAAGTTCCATATTTGTAGTTTACAATTTAGTATTGATGGGTTTGGCCCGTGTAGCAGAAGATTATGCAAAGAATATTTAGGATAACAACACTTTTGGCGTTAATGGTTTTTTCGGCAACCAGTCTTTCGGGACAGGGTGAGAATGCCCTTGGGACATTCACTCCCTACTCGGTTTTCGGGATAGGGGACCTGAACAAGGCAGGTACTTCATTCAATAAAGCCATGGGGGGCATAGGAGTGGGAGTGAGGGATAACAGGCTCATCAACATCCTTAACCCGGCTTCCCTTACAGAGAGGGATACCCTCTCTTTCCTTATGGATTTTGGTGTGAGCCAAAGGAACATCCTGAGCAAAACCAATAGTGCAAACTCTGCATACAACGTTTTCAATATGCACCATTTTGTAATGAGTTTCCCGCTGTACCAAAAGTCGGCATTTGCCATTGGTGTTTTGCCATACAGTTCGGTGGGTTACAATTTTGAAGTAAGGGAAACAGACCCTGCCATCATAAACGAAATGGGTGACATTGTTTACAACAGGTTTGGTTCCGGAGGCATCAACAAGGCGTTCGTCGGGGTATCCATGGATTTGCTGGAAAACTTTTCAATTGGTGCAGAGGGTCAATACTATTTTGGAACAATAGACCGCAGGTCAGATGTCTTGTTCAACTCAGAAGCTTCATTCAGGAACATCAACACAGGTGTAGATTACGTTATAAGTTCACTTGCTGCCAAATTCGGTGTACAGTACAACAAGAACATGGGCAATGACCTCTCTTTGACTGCCGGTGCTACATGGATGCTTGGCTCTGAACTTTCCGGCGATTATACAAGGTATGCCTATGCAAACAATGCAACAGGGTCAAGGGATACAGTATATTACCAGACAAACGGCAATACCATGATGGAAATCCCATCTGAGCTTGCAATTGGTTTCTCGGTAAGGAAAAAAGACAAATGGCTGGTAGGAGCAGATTACTCAAGGCAAGACTGGAGCAATGCAGGGTTTGCTGCAACGCCGGGAGTGGATTTCTCTGCAACCACCAGCAACTCCTTCAAGTTAGGGTTTGAGTATATCCCAAACAGGTTTGACGTGAGGTATTATTCAAAAAGGATAACCTACAGGGGAGGGGTTTATTACGACCAAACATATATGAAGCTGAACGGTCAGCAAATAAATTCTATGGGAATCACTTTCGGGGCAACCCTCCCTCTTATGAGGCTCTACAATGCTCTTGGGGTCTCGGTGGATGTTGGTCAGCGCGGTTCCCTTAAAAACAACCTTGTAAGGGAAAGATATGTGATGCTCAATCTCAATTTCTCATTGCATGACCTTTGGTTCATAAAATACAGATACGACTAAATACTAGAAACATTAATTAAATAATCATGAAAAAATTACGCAACTTATTATTAACTGGAATTCTAGCCTTGATGGCAATTCCTGCATTTTCGCAGGGTCTGGCAAATGCCAGCGTCGAGTGCCAGCGCAGCGTAGCGTTTTACACAGACTATATCAAAGTAGATAACTTTAGGGATGCTGCTCCAATCTGGAGGGAGGCATTACGTGAATGCCCTCCTGGAGTAAGGCAAAGCATCTATGTAGACGGGATAAGGATATTCAAATATTTGATTGAGCAAAACAAAGACAATGCACAACTCAAGAATTCGCTCATAGATTCCATGCTCACTATGTATGACCTAAGGGTGGAGCATTTTCCAAAATATGCAGCCTCTGCCTCCATGTTCAAGGTTTATGACATGTTGGAGTACATGGGCAACGAAGACCAAAAAATCCTGGAATCAATTGAAAAGGCAATGGAGATATCCGGTGACAAGACTGACCCTTCGTTGTTTGTGATTGCAATGCAAAAAATGACCTCTCTATATGCAAAAGGGAGTGTTACAGACAAACAGGTATTTGATTTGTACAGCCGTTTCTCCACTATTGTAGACCATCAGATTGCCTCTAACAATCCGGATGCTTCCAAAGTGAAAAATGACCTGGATAACCTTTTTGTTGCATGCGGAGTTGCCAATTGCGAAAACATTGTTGAATTGTTTACTCCAAGGTTCGA
>JAQWAL010000023.1:0-12932 GCA_028707695.1 Bacteroidales bacterium | reverse complement strand
GATGACAGTTTTCCAGTTTTCCAGGGGAATCACAGATTACATTGTCAATGCACCATTGATGGAAAGATATACCCAGGCAGAGACCCCGTATGATGTATTTCCAAAAGGGATCACAATGAGGGGTTACACTGCAGAAGGTCTTTTGGAAACCATGATTGTGGCAGATTATGCCAAGAACCTGGTAAAGGAAAAGGAAGAGATTTGGGAGGCATACGGCAATGTTGTCATAAACAATTATCTAAAGGGAGAGAAGATGGAAACCGATACTCTTTACTGGAACAGGCTCACCCAAAGGATCTTCACCCACACTCTTGTCAAACTTACCACTCCCGATATGTTCATGCAAGGCTATGGAATGGAATCCGATGATATGGCTAGGAATGCCGTGATTGAAAAACCTTTTGACAGTTATGCAATAGTCAGCCGGGATTCCACCGAAATTTCCTATATTGATACCGCAAATTTTATAGGACCAAGGCTAAGGAATTTTTAAAATCCACAACATATGGAACTCAATTTACCGGTATCTTTTCCACTAATTGCATTGACTGTAATATCACTGGTTTTGCTGGCTATCCTCTCTGCACTGGAAAAGGCTTTTGAAGGCTATAGCAAACTGAGGTACGAGGTGGACAAAAAGCAAGAGAAAAATTATGCGCTTGTAATGGAGCAGTTGTTGGAAACCGAAGGAGAGCTGATGCTCTCAATAAGGGCTGCCAACAATGTTTTGTTGGTGATCTTTGGAGTAAGCTGTGCACTGCTTTTTTCGGCTTTTTATGTAGGTCTTGCAGTTGCTGTTTCACTGGTGCTCCTGGTTTCTAAATTGTTGCCATATACAATTGCATCTGCCCATCCTGAGTTTGTGCTGGAGTATTTCATTTACATTGCAAAGGGAGTTTATAAAATCTTTTCTCCTTTTACCGGCAAGGTGCCGGAACCTGTGCACTTGCCAGACAAAGAAGAGAGTAACGAGATTACAATATTCCAGAATGCACTCAATTTTTCTGATGTGATTGTAAAGGAGTGCATGATACCAAGGACAGAAATTTGCGCTGTCCCAAGGGATGCCACCAACAAGCAATTGCTTGAGCAATTTGCAGAAAGCAGGTATTCCCGGATAATCATCTATAACGGAAGCATTGACAAGATTATTGGCTATGTCCACTCCAAAGACCTTTTTGTGGGAGACAAACCAATATCTGAAATTATCCGTAAAATTGATTATGTACAGGAAGATATGGAGGCTCAGGAGCTTTTGGCTTTGTTGATAAAGAACAAACGTTCCATAGCTGTTGTAAACGACGAATACGGAGGAACAGCAGGCATAGTCACGTTGGAAGACCTTATAGAAGAGATTTTTGGTGAGATTTCTGATGAACTTGACAAAGAGGAGTTGCCGGAAAAGAAAATCTCTGACAATGAATATATATTCTCTGGCAGGTTGGAAATAAAATACCTGAACAAAACATACGACCTGGATATACCCGAAAGTGATTTTTATGAAACACTGGGGGGGTTCATAACCTGGTTCCACGAAAACATACCGGCAGAGGGTGAGCTACTTAAATATGACAATTTTGAATTTTCCATACTAAAAACCGGCTCAAACCGTGTAGAGAGTGTGGTCCTCAGAATTGTGGAAGAATAGTCATATCATAAACAAAAATTTACTATCTTCGCGCCTTACAAGAAAATAAACCTTTAAAACAATAACAAATGGCAGTTCTCGAGAAGATCCGCGTCAAAATGGGTGTCTTTATCACAGCAGTGATTGGCCTGGCACTCCTTTCATTTATCATAGACGCAGACACATTGCAATCGGCTGTTTCCCTGTTTTCCAATAAATACGATGTTGGTGAAATGAACGGGAAAGCCATATCCTACCAGGATTTTCAAAAAAGAGTTGAATATTTCAACAACATCCACCAATTACTCACCGGTTCGGCGTCGGTAGATGAGCAAACCTCCGACATGATAAACCAAAATGCATGGCAGGATTTGCTAAGCGAAAACGTCATTTTGCCTTCCATAGAAAAAGCGGGAATTGCTGTTGGTGAAGATGAGATGTTTGACCTTAGCCAAGGTTCCAACGTATCTCAGGTTTTGGCACGTGAACAGATATTCATGGGTCAGGATGGTAAATTTGACAGGAACATGCTGGTTGAGTTTATCAAGGCAATACCTACTGACGGGAGTGGCAACCTGGCAGCTTATTGGGAATATCTTGAGAAAAACATGTATGTTGACCAAATGGTTGGCAAGTATGTGAACCTTTTGTCAAAAAGCAGTATCCAGAACCCGGTGGAACTTATCAGGTCAATAGAAGAGAACAACGTAACATCGGAAGTCTCTTTTGTGGTACAGCCTTTTGGTTTTGCCGAGGACACGACAATAACCGTAACCAAGCAAGAGGTAAGGGATTTCTACAACAAAAACAAACATAACTTTGAGCAACCTGCCAGCAGGGACATAGAGTATGTTGTGTTTGAAGTTGCCCCATCTTTGGCGGACATTGCTGCTGCAGAAAATGAAATAGAGGCTTTGATGCCTGAGTTCAAAAGCTCTGCAAACCTTAAGAACTTCCTTGCCAGGAATTCTGACAAGCCTATGGATGCATATTACTACAAGAAAGGAGAGCTGGCTTCGGAATCTCCTGTTTTGGACAGCTTTGCCTTCGCTGCAAAACCAGGGGATGTGCTGGAGCCAATCAACGAAAACAATGTGTTTAAGGCAGCAAGGATAAATGACACAAAACAATTGCCGGACTCTGTGTTTGTACAGCATATCATGATTCAAAACCCGGATAATGCAGTGACAGAGGCAAAAATTGACAGTTTAATGAACTTGTTGGGCAGAGGTGCAGACTTTGTGCAACTGGCACAGGAAAATTCAATGGACAATAACCCTGCCGCAGAGACAGCCGGAGATATTGGATGGATGACCCAGGCAAACACCATTCCCGGATTTGACACATGCTTTGTACTGCCGGTTGGAAAACCTATAAAACTGCAGTCGCAATTTGGAAGCCATATAGTAAGGGTCAAGGAGAGGACAAGGCCTGTTCCCAAAGTACAGCTTGCAGTCCTTCAAAAGGCAGCTATAGCTTCTAAAGAGACCTTCCAGGATTACTATTCAAAGGCAAATGATGTTGCATCCAAGTCAGAAGGCAAAATTGAGAAATTTAACCAAGTGACACAAGAGATGAATTTGTACCCAATGCCGGCTTACAATATTGCCGAGGGTGCCAGAAGCATTGCCAACTACCCTAATGCAAGGGAGATTGTCAGATGGGCATACGAAGCCGAAAAGGGAGATGTTTCACAAATCATTTCCATGGATAACAAGTACTTCTTTATTGTGGCCTTGACAGAGGTCAGGGAAGAGGGTATACCTGCAGTGGAAAAACTGGAAAAGGACATTGCCTCTCATTTACGCAGGGAAAAAGCCAACGAAAAAATGGTTGAGTCTGTAAAAGAGCAAATAGCCGGCCTTACATCTTTGGAAGAGATTGCAGAAAAACTTGGAACAACTGTCAGCACACAAAGTGGAGTATCGTTCGGTGCTCCTGGTTCAAGGTCTTTCGATCCAAAATTCGTTGGTGCCGTAACAGGAGCAGAGGTGAATAAACTCACCGGCCCTATAGCCGGTAACATCGGGGTTTATGTTTTCAATGTAGATTCTCGTGAGACAGGAGCATTCTTTACAGAAGACGATGCCAAACAAAGGCAGCAGCAATCATTCTCATTGCAAATCCAGAGGTTGCCTGCTATCCTGGAAAAAATGTCCGAAGTAAAGGACAACAGAGCTAAGTTCTTTTAGAATATTTGTTTAAAAGCAAACCAACAATACATAAACAAAGGCCGGCTGAAACATAGGTTCAGCCGGCCTTCATTTTTGCATTGTTTCATGTTTTATACGTTGAACCTGAAATGCATTATATCTCCGTCTTGAACTATGTATTCCTTGCCCTCAACAGACATCTTGCCGGCCTCTTTACAGCCGTTTTCACTGCCGTATTTCACATAATCGTCATATTTAATAACCTCTGCACGGATAAATCCTTTTTCGAAGTCAGTGTGAATCACTCCTGCTGCCTGAGGGGCTTTTGTCCCTTTGGTAAAGGTCCATGCACGAACCTCCTGTACACCTGCAGTAAAGTAGGTTTGCAGGTTTAACAGTGAATAAGCAGCCTTTATAAGACGTGATACTCCCGATTGGTCCAATCCTATCTCGTTCAGGAACATTTGTCTCTCTTCAAAGCTTTCCAGTTCTGCAATTTCGGACTCTATCTTTGCGGCTACTATCAAAAGTTGTGCATCTTCTTCCTGGATGGCTTCACGTACCTGCTGCACATATTGGTTTCCATCTTTGGCAGAAGCTTCATCTACATTACATAAATATAGTACTGGTTTGTTTGTGAGCAGGAATAGCTCTTTTGACAGTTTTGCATCCTCTGCATTGTCAAATTTCACACTCCTGGCCGATTTGCCCTGCACAAGCGCCTCCTTGTACTGTACCAAAATATCGTACATACGTTTTGCACTCTTGTCTCCGCCTGTTTGAGCCTGTTTTTGTACTTTGGAAATCCTGCTTTCCACGGTATCAAGGTCTTTGATCTGAAGCTCGGTGTCTATTATCTCCTTGTCCCTTACAGGGTCAACACTACCATCCACATGCACTATATTGGGGTCGTCAAAGCAACGCAACACATGAATTATTGCATCTGTCTCCCTTATATTTGCAAGAAATTGATTGCCTAGTCCTTCTCCTTTGCTTGCTCCTTTTACCAAGCCGGCAATATCTACAATTTCCACCGTAGCAGGTACAACCCTTTGGGGGTTCACCAATTTTTCCAAAACCTGGAGTCTTTCGTCAGGGACAATCGTTGAGCCTATATTGGGCTCTATTGTACAAAAGGGGAAATTTGCAGATTGTGCCTTGCCCGAGCTTATACAGTTAAAAAGTGTCGATTTGCCCACGTTGGGAAGACCTACTATTCCACATTGAAGTGCCATTATTTCTTTATTTACATTTTTGAGGGGGCGAAATTAGCAAAAAAAGGGTTATAAATCTAAAATTGGATAAAATAAGCTGTAAATCAGATAAAAAGAGTTTCATAAGAGACTCGGGATATATTCCAATGTTAAATTTGCACTGACACTTGACAAAGATGGCATTTAATATAATTGACGTATTAATTATGGTTGGGTCAATGCAGGTTTTAAAAATAAGTTCAAAAATAGTGGGTGTTTGTTTGCTGTTGTTGTTTTTTGGCAGGCAACGGGCTATATGCCAAACCGGGTTGGAAGAGTTGTACGACGTAGACTACTATACTGTCGTGTTTTGGAACATAGAAAATTTTTTTGATACAAGGCCTCATCCTCAACACAACGACAAGGAGTTCACGCCAAGCGGGGCCAACCGTTGGACATGGAAAAGATTTGCAAGAAAAAGGGAGGGCATTTCCAAAACATTGATGTCAATAGACCCATGGAGTGTCAACCTGCCTGCAATAATTGGTTTGGCAGAGGTGGAAAACAGGTTTGTCCTTAACCAATTGCTTTATGAAACTCCTCTTTTCATGGGAGATTACAGGATTATTCATAAGGATTCTCCCGATAGCAGAGGTATTGATGTTGCTTTGTTGTACAGGAAAAGTATGTTCAGGGCGTTGGAAATGCGGTTTATGCCTGTAAAGGTTTCCGAAGATTATTCCCTTGGCAATAATGAAGGCAATTTGAGTGTTGGTTTGAGAGGCAGGGAGTTTAGCCGAGATATTTTGTATGTCAAGGGTGTCCTGCACCAATTGGATACTCTCCATCTTTTTGTAAATCATTGGCCTTCTAAATACGGAGGGGAAAAAATTTCCAACCCCAAAAGGGAAGCAGCTGCCATGGTACTTTCGGGTGTCTGTGATTCTATACTCGACCAGAATATTAAAGCGAACATATTGGTTATGGGAGACTTCAATGATACTCCGGAGTCTCGGGTTTTTGAACTGCTGCAAGGTTTAAGGGAGCTTCCTTTGATTGGAGGAGAAGCCGGGCAGCCAAATGGTACAATCAAGTACATGGGGGGTTGGGAAAAGATAGACCATTTTTTTACAAGCAGCAACCTGTTGGACAATAACGAGCCAATATCCGTCTCTCCAAAAGATGGTTATATATATTGTAATGTTCATTTGCTGGAAAAGGACAGGAAATATACCGGACAAAAACCAAAAAGGACATACATAGGGCCACGTTACAACGGAGGGTTGAGTGATCATTTGCCAATTGTGGTCAGGATCATGAGGAACTGGTAATTTTCTTATATTTGCGCAATGTATGTAAAAGCAAAAAAGGAGCTCGGACAGCATTTCCTGAAAGACCAGGAGATAGCTGCCAGGATTGTGCAAGCTTTGATGGAAAAAGCAAAAGAAAACGGGATTGGTTCTGTACTTGAGGTTGGTCCCGGTACAGGAGTCCTCACCTCATTCCTTGTCAAAGAGCCAGGCATATCACTCAAACTGGCAGAGATTGACAACGAATCTGTACGTTACCTTAGGATATACTACCCCTCATTGGGGGATTCGCTTATAGAGGGTGATTTTCTCAGGATGGACCTCTCCGGCTTTTTTCCTGGTCAGTTTGCCGTTATAGGCAACTTCCCGTATAATATCTCTTCACAAATATTTTTCAAGGTGTTGGAATACAGGGAGAGGGTTCCATTGGTCGTGGGGATGCTTCAAAAAGAGGTGGCAGAAAGGCTGGCATCTCCTCCCGGCAACAAACATTATGGCATTTTGTCGGTGTTGTTGCAAGCTTGGTATGATATTGAATATCTTTTTACTGTGGGAGAAAATTCATTTATCCCTCCCCCCAAGGTAAAATCTGCAGTAATAAGATTAAAGGCGAATAACCGCAAAGATTTGGGATGTGACCAGGTTTTGTTCAAGAAAGTTGTAAAAGCAACATTCAACCAACGCCGCAAGACCATACGAAACTCCATGAAATCTTTGCTCTCTTCTATGGATGCAACGGGCAAGGCATATGAAATAGTAAAAGAGTCAAACTCAAATTTGTTATCCCTACGGCCAGAGCAGTTGTCTGTAGATCAATTTGCAGAGCTGACAAACCTTATAGCCTCTTCCGTTGGGAGTGACTCTTAAAAAATTAAGGCAATCCTTTCTTTATTTGGAATTTATTGCCTCTACCGGGTTCAGGCTGGAGGCTGTGTATGCGGGGATGAATCCGGCAGTTATACCTATCACGGAAGAGATGATCAATCCCCTGGTTATATTGTATAGACTAAGTTGCATCGGGAAGCTTTCACTGTTCCCGACTGCCATGACCAAAAGGTAAACCATTAAAATACCAACTGCCCCTCCGGCGATTGCCAAAGCTGCTGCTTCTGCAAGGAATTGGGTAAGGATTGTATATTTCTTTGCACCGAGTGCTTTTTGTATTCCAATGAGGGTTGTCCTCTCCTTTACAGATACAAACATGATATTGGCAATGCCAAACCCGCCTATGAGGATGGAAAACCCGCCTATCACCCATCCTGCAAGGGATATCCCGGAAAAGATCTCTTTGGTTGTGTTTATAAGGAATGTCATTTCGTTAACCGCAAAATTATCCTTTTGGGCAGGTTTCAACCTCCTGATTGACCTCATTAGCAACTTCATCTCTTGGATAAACTCTTCCCTTGAAACGGCTTCTTTAGGAATTGCACAAATCATGGAAGAAGACCTTTTCACATTAAACAAAGAACCTGCAAAAGTATATGGTACCCAAACGGAGTTGTCTGTATCAAAGATACTTACAATACTTTCTCCCTCCTTTTTCAATACCCCTATGACCCTCACGTTGGCACTCCCTATTTTAATGATCTTGTTTATTGGGTCTTCTCCGAAAAACAAATTTTCGGCAACGGAGTGTCCAAGGATACATACCGGTACAGAGGATTGGGTTTCATGAACAGAAAAATACCTTCCAAGTTCAATTGGAGAGCTGGCAATTTTGTTCCAATCATATGTGTGGGCTGTAATAAACCCATCTGAGTAGGAGTTCCTGTTATATTTGAGGTTGAGGCTGCGGAATGTTACAAAAGCAGCTGCTTCTGCTGTTTTTGAATTGTTTTTGAGATAGGAGAACTCTTCGTATTTTGGTCTTGGACGGGTCCGGAATTCCCACCATTTGTACTCTTCTCCATCTTCGGGGGCAAAAGGGAACTCCTGTATGTAGATAGTGGAACCTCCCATTCCTTGCAATCCGGTCTCTACGTTTGCCCTTAGGGCATCAATGGCTGTGAAAACAGTCACAATTGAAAAGATACCTATTGTCACACCAAACAGGGAGAGGAAAGTTCTAAACTTATCACCTTTCAAAGAACCAAAGGCAAACATTATACTCTCTGCCATCAATTTGAAAGTAACAACCATTTTCCTGTACAGGCTTTTCATTTTGTCCCTCCTTAAAGACCCAGTCTCTTTTTAAGATTTCTTAATTTGTCAAATGCATCCAGCGGAGAGAGGGTGTTTATGTCCATCTCCCGTAGCTCATCCCTTATCCCTACAAGCAAAGGATCTTCCAATTGGAACAATGAAAGTTGGATGTTCTCCTCTTCTGGTTGCGAACCCCTTGTATTCTTTTGGTTTTTGCTTTGGTTTTCCAGTTTCTTCAATACCCTTTCCGCTCCCTCCACTACATTTTTTGGCATACCTGCCATTCTTGCAACATGTATCCCGAAACTGTGGGCTACCCCCCCCGGGGTCAATTTGCGCAGAAAGATAATATTTTTATTGACCTCTTTTACCGCAATATGCCAATTTTTTACCCTTTTGAATTTTTTTTCCAAATCGTTTAGTTCGTGGTAGTGGGTAGCAAACAGGGTTTTGGCCCTGAATTCGGGATGTTCATGCAAATGCTCTACAATTGACCATGCTATGGACATGCCATCGTATGTGCTTGTACCTCTGCCTATTTCGTCAAGCAAAACCAATGAGCGGGAAGAGAGGTTGTGCAAGATTGTTGCAGTTTCCAGCATCTCTACCATAAAGGTGGACTCTCCTTTGGAGATATTGTCCGATGCACCAACCCTTGTGAAGATCTTGTCTATAATACCCATCTTCACCTCTTTTGCCGGAACGAATGACCCAATTTGGGACATGAGGGCAATCAGTGCGGTTTGGCGTAACAGGGCACTTTTACCTGCCATGTTGGGGCCGGTGAGGATTATTATCTGCTGCGTTTCGTTGTCCAGGTAAAGGTCGTTGGCTACGTACTCTTCTCCCGGAGGCATCATTGACTCTATTACCGGGTGACGTCCCTCTGTAATTTCCAGTTTTGTTTCCAAATCTAGCACAGGCCTGCAATAGTTCTTTTCCAGGGCTAGGGTTGCATAGCCCGACAAACAGTCTATTTTGGAAATTATGTATGCATTTTTCTGGATTGATGGTATCTCTTTCTGTACAGCCTCTGTGAGTAAATTGAAAAGCATCTGTTCCAGCACCACCATTTTTTCTTCCGCCCCAAGGATCTTCTCTTCGTATTCCTTGAGTTCCTGGGTTATGTACCTCTCTGCACTAACCAACGTTTGTTTGCGGATCCAGTGTGGGGGCACTTTGTCCTTATGTGTGTTCCTCACCTCCAGATAGTACCCGAACACATTGTTGTAGCTTATCTTCAATGAAGTTATCCCTGTAGATTCGCTCTCCCTTTTCTGTATCTCTGCAAGTATATCCTTTCCGTGTCGTGCAATATTCCTCAGGTTGTCCAGTTCTTGGTTGACACCCTTGCAAATGACATCTCCTTTGCCTATCATTCCGGCAGGGTCAGGGAGCAACTCCCTGTCCAGCTTATCTAAAAGTCCGCTGCACTCATCAATGCCCGAGGCAAGGTCTGCTAATTTCCCATTGCCGGATGATTGGCAGAGGCTTTTTATTGGTCCAAGTTGTGTAAGCCCTTTGCGTAGGACCCCCATCTCCCTTGGAGTAATCCTGCCTGCAGCAGCCTTGGAAACTACCCTTTCCAGGTCCCCAGTCTCTTCCAGCAACTCCCTGAGGTTTAGTCTTAAACTTTGGTCTTGGAAAAAGGACTGGGTTATATCCAGCCTTTCATCCAGTTCATTTATGTTTTTGGAGGGTAGTGCAAGCCATTGCCTTAGTAGTCTGGACCCCATTGGAGTAGAGCATTTGTCAATAACATTTACCAAACTCTGGGCTCCTTCGGTTGCTCCGTGGAACACCTCCAGGTTACGGAATGTGAAACGGTCTATCCAAACAAAATCTTCTTGGTCTATGCGGGAAATTGAGCAGAGGTGTCCAATCCCGTCGTGACGGGTCTGTTCCAGGTAAAAGAGGATAGCCCCGGCAGCTGTGGTTGCAAGGGGCATTTCTCCCACCCCGAAACCTTTTAACGATACTGTGCCAAAATGCTGTATTAGTTTGTCATGGCAGGCATCCCGGACAAAAGCCCACTCGTCCATTACAGAAAGGTAGTAGTCGTTCCCGAATTTATCTGTAAAAGCTTTGCGGATGGATTTCTCTATCAATACCTCCCTGGGGTTCATGCTGGCCAAAAGCAGGGAGATGTATTCGAGCGATCCCTCTGCAATCTTGAAAGTACCTGTGGATATATCCAGGAAAGCAATACCTGCTTTATCTTTTTGGAAATGGAGGGCTCCCAGGAAGTTATGTTCTTTGTTGTCCAAAAGCTGGTCGTTGTATGCCACTCCCGGGGTTACAAGTTCAGTTATACCCCGTTTTACTATTTTTTTTGTGAGCTTTGGGTCTTCCAGCTGGTCGCACACAGCTACCTTGTATCCTGCCCTTACAAGTTTGGGAAGATAGCTGTCCAGAGAATGGTGCGGGAACCCGGCCAGTTCTACATGTGATGCAGATCCGTTTGCCCTCTTGGTGAGTACTATGCCCAACACCTTGGAGGCAGTCACGGCATCATCCCCGAAGGTCTCGTAAAAGTCCCCGACCCTGAATAGTAAAAGGGCATCGGGGTGCTTCGCCTTGATGGAGAAGTACTGGCGCATAAGAGGGGTTTCTGCTATCTTTTTGTTACCGTTCATTCTTACAAAAATAGATATATTTTGTTTCAAAACCCTATCTTTGTATATCTACCATAAAATTTAAATTATCATGAAAACCTCATTCCGAATGACATTCGCAGTATCCATGTTGTTATTGATGTTTGCTGCTTCATCCTGCAACAACCCCTCAAAAGAGGAGGTTGCAAACCAAAAATTAGGACAAATACTGGAAGAGACCGGAGCGGTGGGACTGGCTGTTGCCGTGGTAAAAGATGGAGAAGTGGTCTTTTCAAACACCTATGGCAAACGCAACCTCGAGACCGGAGGTACGATTGCCCAAGACGATTTGTTCCGCATAGCATCGATCTCAAAATCCTTTACAACCACTGCTCTCATGACCCTTGTAGAACAAGGTGTGCTCTCGATTGACAGCGATGTCAGTGACCTTGTGGGTTTTTTGGTAAGGAACCCAAAATTCCCCGATAAGGTTATCACACTCAAAATGCTTCTCTCCCACACATCCAGCCTCAACGATTTCCAGGGCTACTTTACACTGGATGTATTCAATCCCGATAAAAACCCGGACTATGCCAAATGTTACAACGACTATGAGCCCGGCTCCAAATACCAATATTGCAACCTTGGATTTAACACAATAGGAGCTATTGCAGAAAAGTTCTCAGGGATCAGGTTTGACAAATTTGTTTCCGAAAAATTACTCAACCCCATGGGCTTAGAGGCAAGCTTTAACCCCGATGACCTTGACAGGGCTAAGTTTGTACCCCTTTACACATATTACCAACAAGATACTGTTACAGGAGAACCTGCTGGATTCCGCGAAAGCCCGGCTGCTTACGCAAGCAGGGCAAATGTGATCGACTCGGCATACGTGATGGGATACACCACTCCCATATTCTCACCTACCGGCGGGATGAAGATTTCTGCCACCGGTCTTGCCAGGTATATGTCCATGCATATGAACAAAGGTACCGATCCTGTTTCAGGAGCAGTGATTATCTCTCCCGAAAGTTCTTCACTGATGCAAAAGCCTGTAATTGAAACAGGAGAAGGAGAACACTATTGTCTTGCGCTTCGTACTACAGAAAACCTTATCCCGGGCGAACTCATGACCGGCCATACCGGCAGTGCCTATGGTCTGTTCAGTGCAATGTTCTTCGAACCTCAAAAAGGATTCGGGTTTGTAATGATAACCAACGGCTACGATCCAAAATATGAAGATGGATTCACTGTTATCCAGAGGGATGTGATACGTGCACTCTACGACGTGTTTGTCAAATGACAAAAAGGGTTCTCATAATAACCTACTACTGGCCTCCACAGGGAGGATCGGGTGTGCAGAGGTGGCTTAAGTTTGCCAAATACCTTAGGGATTTTGGCTGGGAGCCGGTTGTATATACTCCCGAAAATCCCGAGATGATGGCCACCGACCACTCTCTGCTAAGTGAGATCCCGGCCAACACAGAGGTTATCAAGAGAAAGATCACAGAACCCTATTCCATATACAAACTGTTTACCGGAAAAAGAGAGACCGGGGTAAAACCCGGTTTCATTTCGGATGGGAAGAAGAGTTTAAAAGAGAAATTGTCACTTTTCTTAAGGAGCAACCTGTTCATACCCGACCCCAAAGTACTTTGGATCTCTCCCTCTGCCCGTTTCCTGATAAATTACATTGCCCAAAATAGTATAGATGCAATTGTGAGTACCGGGCCTCCACACTCCATGCATTTGATTGCAAGACGTGTGGCTCGTAAATGTTCAATCCCCTGGGTTGCCGACTTCCGTGACCCGTGGACCCGTATGTACAATTTCAAATATATGGGACACACCTTGTTTTCGCGTTACATCCACTCAACTATGGAGAAAAAAGTGATCAGGGATGCCTCTGCTCT
>JAQWAL010000061.1 GCA_028707695.1 Bacteroidales bacterium | reverse complement strand
ATAAAATATAATAAAGTTAATGTTAATACAAACTTACAAAAAATTATTACTTTTGGGACAAACACTTTGCTATGAACAAGCTTGTCAAATACATCATCGGTATAGCTGCCACATTGGTCATTGGATACATTACCTGGTACTTCAGTGATATTGTAATCTATATAATTGTTTCTGCGGTACTTTCGTTGATGGGAAAACCATTGATGAATAAATTGCTAACCATAAAAATTGGGAAGTTCCACATCTCAAGGTCATTATCGGCTGCCATAACATTATTGGCCATGCTTGGGATATTCCTGTCATTATTCCTTGTAATTGCCCCCTTGCTGGGTACTTTTTTCACAAATATCGCCTCGCTTGACTTTGATAGCATATCAATGATGATTGCAGAGCCATTCAGGCAGGTAAACCAAACAATCATAGAGATTTTCCCTTCTATTGGGGGCGGATTCAAGATTGAGAACCTGATGTTTGAAGAGATCCGGAAAATATTGACATCATCTTCAATTGCCTCCTTGTTCGCTTCTGTAGCTACCCTACTGTTGAACACAGTACTTGGAGTCCTGATTGTGCTTTTCATAACATTCTTTTTCCTCAAAGAACAAAACATGTTCGACAACATGGTAATCGCACTTTTCCCAGAAAGATACGAAGAGAATGCCAAAAGAGCCCTTAAATCTGTCAACCATCTTTTGGTTAGATACTTCATTGGGGTCAGTATACAAATAATTTCCATCACCACACTAAACACCCTTGGACTTCATTTCATTGCAGGTATAGAGCTATCCTACGCCCTGGTATTGGCTTTCATGACAGGAGTCTTCAATATAGTTCCGTATGTGGGTCCTTGGATTGGCGCTGCGACAGGAATAATCATTACAATAACCACCCAGATACCAGAAGCAGAAGCACTGAGTTCCTTGATAATCAAAATGGCTGCCGTTTTTGGAACAACCCAGCTGGTTGACAATTTCGTTTTCCAGCCATTTATTTTTTCTAGTAGTGTAAAAGCCCACCCTCTGGAAATATTCCTGGTCATTTTGATTGCTGCCGGATTGGCAGGGGTTTTGGGAATGCTTGTAGCAATACCTGTTTACACAGTTGTCCGTGTCTTTGCAAAAGAGTTCTTTTCTAACTTCAGACTTGTCCAAAAACTAACCGATAACATTGAAAATTAAAAAAAGACCGCCCAAAGGACGGTCTTTCCAAATTTACAAGAGTAAGACTTATTCTTCTTTGTTTGCGTAGTTATTGTATTTCTCGTAACCAGCCATGTATTCGTCGCTCTTTTCCCTGAATCTGAAATATATGTTTTTCAGATACTCTGCAACAACATTTTTGATTTCAGGATCATCGGCTGCTGCAAAACATTTTTCGAATGGTACGATTGCAGATTCAAGTTTTTCTTCCAACTCCTTTACCATTGCCTCGTACTTGGTATCGTCCATCTCTTCTGCAGCTTTTGCCTGTAATTCAACAGCATGGTCATAATAGGCGGCACCTATTGCAAAATAACCAAAATAGTAGCTCTCGTCAATTTCCACAGACTGTTTGTAGCTCTCAATTGCTTTGTCCAATTCACCCAGGTTTTTCCATACATTACCCTCTGCATAGTGCAAAGTAGCGTTGTTTGGTTCATTTTTTTGTGCCTGTTTAATCAAATCCAGAATTTTGTTCGGGTCATCATTGGTTTCAAGGTAAGTATTGATCAACGAAACCAAGATGCTCTGGGCACTAGGATATTTGGTGAAACCCCTGTTAAGGATCTCCTTTGCCTTTTCTACATCAGATGTGGCTTTATATGCCTCTGCCATGTAAGAATAAACATCACCTGCAGCATCGTAATCATATTCAAGGGCTTTATTGAAAAATTCGATTGCCCTGCCATGGTCCTTTGCCATGAAAGCTGTAAGACCTGCATAATAGATAAGAGAGGTATCCACCTGCCCAATCAATTTGTGCTCACTCATTTTTGCAGATTGCTCAAAATTGTATGAAGCATCCTTGTAGTTACCCAAAGTGTAGTTGGACATGGCTTCATTGAAAAATCTGGTTTTCAAGCTTTCCAGTTCTGCAGTTATGTCTTTAGTAGAACGTCCTTTGTCATCAACTTCCAATGCCTTTTCCAAAGCATCGTAGGTATTTTCCAACAATGGTTGGTCCAAAGGCTTCTTGGTTACTTTCCATGCTGCCAAAGTTCCATCCTGTCCATAATAAAGGACTTTGTCTTCGTAATGATCTGTAAGGTATTGAACTCCATTGATTGTAACCTCTTCTGACTTTTCAATACGTTGGTCTTTCAGAAGGACTTTTACCTCCATTTGTGATGCGCCTAGCCACAAAGATTTTATAGGAGCGTCATAAACCATTGCATAAGCAGCAGCCAAATCTGTCCAAGTTTTTGGCTTGGATGCTTTTTTTTCGTTATCTGCACTGCTTTTTGCACGTTCATATGCTTTCAATGCATCGGCCACATCGCTTGATTGTGCTGATAGCTGTATTCCCGAGAACAGCATAAGTGCAATTAATAATTTTTTCATTTGGATATTCAGATTTTTAAATTAACAATTATTTTATTGGTTAAATTTCGTTAAGGTCATCTTCTATGGGTTTCTCTTCACTTTTGTTTACAGGGCATACAGCAGCAATGCTATCCCCCTCTTTAATGTTTATCAGTTTCACTCCTTGTGTTGCCCTTCCGGAAACCCTGATATCGGAAACTGCAACCCTTATGGTTATGCCAGATTTATTGATTATCATCAAGTCATTCTGGTCATTCACATCTTTTATTGCAATAAGTGCGCCAGTTTTATCTGTAATGTTCAACGTCTTGACTCCCTTGGCCCCACGGCTTGTAATACGGTAGTCCTCCAACAGTGACTTTTTACCAAAACCATGCTCACTAACCACAAAAATATGTTTATCGTAATCTGTTCCAGCCTGAGGGCTGACACACACCATACCTATAACCTCATCATTGTCAGATATGTTTATTCCTTTTACACCAGCGCCGGTCCTTCCTATTGGTCTAACCTCGCTTTCGTTGAACCTTACGCATTTACCGGCTTTTGCCGCAAGTAAAATTTCACTTGTACCGTTAGTCAGCACTGCCTCGAGTAATTCATCGTTTTCCTTGATGGTAATGGCATTGACTCCGTTTGTGCGAGGACGTGAATACGCCTCCAGTGAAGTTTTCTTAACAATTCCACGTTTTGTGGCCAATACTATATAATTGTTGTTGATGTACTCCAAATCATTCAATTTGGGAACATTGATATAAGCACATACTTTATCATCCTGGCTAATGTTCAGAACATTCTGAATTGCCCTGCCTTTAGAGGCCTTGGATCCTTCGGGAACTTCGTATACCTTGAGCCAGAAGCACTTGCCGTTTTTAGTAAAAAACAACATGGTACTGTGCATATTGGCAACATATATATGTTCTATGAAGTCCTCGTCCCTGGTGGTACTACCTTTTACTCCCACTCCACCCCTGTTTTGCCTGCGGTACTCTATAAGTGGTGTCCTTTTAATGTAGCCTAGCCTTGAAATTGTTATTACTACATCTTCATCGGGGTAGAAGTCTTCTGGATTGAACTCCTCTGCAGAAGGTTCAATTTTTGTCCTCCTCTCATCGCCATAATTAGATTTGAGTTCTGTTAGCTCATCCTTTATTATCTGCATCTGAAGGTCAAAACTTGCCAAGACTTCGTTCAGATGGTTTATCAGTTTCATAAGTTCGTCATACTCGTTTTGGAGTTTTTCCCTCTCCAAACCTGTAAGTTGCCTTAAGCGCATCTCTACAATTGCAGAGGCTTGAGCCTCGGAGAAAGAGAATCTCTCCATCAACCTTCCTCGTGCTTCATCAACCGTTTTGGATGAACGTATAATTGATATTACTTCGTCAATATGATCCAGGGCAACCAACAAAGCCTCCAAAATATGAGCCCTTTTTTGAGCTTGTTCCAATTCAAACTTAGCCCGTCTTACAATCACATCGTGTCGGTGACGGACAAAATATTTTATTAATTGTTTAAGATTCAATAATCTAGGCCTACCATCGACCAACGCAATATTGTTTACAGAAAAACTCGATTGCAATGCCGTCATTTTGAAGAGAGTATTCAGCACTACATTTGCAACAGCCCCCAGTTTTAGACGGATAATCATTCTCATTCCGTTCCTGTCACTCTCGTCATTCACATATGCTATACCATCAACTTTCTTACTTTCCACAAGCTCTGCAATCTTCTCTATGAGCTCCTTCTTGTTGACCATGTAAGGGATTTCCGAAACCACAATAGTTTCCCTGCCACTATCACTAACTTCAATGTCTGTCTTGGCCCTGAGCACAATCCTGCCTTTTCCGGTCTCAAATGCATCCTTGATTCCCTGGTAGCCTTGTATTATACCCCCGGTCGGAAAATCCGGACCTTTGATATAATCCAGCAACCCTTCAGTTGTGATATCATTGTTATCAATGTATGCACAGATTGCGTCGACAGACTCAGAAAGGTTATGCGGAGGCATATTTGTTGCCATACCTACAGCAATTCCCGAAGCACCATTCAAAAGCAACATTGGTGCTTTTGCAGGTAAAACAACCGGTTCTTGCAGTGACTCGTCAAAATTTGGTTTGAAATCGACAGTGTTCTTGTCCAAATCTGCCAAAACTTCTTCTGCTATTTTCCTGAACCTGGCCTCTGTATAACGCATTGCTGCAGCTGAGTCGCCATCAATTGACCCATAGTTACCTTGTCCGTCTACCAACATATAACGGAGGCTCCAATCCTGGGCCATCCTCACCATCGCTTCGTAAACACTGGAATCGCCATGAGGGTGGTATTTACCCAACACCTCACCAACAATACGTGCCGATTTCTTGAAACTAGCACCGGAAGTCAAACCTAGGTCGTACATCCCGTACAACACTCTCCGGTGGACCGGCTTAAAACCATCCCTCACATCGGGCAGAGCTCTTGATACAATCACCGACATCGAATAATCGATGTAGGCGCTTTTCATCTCATCCTCTATGTTGATTTTAATAATTCTTGAGTTATTCTCAGATTCCTGAATCATCTTATATTTGCAATTTCATTTTAAAAAAGAGGTGCTAAAGTACAAAGAAAAAATCTCTTGAACAAATTGAAAATATAATTGTCTTTATTGGGAACACTTAGATAACATATAGTAATAAAATGAACCTTCAATTGTCAAACGAACTCAACGAAATCATCTCTTACAGCAAAGAAGAGGCTATGAGGCTGGGAAGCTACACGATAGATGCCGACCACCTCATATTGGGCATATTACGCCACCAAGACAACTCTGCATTTGAGATGATAACCAAATTTGGAGCAGACCATAAGATGCTTAAGACCAAAATAGAACTAAAGTTGAAAGTGGGGGATGTTGTTCCGTTCGAACAATCTGACAGGATAAACCTCTCAAAAGGAGCCGAAAACGCACTAAAAATAATGTATCTGGAGGCAAGGGCACTAGACCAGGGCAAACCAGGCCCCCTACACCTGTTGCTGGCAATCATGAGGGCCGAGCAATCTGTTTCGGTAGAAATATTAAAACAATACAAGATAACTTACGATAACATCAAGGCAACTTTGAAAGGGACCCATATTCCCAAGCCATCATCTTCCATACCTTATGACGATGAAATGGAAAAACCAAGAAGCGGGAATGTAGAGAGTGAACAAAAAAACTCCAAGTTCCAAAAATCCCCGTCGGATACCCCGGTCATTGATAGTTTCGGATTCGATTTGACCAACGCAGCCTCGCAGGGGAAACTTGATCCCGTAGTGGGAAGGGAAAAAGAGATTGAGAGACTGGCCCAAATCTTAGGAAGACGCAAAAAGAACAATCCTGTTATAATCGGGGAACCAGGTGTGGGAAAATCTGCCATTGCAGAGGGTTTGGCAATCAGGATAGCGCAGAAAAGAGTCTCCAGGGCTCTGCTTAACAAGAGGATAATCTCACTCGATATTGGTTCCATTGT
>JAQWAL010000060.1 GCA_028707695.1 Bacteroidales bacterium | reverse complement strand
GTTTTTTGTTGAGTCTTCTTGGGAGGGGCATAACTCCTGTCTTTTGTGCCATTACCCATGATAGCAATGGGTCTGTTTTGAATACCAATGCAGATACCATGGCCTCTTCTCTTGCAATTGCAATGTCAGGTGAATATTATACAAAATTGGTGTATTGTTTTGAAAAGGAGGGTGTATTGCAAAACACCGACGATGAATCATCTGTTATTCCCCTGATTACGACATCTAGTTATAAAGCCTTGAAAGATAAGGGCGTGATTAAAGATGGGATGTTACCTAAGATGGATAATGCTTTTTATGCTTTGGAAAATTCTGTTTCTGAGGTTTATATTAAAAACGCTGCTAATTTGAACAACCATAAAGGGACTCTCCTTAAAAAATAGGGATGAAAATGGTAAGCCAACTTTCACAAGAGGCATTTGGGTTGTTAAAAATGATTGTTCCAATAAAGTCATTTTCCGGAAGTGAGCATGAACGTGCGCTGTTTTTGCAAAACTATTTGTTGGAAAAGGGTTTGTCTCCAAAACGATTTGCAAACAATTTATTGGTTACCGGCAGAAATTGGAAGGAGGGATTGCCTGTTTTGATGCTTAATTCCCATATTGATACCGTTAGTCCTTCCAATGGCTATTCTTTTGACCCTTATGACCCGGGTGCAGACAGGGATGTGGTCAGGGGGTTGGGAAGCAATGACGCCGGAGCTTCTGTTGCTACGTTGGTTACTATCTTTTTATATTATAGTGGCTTGATTAAGAATGTTTCGGCTTCTCTCCCAAGTTTGCCATTCAATTTGTTATTGTTGCTGAGTGCAGAGGAGGAGACTTCGGGTGCAAAAGGCATTTCTATGGCAATCGGGGAGTGTGGCAGTGTTGATGCTGCAATTGTTGGTGAACCAACTTGCATGAAGGCAGCTGTTGCAGAGAGGGGGTTGCTTGTATTGGACGGAGTGGCAAAGGGCGTTTCGGGGCATGCGGCACGTGACGAAGGCTCTAATGCCATCTACAAAGCTATTGAAGATATTGATACCTTGAGGAATTTCAAGTTTGGGAAGAGCTCTGCACTTATGGGCGATGTGAAGTTGACAGTTACACAAATAAATGCCGGGGCACAGCACAATGTTGTTCCTGACAAATGTACCTTTGTGGTTGATATAAGACCTACCGATGCATATACCAATAAAGAGATATTCTCTATGCTGTGTGAGTCTGTTTCTAGTGAACTCCACCCCAGGAACCTTTCCAACAGTTCCTCTGCTACCCCCAAGGGACACCCTTTTTTCAAGGCAATAGAGCTATCTTCCATTGAAAGTTTTGTTTCACCAACAACATCTGACTGGATGAGGTTAAATGTGCCTGCAATAAAAATGGGACCCGGGGACTCTGCGCGATCGCACCGGCCGGATGAATATGTGACATTAAAGGAGTTGGAATATGGCATTGAGTGTTATACCAAACTAATAGAAAATTTAAAATTATAGATAATGAGTAAGTTGTGGAAAAAAGAGGTGGATGTCAATACCTTGGTAGATGAGTTTACTGTGGGCAAGGACAGGGATTTGGATTTGCGTTTGGCCTATTTTGATGTGAAAGGCTCTATGGCTCATATAAAAATGCTTAATTCAATATCCTTACTGACTGATAGTGAGTTGGCAATTTTGACCAGGGAGTTGCAAAGGATATTGTCTGAAATTGAGGTTGGGAGTTTTGCTTTGGGAAATGATGTTGAGGATATTCATTCCCAGGTAGAGTTGATGCTCACAGAACGTGTTGGAGAGATAGGCAAGAAGATACATAGTGGAAGGTCTCGTAATGACCAGGTACTTACAGATATAAAGTTATATCTTAAATGGGAACTTGGATTGGTGACAGAAGAAGTGAAAGTGCTTTTTGATTTGTTGCTGGATTTGAGTGAAAAGCATAAGGATGTTTTGATTCCCGGATATACCCATACCCAAATTGCCATGCCTTCTTCTTTTGGTTTATGGTTTGGTGCTTATGCAGAGGGTTTGATAGATGATGTTTACATGCTGGGAGCAGCATTGAAGGTTACTGACCAGAATCCGCTTGGTTCTGCGGCAGGTTATGGGAGCTCTTTTCCTTTGGACAGGGATATGACAACCCATGAACTTGGTTTTTCGCAATTGAACATAAACTCTGTGGCTGCACAATTGAGCCGTGGTAAATGTGAAAGATCTGTTGCAATGGCTATCTCATGCCTTGCATCTACATTGAACAAACTTGCTTCCGATGCCATTTTGTTCATGTGTGGAAATTTTGGGTTCATCTCTTTTCCGGAACAATTGACAACTGGTTCCAGCATAATGCCTCATAAAAAGAATCCTGATGTATGGGAGATTATCAGGGGCAGATGTAATATTATCCAGAGTATTCCTAATGAAATTGCGCTTTTGTCCACAAACCTGATGCATGGTTACCACAGGGATTTCCAATTGTACAAAGAGATTTTATTCCCCGCCATTGATGATATCCACAAGGTTTTGGCAATGACCAAGCTAATGTTGGAGAACATACAGGTGGCAAAGGGAATTGTAAATGACCCTAAATATGATTACCTCTATACAGTAGAAGAGGTGAACAGAAGGGTATTGGAGGGAGTTCCATTCAGGGATGCATATTTGCAGGTTGGGAAAGAGGTGGCCAATGGCCTTTTCAAAGCGGGGAAAAAAGTTACCCACACTCACAAAGGAAGTATGGGCAACTTGTCTAATTCTGAAATAAGAAACAAAATGGAAAAAGCTCTTGGCAATTAGAACCCGAATGAGAATTCGTATTTGCCAAACAGCAGGAATGCAACACCTAATGTCAACAAGATGTTGAATAGCTGGGCTATCAGGAATGTGGTAGTGAACCGTGCATTCTCTTTTCCAAACACTTTCCTGAAATCTGTCTCCAGACCTATTGCTACAAATGCTATAGAGAAAAGGGTTCCACGCAATGCTTTTGCCGGTCCTCCAAGTGCCTTGGCTGTCTCTGCATCCATGAAGAAGCTGAAAATTACAGAAGCCAGGACAAATCCGATTACAAACTTAGGGAACCTGTCCCATAATACAGAGGGTGTTGGTCTCAACTCTTGGTTAGTGCCTTTGAGGGACCAATATATGGAAATGGCAAATGCTGCAACACCTAACAGGGCGTTTTGGGCAGATTTTATTATCACACTTTGGGACTCTGCAACCGGTCCAAGAAATTTCCCTGATGCTACTACTGCTCCCGTAGTGTCTATAGTGCCCCCCAACCAGGCACCAGCTACTTCATGGCTTAGCCCTAGTAGCTCCGAAAGGTAAGGCATGATGTACATCATAGGTACTGCTACAACCAATACAAGTGATACCACAAATGAAAGTTTCTTTGAGTCACCTTTCATGGCACCACTGGCAGCGATTGCTGCCGATACCCCGCAAATAGATACTGCTGTTGACAATAACACACCCATTTCGTTGTCCACTCCTAGTTTTTTGGATAGCCAAAAAGTAAAGTTCCAAACTAAAAGGATTACGATTACTGCTTGCACCATCCCTAATGACCCGGCTTTCATGATTTGACCAAAGATAATTCCGGTACCCAGCAAGACCAGCCCGGCCTTTATGAAGAATTCACTCCTGACTGCAGGCTCCAGCCATTTTGGAAGCCCGAATATATTCCTTATAAGTAGCCCTATGGCAACCGAAAAGAAGACAGATTCAAATCCCAAATGTTTTATGGATGGTATGGTTGCAATGTACTCTCCAATAAAAGAGACTCCGTAAATGAAAAGGAAAGATAGCGGGAACCATTTTAGGTTTACATTCAGTATCTTGAGCCCTATGGCACTTAAAATACCTATGACCAGGAATTTTGTCAATTCAAACGGGACTTTGGAAAACCATGCAGGATAGCTGTCGCCAAAATCATATTTAACCTGACCCAGGGAAGGGATCAACACAATCAAAAGGATAAGGACTCCACCCATTATAGTAGATATCCAGTCTTCATTTTTGAATTGTAAAAGAAATTTTTTCATTTATATTGTAGGTTTAAGTTTAGTCTCGTAACAATTGCTTATGAAAATTGGTGCAAATATAGCTTTATTTGATAAATAGTAAAACAGTTTACTATTTTTTAATTGGGACTTCTCTTACCAATCGTTGAGTTAAAGGGTTAGTCTATTGCCGGTATCTTCTTTTACTGCTTTTTTCCATTTGGTTGTATAGCCGGGAAAATCGGGAGCCGGAGGGATTGTAAGGGAGTGACCATTGTTCTTGAAAGAGCCATCTGGGTTTTGCTTTTTGGTATTGCCGTCAATGTATTTTACCAGCAAGTATTCATCAAGTTCTTGCCATTTTTTGAAAAGGGCATTTGCTGTATTAACAGAGTAACTTGTGAGGAAATCGGCTACATATTCAGGATTTTCGGCAGCAATGGAAGTTGCTGTTTTATCAATGGCCTTTGTTTCTGCAAGTTTGGCATTTTCGTGTTTGTCAATAAGACTCCTTACCTCTGCTCCAATGTGGTTGTACCTTAAGTAGGCAAACTGTGCAATTCGGTTTGTGAGCCAAAACATGGAGGTTGGAGAGTACTCTATCATAGAGCCGTTACCAAGTGCATAGTGATTTGAAATTTCCTTTGAACTGGTGTAGATTGGTGTCAGGGGAGAGGTTGCTGCATCGTCTACTCCAAACCAAAATATCCCGCCAACCTGTGCCGGTACATGGCTGCGGCTTTGTCCTACAAACCAAAAACCTGTTTGTTGTGTAGCTATAGCCCTTTCGTTAAGGCAGGTTTGTCCGTCAATTTCAAATGTCATTGGCCTCCATCTGTATGGGAGTTGGTTTCCACCTGCACCTATATCTTTTGTCATGTCCATTGGAGTGCCTTGGTAATGATCCCTCATCATATTGGCGACATCCAACACTGTGAGTTTGTTTTTGGGTTTTACATATAGTGGCATCCTCTCTTTGGAAGGGTCGCCCAGGGCGTAAGGAAGGAACTTTTCCATGTCATCTGCAGCCCATTTGTTGAAAAAACTCCATACCCTTGCATCACAACCTCTTATAGTATGTGCGTTTGCAGGTCCGTATGCTTCTGCAAAACTGAATTCATGATCTTTGCCTTTGAAAAGTCCTTGTTCCCTTGCATGGGAAATTACATCTTTTGCATACAGGCAATTTTCAGGGTCATTATGTGGGAAGGAGGTAATCCTGGCTTGGTTGGCATGCCCGGAGATTGTGCCGTCGGGTAGCTTGATTGCAACCCATACAACGCCTTTGTTGATGTTATTGCCATCGATTACTTTTGGTGCCCGGCCAATCATCTCAAGAATCCAAACCTCTTTTGTATCTGCAATGGAGATTGATTCTCCTGTTGAGGCATAGCCATATTTATCTGCCAAAGATGTTATGACAGATATTGCTTCCCTGGCAGTTTTTGCTCTTTGCAATGCAAGGTAAATGAGTGATCCGTAATCCAGTATACCGGTTGGGTCAAATTGGCTTTTTACTCCCCCCCAAGTGGATTCTCCAATAATCAACTGATGTTCGTTCATATTACCAATTACAGAATAAGTTTGCTCTACCTGTGGGATCTCTCCAAGGTAACGGTCTTTGCCCCATTCGTAGATTTTAACCATAGAGCCTTTGGGGTACTTTTGGGCAGGATAATGTACCAAAGTGCCATACCTGGTGTGTGAGTCGGCAGAATAACTTACCATTGCAGAACCATCTGCAGATGCCCCCGGTGTAATCAACAGGTTGGTACAGGAATCTGCCCGGTTGAATGCCAGCAGATATACAAGTATAGAGAAAACTAATTTTTGTTTCATATTGATTTAGATTTTAAATTTTTGTCTTTTTATGAAATAAATATCTCTTTTTGCAAAAGATTGCTAAAATAGTAAAACATGTTTTATAACCCGCCAATATTGGGTTATTTCCAGTTTTTTTGGGGAAAAATTTGGAGTTTTGAAAAAAGTAGCTACCTTTGCAGCCCGTTTGAGAAAAAACGGTTAGTTCTTTGAAGTTTTGAGAGAGATATAGAGGTAAAGAAAAAGAGATAAATATTAGATTTGTCTCGAGCATAGAAAAAATAGATTGAGTCTGTTAAATAATAAATTTAAGGGACTACAATTTCAG
>JAQWAL010000059.1 GCA_028707695.1 Bacteroidales bacterium | reverse complement strand
TTTTTTATTCCCATTCGATTGTAGCAGGTGGTTTGGATGAGATGTCATACACAACCCGGTTGACTCCGTTCACTTTATTGATAATATCAGAAGAGACCGTTGCCAGGAAAGTGTGTGGCAAATGTACCCAGTCTGCAGTCATTCCGTCTGTTGATGTTACAGCCCTTAGGGCAACAGTGTATTCGTAAGTCCTTTCGTCTCCCATAACACCAACGCTTTTGATTGGTAAAAGAATTGTGGCAGCCTGCCAAACCTCATGGTACAGGTTGTGGTCTCTCAAAGCCTTGATAAAGATATGGTCTGCCTCTTTAAGGATGGCTAGTTTTTCACGACTGACTTCTCCCAGGACCCTAATGCCTAGACCAGGACCTGGAAACGGATGTCTTGAAATTAATTCTTCTTTGATTTCCAATGCTTTTCCAACCCTTCTTACCTCATCTTTGAAAAGAGACCTTAATGGTTCTACAACTTTGAGTTTCATGTACGATGGAAGACCTCCTACATTATGGTGGGATTTTATTGTTGCAGAGGGGCCGTTTACTGATACAGATTCAATCACATCAGGATAAATGGTTCCCTGGGCCAGCCATTTTGCATTTTCTACTTTGTGTGATTCTGTATCAAAAACATCTATGAATACTTTACCGATTGCTTTCCTTTTATCTTCGGGGTCGGTTACACCTTCAAGGGCAGACAAGAATAAGTCGGAGGCATCTACTCCGGTAACGTTGAGTCCCATGTCTTTGTATGAATGGAGAACAGACTCGAATTCATCTTTCCTGAGCAACCCGTTATCCACAAAGATGCAGTGCAGGTGGGTTCCAATTGCTTTATGTAGCAAAACTGCAGCTACAGTAGAGTCTACTCCGCCTGACAAGCCCAGTATCACCTTTTCGTTTCCAATCTCATTTTTGAGATTTTCAATTGTACTTTCGATGAAAGAACCGGGAGTCCAACTTCCGGAGCAACCACATATGTCAATTGCAAAATTCTTTAAAAGGGCAGCACCTTGTTCGCTGTGATATACTTCTGGATGGAACTGCAAGGCGTAGGTCTGTTCATTACTGATCCTGTAAGCAGCATTGGAAATATCGTTTGTTGAAGCTACTGCTACAGCTCCGTCAGGAAGAACGGCTATTGTGTCGCCATGGGACATCCAAACCTGTGACTTTGATGGAATTCCCTTGAAAAGTTGGCAGCCTGTATCCTTTACATCCAGGGATGCCCTTCCGTATTCCCTTGCAAGCGATGGATTAACTGCACCCCCATAATGGTGTGCAAGGTATTGTGCACCATAGCATATTGCTAAAAGGGGAAGTTTTCCTTTAATACTGGTCAAGTCAACCTGTGGGGCCTTAGGTTCCCTTACAGAAAAAGGGCTGCCAGAGAGTATAACCCCTTTTACGTCTGAATCGATTTCCGGAATTTTGTTGAACGGAACAATTTCGCAGTATACATTCAACTCCCTTAATCTTCTGCCTATTAGTTGAGTAAATTGTGAGCCGAAGTCCAGGATAAGGATTTTTTCCATCATGGGATATTATTTTCTTAAATTTAAGCTGCAAAAGTAGAAAAAATATTACTTTTGCGGCCAAGATTATGCAGAAAATAAGAAATATTGCCATCATCGCTCACGTTGACCATGGCAAAACCACTCTTGTGGACAGAATGATTCTCCAGGCAATGCTTTTCAGGGATGCCGGTAAAATGGGAGAACTAATATTAGACAATAACGATTTGGAAAGGGAGAGGGGGATCACTATTCTGGCAAAGAATGTCTCGGTTCCTTATAAGGATTACAAGATTAATATAATTGATACTCCAGGCCACGCAGATTTTGGCGGTGAAGTTGAGAGGGTCTTGAATATGGCAGATGGTGTATTATTGTTGGTGGATGCTTTTGAGGGAACAATGCCCCAAACCCGTTTTGTATTGCAAAAGGCAATAGGTATGGGCAAAAAGCCTGTTGTAGTAATAAATAAGGTTGACAAACCAAACTGCAGGCCGGATGAAGTCAATGAACAGGTGTTTGACCTGATGTTTTCGTTGAATGCCACCGAAGAGCAGTTGGATTTCAAAACCATTTACGGTAGTGCAAAACAGGGATGGATGTCAGATGATTGGAAAAACCAGACAACAGATATATCAGCTTTGCTGGATACAATCATAGATGAAATCCCGGCTCCTGAAGAGTTGGAAGGAACTCCTCAGATGCTCATCTCTTCATTGGAATACTCTCCATACGTTGGCAGAATTGCCATTGGAAGGGTACACCGTGGAACTTTGTCTCCTGGAATGGCTGTCTCTTTGTGCAAGCGTGACGGTACAATAGAAAAGAGCAGGGTGAGGGAGTTGATGGTTTTCCAAGGACTGGAAAAGATCAAGGCAAATATTGTCAAAAGTGGAGATTTGTGCGCTGTGGTAGGAATTGAGGGTTTTGAGATAGGAGATACCATTGCTGATATTGAAACTCCGGAACCGTTGCCTCCGATTGCTGTTGACGAACCAACTATGAGTATGTTGTTTACCATTAATGACTCTCCATTTTTTGGCAGGGAGGGTAAGTATGTTACTTCCAGACATATAAAGGAGAGACTAGAGAAAGAGTTGGAAAAAAACCTTGCGCTGAGAGTAAAGGATGGCTTGACGGCAGATTCTTTTATTGTGCACGGCAGGGGTGTATTGCATATTTCGGTTTTGATAGAGACCATGAGAAGAGAGGGGTTTGAACTACAGGTAGGACAGCCAAAGGTCCTGGATAAAAACCTTAACGGGATAAGGTGTGAACCCATTGAACATTTGACGATAGACCTGCCCGGAGAGATGGCAGGAAGGGCAATCGAGATGGTTACCAGAAGAAAAGGCATGCTGTTGCATATGGAGCATCGAGACGAAAGGGTACACTTGGATTTTGACATTCCAGCCAGAGGATTGATTGGTTTGCGAAGTAACCTGATGACTGCTACACAAGGAGAGGCGATTGTTTCACACAGGTTCAAGGCCTACGAACCATTCAAAGGGGAGATAGAAAAGAGAAGCAATGGTTCCCTTATTTCCATAGAGACCGGAACAGCAATTGCTTATGCCATGGACAAACTACAGGACAGAGGCACTTTTTTCATACATCCGGGAGATGAGATTTACGAAGGTCAGGTTGTCGGTGAAAACTCAAGGGCAGATGACATTGGAATAAACCTTTGCAAAACAAAAAAATTGACCAACGTAAGGGCATCCGGCACCGATGATAAAGTTATGCTTCCTCCGCCTATTGTTTTCTCTTTGGAAGAGGCTCTCGAATATATTCAAGAGGATGAATTGGTTGAGGTAACACCAAAGTCCATTCGACTTAGGAAGATCTACTTGACGGAAAACGAAAGAAAGAGAAGAAAGAGTTGATTTGGGTTGCTATTTAAAAAAAATAGTTTAACTTTGCGGGCTCATTTTACTTTGTGAACAGAGTGGCTGACATGACCTACATTATACCAATCAAAGGACTTTCCCTGGGGAAGCACCAGTATGATTTTTTTGTTGATGGCAAGTTTTTTGATGGTTTTGAGAATAGCTGTATTAATGCCGCCGATATGATGGTTGCTTTGACGCTGGAGAAACATACTACTTTCATAGATGTAAGGGGAAGGTTCAAAGGAAAGGTTTACACAGAGTGTGACAGGTGCCTTGAACAGATGGAGCTTGAGCTGGACTTTGAGACATCGTTGATAGTGAAATTTGCAAGGAGTGTGGGAGAGCAGGAGAGTGAGGATGTCCTGATATTGGACCCGGCGGAAAGTGAATTGGATATGAGGCAGTTTTTATATGACTACATTTGTCTGGCCTTGCCTCTGCAAAAAGTTCACAAAAAGGGTGAATGTGACCCGGAAATGATTGAAAAGCTGAACAACCTACATGGTAAAAGCAATAGTCAACAGGAGCGAGTAACTCCTTTTGACAAACTGAAAGATTTAATGAATTAATTAAGGTAAAGATAGAATAAGATGGCACATCCGAAACACAAAATTTCCAAGACCCGCAGAAACAAGCGCAGGACTCACTATAAAGCAGAAGTACCGACTTTGGGTACATGTTCTAACTGTGGAGCAGCTGTCCTGTACCACAGGGTATGTCCAGAGTGTGGCTATTACAGGGGTCGTTTGATAATAGATAAAGCAAACGCGTAATCCGATGAGGATAGGGGTTGATGTTATGGGAGGAGATTACGCGCCGCAGAACATTGTTCTGGGGGCAATTGAGTCACTTTCCAAAATATCTTCCGACACAAGTCTCGTTTTATTGGGAGACAAACCAAGGATCCTTGATATATGCAGACAAAATGGCTGTGATGCATCTTCCTTTGAGATAGTACATACTTCTCAGGTAATAAGGATGAATGAACACCCTGTCAAGTCTTACACATCCAAAAAGGATTCCAGTCTTGTAGCTGGATTCAATATGCTGGCAAAAAAAGAACTGGATGCTTTTGCAAGTGCAGGAAACACCGGAGCAATGCTGACAGGTTGCCAGACAGCACTACGTCCCATCCCTGGGATAATGAGACCTTGCATATCTGCAGAGATGCCCCTTTTGAACGGGAAAAAGATGTTGATCCTTGATGTGGGTTTCAACACAGATTCCAAACCAGATATGCTATACCAATTTGGATACTTGGGTTCCATTTATGCCAAGGAGATGATGGGGATTGAAAATCCAGGGATATCTCTCCTGAACATAGGGGAAGAGGAGGACAAAGGAGACATGGTGGCCAGGGAAGCATACAAATTGATGATAGATTCTGCACATTACAGGTTTTGTGGCAATATAGAGGCCAACCATCTGTTTTCGGGAGATATTGCAGATGTTGTTGTGACTGATGGTTTTACCGGAAATGTTTTGCTGAAACAAGCAGAAGGGATGTATGGTTTGACGCAGAGTCTGGATGTGAAGCATAAGTTCTTTGAAGGATTTAATTACGAAAGTTACGGTGGAACACCTGTTTTGGGAATATCTTCACCAGTGATAATTGGCCACGGTTCTTCCAGCCCTCTGGCAGTTGCCAATATGGTATTGAAGGCAGAGAGTGCCCTTAATAACAAATTAGTAGGAAAATTTATAGAAGCTTTCTCTTATGAACACTAGAAATAAAGCAGTTATAACAGCCGTAGAGGCGTTCCTTCCAGATTACATATTGGACAATGAGATGCTGTCCAAGATGGTAGATACAACAGATGAGTGGATTATGTCGCGCATAGGTGTAAAGGAGAGAAGGATATTGAAAGAGGATGGTCTTGGTACTTCACATATGGGAGCAGAAGCTGTGAAGAAATTGTTGGAGAAGACAGGTACCAAGCCAGAAGAGATTGACATGTTGCTCTGCGCAACAGTCTCCCCCGACATGTTGTTCCCTGCCACGGCAAATATTATCTGTGACAAGACCGGAATTATGAATGCCTGGGGATACGATATAAATGCAGGATGCTCCGGGTTTTTGTTTTCTTTTGAAACAGCAGCTTCTTTCATTGAGAGCGGAAGGTCCAAAAAAATGATCCTGGTGACAGGTGAGAGGATGTCTGCAATGACAGATTACACAGACAGGACTACATGCCCCTTGTTTGGTGACGCCGCTGTTGCAATGATGATTGAGCCTACCCAGGAAGATGGTGCAGGATTATTGGACTCTATTTTGCATGTAGATGGAGTGGGAAGGCACTTCCTTTACCAAAAAGCAGGTGGGTCTATGTATCCTCCGACAGAAGAGACATTGAAAAACAGGGAGCACTACATTTACCAAGATGGTCAGACAGTCTTTAAAAATGCTGTCAGCCGTATGGCAGATGTATCTGTTGAAATAATGGAAAAAAATTCTTTGACATCCCAAGATATAGCCTATTTAGTTCCTCATCAGGCAAATATGAGGATAATAGAAGCTACTGGCAAAAGAATGGGTTTGCAAAAAGAGAAAATTTTGATTAACATTGCAAAATTTGGAAATACAGCCGGAACATCCATCCCATTGGTGATATGGGAATTTGAAAAAAAATTCAAGAAAGGTGATGTGTTAATATTCTCAGCTTTCGGTGCCGGATTCACATGGGGTTCTATGTATTACAAATGGGCTTATGATTCCAAATAGTTCTATGGTCCTATAGTTCAAGGGATAGAACGGAAGTTTCCTAAACTTCAGATCCAGGTTCGAGTCCTGGTGGGACTACAAA
>JAQWAL010000004.1:82217-85304 GCA_028707695.1 Bacteroidales bacterium | reverse complement strand
TGGAATCCCCAAAACCTGGTTCAACTTCTTGAGTGTATCATATTCAAACCCACTTTTTGTTCCATCTTTGTCCATGGAGGTAAATAGGATCTCTCCTGCGCCTCTTTCCATTGCCTCTTTTGCCCACTCAAAAAGTTCCCTTTGGCTCTCCCTTTTACCACCATTTGTGAAAACCCTCCATTTACCGTTTACAAATGATGCATCAATTGCCACTACAACAAATTGGGATCCATATGCTTTTGATATCTGGTCTATGATTGCCGGGTTCCCGATTGCAGAACTGTTTAAAGAGACCTTGTCTGCACCCGATTCCAACATTGCAGAGGCATCTTCCAGGCTCTTGATCCCGCCACCCACCGTAAACGGGATATTCAGTGTAAGCGCAACCTCCTTTACAAGTTTCCGGAAAATACCCCTCCCTTCGTTGGTAGCACTAATGTCCAGGTAAACCAGCTCATCTGCACCCTGCTGTGAATAATACCTTCCCAGCTCTACCGGGTTGCCAACCTCCTGGAGGTCGACAAAATTCACACCTTTTACAGTTTTACCTTCGTGCACATCCAGGCACGGTATTATTCGTTTTGCAACCATTCTACCAAAAAATTAATGTCAATCTTGTTTTCATAAAAAGCCTTACCAGCAATAACACCATCTATCCCCATAGAGATCAATTTAATAATATCCTGTTCACTGGAAACACCTCCAGAAGCAATGATATTAACAGAAGGAAATTGTTGTTTCAAATTTTGGTACAATTGGAAAGTTGGTCCACTCAACATACCGTCCTTGGAGATATCTGTACATATAACCCTATTTATACCAAGTGTAGCATAACTGGAAATAAACTTATTTATATCTATATTTACCTGTTCTTTCCATCCATTTATCGATATCTTTCCTTCTTTGACATCTACACCCAATATAATACTCTCTTTGCCATATAGTTCTACTAAGCTGGCAACAATTTCGGGCTGTTTTACTGCAACACTCCCCAGTATTATGGAATCGGCCCCATATTCAAAAGCGCTCCCGGCACTTTCAAGGCTCTTGATTCCTCCTCCAAATTGTATTTCCAGTCTTGTATTTTGCGATACATCTTTTACTATTTGCAGATTCCTGGGCGCATTGGACTTTGCACCATCCAGGTCCACGATATGAATCTTTTTGAACCCTGCATTTTCAAAATCTTTAGCTACGTCCAGCGGATTGGAACTGTATTTCTTAACCATGCCATAATCTCCCATGGTGAGCCTCACACAGCCTCCATCAATAATATCCATGGCAGGTATCACTTTGTATATATTTTTCATTTCAACCATTTCAAAAAAATTTAATCTATCTCCTTCAATTCAAAAAAATTACGAAGCAGCTTTTCACCTGCAATACCACTTTTTTCGGGATGGAATTGCGTTCCGTAGAAATTCCTGATATTAAGGGCAGAGGAAAACAACTGCCCATGTGTCGTTTTGGAAATCGTAGCCGGCCCCGGGGATGGCGCGTATGAGTGTACAAAATAGAACCACTCACCATTCTCTATTCCTTTGAAAAGAGGCCCTTTCAAATCATTTACCTGGTTCCACCCCATATGCGGGATCTTCACATCCCCACCCCTTAGCTTAAGCACCCTCTCTGCAAAAACACCGGCACACAACGTATCTCCCTCTTCGCTGAAAGAACACAAAACCTGCATGCCTATACAAATACCCAATACAGGTTTTTTGGTGGTTGCAAGGAAATTGAGCAATCCGCGCCTCTCCATCTGTGCAATTACCCTGGAAGCATCACCAACACCTGGCAGTACAATATGTGACGCAGCCTTCAAATCATCAATATTGTCTGTAACCACAAAACTCTTCCCGCTCCTTTCAATGGCATTCCCCAAAGAAAAAACATTTCCGGCACCATAATCCAAAATCGCTATCATATCTTAGTTGTTTTTAACATAATATCCTATTCCATTCAAACCAAACCTTTACTGCTGGCCAACTCATAATCTGCCACATTATTGCTCAGGGCAATCCTCAGACTCCTTGCAAAGGCTTTGAACAATGCTTCGGCAATATGGTGGTCGTTTTTACCGGAAGCCTTCATTTGCAAATTGAATTTACCGTTGGAAGCCAATGTTTCAAAGAAATGGCTATACATCTGGACAGGGAAATCACCTGTGAATTCAAATTCGAACTTTACATCCCACTCAAAAGAGAACCGCCCTCCAAGATCCAACAACACTTCGGCACGTGATTCATCCATTGGCAAAGCAAAACCATACCTGTTATACCCCTTGTTTTTGGATTTGTACATTGCAGCAATAGCTTCTCCTAGCACAATGGCTATATCCTCAATTGTATGATGCTGGTCTACATCAATATCACCAACAACATACAGGTCCATTCCCACTCCTGAGTGGACACAAAAAAGATCCAGCATATGATCCAGGAACCCAATACCGGAATGGATTTCCCTGACCTTGTTGTCACCTGGAAAGAGGGTTAGTGTGACAGATGTTTCATTTGTAACCCTGGAAAACTCTAGCTTATCTTGAAACACCTTGTCAATTTTCCCATTGAGCAAATCCAGTAGCAGATCATTCTGGGCTCTCTTTCCAACTGAAATCCTCACGCATCCTTCACAACCCGGCTCCTTGCTCCTGTCCCTAACGACAACACCATGGTTCTTAAGCATTTTTACTTTTTCTGCCGGGTTATCAATATCCACCAACAAAAAATTTGCTTTGCTTGGATAGACTTTATTTACCCCCTTGACTTTAGAAAGCTCAATAGCCAACCTCTCCCTCTCATCCATGATGCTCTTCACGCTCTCCATTCCGTCTTGTACAAAACTTTTGATGGCAACTCTTTGACTATTGGTATTTAAGTTGTATGGATACTTTACCATATCCATATATGAGATTATCTTTTCACATGCATATGCAAAACCCACCCTTAATCCTGCCAAACCTCTTGATTTGGACATTGTTCTCAATATTACAAGATTGGGATAATCATTCAAACAAGAGATATAACCTTGGTCTCCGGAAAAATCTATATATGCCTCGTCAATCACCACAATTCCGTTGAATTTCTCCAA
>JAQWAL010000004.1:71535-82117 GCA_028707695.1 Bacteroidales bacterium | reverse complement strand
TTGTCAACTCCTGGAATGTGATCTTGTGCATGAAACTATCCAGCGAAATCCCGCTGTAAGATTTTGCCCACGCTCCTGTAGGCAGAGTATGATTGGTGCCGGAAGCATAATCCCCTGCGCTTTCCGGAGAGTAATTCCCGATGAAAACACTCCCGGCAGCTGTAACAGAATTTGCCATATCCCATGAATTTCCAGTATTTATAATCAAGTGTTCAGGGGCATAGAAGTTGGAAAAATCCAAAGCATTTTCCAACTTGTCAAACAAAATTGCACAACTGTTAAACAAAGCGCCCTCTACCTGTTGTTTCCTGGAAAGGTTGGCTGACAGCATTCCAACTTCTCTGATTACATTCTCTACAACCACAGCCGAATCACTCAACAGCAACACCTGGGAATCGGGACCATGCTCTGCCTGAGACAACAAATCGTATGCAACAAAAGCAGGGACACAACAATCATCTGCAATTATCATCAACTCCGATGGCCCTGCAGGCATATCAATAGCAACAACCTGTGAAACCAACTCTTTTGCCTTGGTCACATAACTATTACCCGGTCCGAAAATCTTGTCCCTTTTTACTATGCTCTCCGTACCATAGGCCATTGCAGCAACAGCTTGAGCACCACCTAAAGTCACAATTTTTTCTATCCCCAGTCTTCTTGCACAGTATGCAATTGCAGGGGCAATCATACCATCTTTTGAGGGCGGAGTAAACAATACCACATCCTTGCAACCTGCCAATTGTGCCGGAACACCCAACATCAGTACTGTAGAAAACAAAGGGGCAGAGCCACTTGGAATATACAAGCCTATCTTTTCTATAGGTAAACTTTTGAGCACACATTTTACCCCTGGCATTGTCTCAGTCACTAACGGCTCCTGTTTTTGAGACGAATGGAATCTGGAAATGTTGGAGATGGCAATTTCAATTGCCTCTTTCAATGAAGAATCAACCTGGTTACAGAGTTCATCTATCTCTTTGGTATCTAAGTAAAGTTTATCCAAAGTTACCCCGTCCAACTCCTTTGTCAACCGGAACAACGCTTTGTCTCCACTTTCCTGTACCTGTGAGATTATCTTCCTGACACTACTCTCCAAACCGGAATTGTAATTGGATGGTCTTTTCGCTATACCAGCCCACAGGCTTTTATCTGGATTATTATATGTTTTCATTTTGGTCTTGATAAAATTTCATTAAAGTTCAGGGCATTATCTTATCCAGAGAGAGCACAAGTATACCTTCTGCTCCAAGGTTCTTTAACCTTTCCAGCTTGCTCCACAAATCTTTCTCTTCTACCACCACGTGCATAGAGCACCAACCCTGTTGTGCCAATGGCAAGATTGTGGGACTCCTGAGACCGGGAGTTATCCTGGATGCCTCTTCTATCTTGTTTTCAGGAAGGTTTATCAACAAATACTTCATTCCTCTGCTGCGTTCTACAGCTTCGAACCTGGATACCAACTGTGAAACAATCTCCATTTTTGTATTATCAAGGTTTTTCCCGGAAATCAGCACCGCCTCCGATTCAAAAACCCTCTCAACCTCTTTCAGACCGTTTACTACAAGCGTACCTCCGGAACTTACAATATCAAATATAGCATCTGCCATTCCCACAGACGGAGCTACCTCTACAGATCCTGCAATCTTGTGTATGATTGCCTTAACACCATTTTCTGCAAAATAATTCTCCAATAAGGCCGGGTAAGAAGTTGCAACCCTTTTCCCCTGGAAATAGGAAGGTCCTTCGTAGCCTTCGCTTTTAGGTATAGCCAATGAAATACGGCATTTGCCAAATCCAAGTTTATGAACCACGCTCACATTTTCCCTTTTTTCTGCTACTTCGTTCAAACCCACTATACCTATGTCTGCCACACCCATAGCAACAGCACCTGGTATATCGTCGTCCCTCAAATAGAGGACCTCCAATGGGAAATCCCCGCATTTTGCCAATAATTTCCTTTTACTCTCGTCCACAGAGAGACCCGACTCCCTGAGCAATTCAATGCTCTCTTCGTTCAAACGGCCTTTGGCCTGGATTGCAATTCTAATCATGCTATCAATAAGTATTAAAAAAAAAAGAGGGCTCACCAACCGGTAAGCCCTCTTATGCTAAAATATATTTCAAAAAATTATCCCGAATATACACACAGCAAATCGCGCCTACCGTTTAACCGTAGGTGATGATGATGTACTGAATGGATATTTGAGTATAGGTTCATTTTTCTCTTTTATGGGGACAAAGTTATGTTACTTTTTAAATCAATTGCAAATAATTTTTGGCATTTTATCAATAAACATGGATACTACCCTGTGCTGCAGGCAAATAATTTACACCAATCCAAGTTATCATAAGCAGCACAAATGCCAAAGGAAGAAGCCAAAGCAATAAATTCAAACGAAATTTCAATATACGCGCGTGGATATAAACCAGATATGCTCCAGCTGTTATGAATGCCCAAACCTCTTTTGGATCCCAAGACCAAAAATCACCCCAAGCCTCTTTAGCCCAAAGCGCACCCATGAGCATTCCCATCATAAGGAATCCCAATCCTATGTATACAAGATTGTCAATTAACGGCATAAGGCCATACTCTCCCTTTTTCAACTCTTTTATTGCAATAAAAGAGGCAATTGTGGCTGCTCCAAGCAGAGCATATGACAAGATGTAAACAGTAACATGGGGTACGAACCACACACTTTGGAGTGCAGGCATAAGGTTGGTAGTGTGTATCTCTGGTTTGAGGAGGTTAACAAAAACAAAAACACCTGCAACCACAACGCTATAACCCATTATCCATTTGTATTTCCAATGCAAATATGTAACAAAACCCACAATACTAATAAAAAAGGAGTACCATAAACGAGTTTCACCCATCGTCCTCAATGGCGGATGGCCTTTCCCTATCCACAAACCAACTATAAAAGAGCCAAATAAAACTATACCGGATAAAATAAGGATATTACCCAACCTGGCACCTTTAGAGGTATAAATAAGTATTGTCCCTGAAATCCAAAACAACAGAGATCCTATTGCAAAATAGATGAATTCGTTCCAACTCATTTTTTACCTCCTTTCCAAAAAAGGGTAATTGCCCCAAACAACATCATTATAAAACCTATGTAAAGTGGTATTACCCATGGATCATAAACCAATTCAAATACAGAGTATTCAGAATCTTTCCCCTTTTGGGTATCATAAGAAAACTGGTATATCTTCCAGTTACCTACTGTCATGGGAGAATTCACCTCTATCTCCGCTGCTTTGACCTGACCATCTGGTGTGTAAACCTTGACATTTGACGTATAGCTTTTTGGTTCCGGAAATGTCATGGCCACACACAAGTTTTCTGTCAGGTCCAGTATCTTGAAATGTTGGAAATAATTACCACAGGTTACCCACCCTTCATTAACAGTTCCTGTCTCAATTTCCGTTGCCAACACATAAGCTGCCGGTGCATACCTTGGCCTGTCCACTATTGAATCTACCCTAAACTCCCATCTTGCTATTTGGGACTCTGCATTTAGAGTGCCCTCAAAAAAATGAGGTTTACCCAATGGCATTGCCTCTCCGGTGGTTTTATCCACAACCCCCAATTTTGGAGGATACTCTTCCATGGAGAAATTTACAAGTTCAATTGCCAAAGGCAATTCCACCACTTGTGCATCTTTTCCTGTTCCCGAAGGCTCTCCCCTCCACTCTGTGGAACCCTCCATCACAGTCATGAAAAACCTGGATTTGTCTGCAGAACCAGGCCCTGCAGAAAACAATAATACCAACAATCCCACATGATTCAAAATAAAAGGGATTTGCTTTGCAGAAAATGACTTTAACCTCAATGCTGTTATTGCAGTCAGGTTTACCAGCAACATCAGATAGAGCAGCACAAAAGGCCACGATACCTTAACCATGTTACCTGGCACCAGCCCCATCCACAACGCGGCAATAGTGACTGCAGCAAGGAGTATCACAGAGAGTGTGCCGGAGGCCATCCTGGAAAGGGCAGCGCCTTTTTTCATGAAGAACACCAATGCTAGCAACCCCAGGAACACCAGGTTGACAGGATATGCCAGGAACCTTTTGTCAAAAGGGCCTGAAAAAAATTGCAGGGCTAACCCTGCAATCAATACAGCCGAGATTATGATAACCTCTTCTACAGCAATTTTTCGTTTTCTCTCGCTTTTGCCAACCATTCCGGTACAATTGTAGTTTTGAATTTCTCTTTATCTGCTTTGAGTTTTGGCATATCAAGCCCAATGTATTGCTGAGCTTTCTCTTTTGTAGATATGTCCGGATTTGGATAATCACTTGTAATGCCCAAATCCCTCAACACTTTGTTCACCTCCAATTGTGCCTGGTAACTTTTGTCCAGACTATGTGATAGGATTCGTTGAGTCTCCACAGGGGCATGGAAAGAAGCACCATGGGAAGCAACAGCAAAATCCCATCTCCATTGGGCTGCACGTAAAAGTTTCAGAACCGGCTCCATCTGTTTTTCGGAAGCCCCGCTGTCCCAAGCAAATTTTGCACCCACATGAGCCTTTACCAGCTCCTTCTCTACCCTGTCGCGGGTTTCAAGAATCTTGTCCTGGTATTCGTAGACATAATTCATAAGTTGTTCCTCGCTGTCCCTGTGGCAAGTAAGGCAAGTGCGGTCTATGTATTTAAGAGGAGAAACCAAGTGGTGGTCACTATATTTGATGGCTCCGTCAGATTTGTATGGCATATGGCAATCGGCACATGAAAGGCCTCTTTTTGCGTGTGGACCCATCATGAACAATTCATAATCGGGGTGCTGAGCCTTTAGCATGGGAGCTTTGCTCAAAGCATGCGTCCAGTCAGAAAAGCCGGCCTGGTCGTAGTATGCCTCCATATCCTCTACCGTTGTACCTTTGTCCCACGGAAAAGTGAGGTATTTGCCATCTCCTTTGAAATAGTACTCCACATGGCATTGTGCACAAGCAAGTGTCCTTCTCTCCTGTATGGTGGTGTTGTCAATATCCTTGCCCATCCTTTGGAAAGCCTCTGCCAAAGCAGGCCTTGAAATGGAAATGTTCATGTTGTCCGGATTATGGCAATCTGCACAACCAATAGGGTTTACAATTTCTTCTCCAAAATGGGACCATTTTTCTTTATAGAAATTTTCTATCCCAACCTCAGCCATCATACGGGGCACATCCGGGCTTTTGCAAGACCAGCAGGTTGCAGGTTGCAGGTTTTCCTCTTCTGTAAAAGGAGCTCCCGTCCTGAGTGTATTGGTAACATCTTCTATGGCATAGGCATGTCCCCTGGGAGCACTGTAATCCCTGGAAAACGCATATCCTGCCCATAGTACAACCATCTCCGGCCTCTCTTCCAACACATCCTGGAAAATATTGCCATGATGTTTGCTCTCAAAATCCATCTCCTTGGTTTTGAGCCATGTTTCATATTCCCGAGGGTAATTTTCCCCCCAAATTTGGTTGCGTGCCTCAATTCCGGAAATTTCTACACGCTTATTATTGAATAAGGTAGCAATTTCGGCCCGTCTTTCGGTTACCGAAGATGCCAGCAAGCCCAACAGGAAAACCACCACTATGGTTCCCCCGAAAAGCACCCATAAAAGGGCCGTCTTGTGTTTCTCATAGAATTTTCTCATAGAGTTCAAGTTTTATTATTTCATCATTTTTTTCAGCCACGAAGGTACAGGGGAGTCCGGCAGGGGCACTATTGCATTAGGGCTCATTGCCAGGTTGGAAATTATCCCGTGAGGCACCTCCCTGTGACAATCCCAACAAGCACGGGCTTTCCCGTCATGTACTTGTGAATATTTCACCATACCGGTCTTTACAAACTCAGTATTCAACTGTGTATGGCACCTGATACAGTTTTCCATGATAGCTCCATAACTCTCTGCCCTTGGCCTTATCACCTGAGGCTCTGCTCTTAAGGTGAAAATTGCAGCATGGTACAAACCATCCTTTGCTTTAAAAGCATATCCCCTTACAAAATTATCCTGTGGAACATGACAATCATTGCAGGTGGTCCATGGCTGGTGGGAGCTTTTTTGCCAGGATTGGTAATAGGGAGCCATTATGTGACAGTTAACGCAAGCAGAAGGGTCATCGGTAAGGTAAGAAGTCATCCTGGACATGTAAAACAGGTAGAGTACCAGACCCACAACGACACCCATCAATATTATGGTGGGCACGACAAGTTGCCGGGGGAAGATTTTCTCCATAGGCTTTAAGTTTTAAGTCAAGAACAAATATAACTTAAAACTTTCAATTAACCATAGCAGAGCAATCTAATATCCGGTTTTCGTCTCAAGTTCAATTGCAGATATGCCGGGTTCCATCCATTGGGGGGCCGGAGCATCTTTCAGGTAATGGTCAAAGAACTGCTTCATCCTCAACTGGAAATCTATCTTGTTCTTGAGTTTTTGGGGCCAATGCACCTCCCCGGTATAGTTTAACAACCAAACAGGCTTGCGCAACCTTTTGAGGGCAACAAAAAATTCAATCCCCTGGTACCAAGGCACGTGACCATCCTGGTCGTTGTGCATGATAAGGATAGGGGTATTGACTTTGTCCATTGTAAAGATTGGTGAGTTCTCCATGTAACGCAAAGGTGATTCCCAAGGAGTCTTTCCTATCCGGCTTTGCTGGTGTTCATACTGGAAGGAGCGGTTGAGTCCTGTACCCCAACGGATTCCTCCATAGGCACTGTACATGTTCACAACAGGAGCTCCAGACTCTATGGCAGCAAACAGGTTGGTGCGGGTTGCAAGGTAAGCAACCTGGTATCCGCCCCAGCTATGACCCTGGGCTCCGATACGTTCAGGGTCTGCGATACCTTCTTCTATAAGTTTGGAAATCCCTGGCATCACAGCATTGAACGCACTCTCCCCCGGGTAACCATCTTTATAGACAACATCGGGGTTGAATATGACATAACCATGACTGTTGTACCAATGGTAATCTACTGTAGAACGATGCGCCTCAGGTGTACGATAAGAGTGCAGAGTAGCAGAGTTCTTGTCATAGAAATTCACTATCACAGGGTATCTTTTTAAAGGATCGTGGTTTTCGGGTTTGTAAACCACACCCTGCAACTGCACTCCGTCATATGAAGTCCATTCTACAAGCTCTGCACTGCCCCAAATGAAATCTCCTTGCTGGCCGTTGGCCTCTGTGATTTTGGTGTTTTTGGAAAAATCGTTTGAACTATACCAAATATCAGGGAATTGGTCAAACCTCTCCTTGGTAAATATCCATGAATTGTCATTGGCAGCCTTTACCGGGGTTCCTAGCATAAAATCGCCATTGTACAGGGTTTTGGGTTGTTCTCCTTTTACTCCCAATAGATAATAGCCATATCCTTTGGTGTTGTTGTCAAACCCAATCAACAGGGTGTTTCCGTCAAAGTTTACAAACTCCTCTTTGGGGTCAGCTGCTATGTAGCGGTATGTTATTCCCAAAGAGTTGCCATTGACGGTCATGTTTACCGGTTCCTCATCACCATCAGGATCTACTTTCCAAATATCATATTGTCCATAAACAAAAAACTCCTTGTCATCTTTGCTCCAACCGGCAGCCCTGTAAGAAGATGGCCAGTCAGGCACATCGTTTTCAACGTCAAAAACCGGCAACACATCGGGCAAAGTCACCAATTTCTGCTCTTTTGTATCCATGGAAAATGTAGCCCAGCTACTATCAGGTGCACTGTACCAATACAGGAATTTGCCTGAAGGAGATATTCTTGGATAACCATCAATTCCTTTAAGTGCAAAAAGCGCTCTCTCCAGATAGGTGTCAATCAAGTAAACATCATATTTGGAACGCCCGGTCCACATGCTTTCCATTTGGTAATCGGTATCAGAAACAGCCACCACCAAAGGCGAGTCACCCTTGTCCACCAAAATTGCATCAGAAACATTTTCGTTGGTAATTGTATAATAAGAGCCCTTGTCCAAATGGTAAACAGCCAGTAAACTTGCCTTCTTGTCCCTCTCTTTGTCTACAACTTGTTGTGTGAACTGTGTTTTCTCATTCCAGTTCCAGATATGAACCTGGGGAAAATCATCTTTTGCTATGGTAGTGTCCTTTTCCGGCAAAGGGATTTTGAATCCAAAATAAAGTTTTGTGCCATCGGGAGAGAATTTTAGCTTCCTGCTTTGGGAAACCCCGTTTGCTATCATGTATGCCTGTTTATCCCCAACATTCAAATAAAGAGTATCTCCCGCCAAAAAAGCTGCCTGAGAGCCATCTTCATTCAAAGAGAGGGAGTGTATTTTGCCCTTTCCTTTCCAAATGGTATCTGTTTTGAATGAGGGAAATTCATATTTGACAACAGCACCCCCTTGAGTTGTCAGCAAAGAGTTCTCATTTTCAGATACGCTGTACTTGTCTACTTTCCCATTTAATTTCCAACCCTCATCTCCTGGTGCAACTATCCTGAGTGTAGAATCTTTTCCCAAAACAAACAACATTCCCCCCTTTTTCCCGGGTGCGTGGAAACTTTTTACATTTTCAAAATACTCTGCATTGTAATCATCCAATGACAACATACCCAAATTATAGCCATTTTTTGAGTCTTGTTCCTCTTTACTTTTTTCTTTCTTGAAAAAAAGGTACTTGCCATAATAATCAAAGGCAATCGTGCCGGATGAATCGGAATGGAAAAGCTGAGTGCCTTTATTGTTGTAAAGTTTGACTGTTGCAGAGCCTTTCCAAGGCTCCAACTTAATGGCAATATGCTTTCCATCAGAAGATAACGCACTCTCTGTTATTCTGTTCCATTTTAAAATATCTTCCATTTTCAGCTCCCTTTTCCCCTCCTTGGAATCTCTTTTTTCCTTCTCTTGTTTATTGTTGGAGCGGCGTTGACCGTACGATTCCGTAGGTGAGAAGAGAATTGGAAACAACACTAATATAGCCGTTAAAATATTTACTGATAGTCTGTTTTTCATGATATTAATTATTTGCCTGAATATTAAAAAACTGATATTCCTATTTTGGTCGTGAATTGCTCCAATGTTTCTATTCCCCTGTGGGAATTACCATTGGCATTTAGTTCGGGGCTCCACACTGCTATTGAAAGCTTTCCTGGTATAATGGCCACAACACCACCTCCAACTCCACTTTTACCGGGAAGACCTACCCTGTAGGCAAAGTCCCCCGATTCGTTGTAAAGCCCACAAGTAGACATAAGAGCATTCAGCCTCTTGGCAGTACGCGGGCTCACCATTGCCTTTCCGGTGGAAGGAACCACCCCTTTGTTTGCCAAAAAAAGGAAGGCTCGGGCCAGTGTTAGGGTGGTCATGCTGATGCTGCACTGGCTGGTATAGATATCCATGATTGTATCCAGGTCGTTTTTGATTGTACCAAAGCTCTTCATGAAATTGGCCAATGCCATGTTCCTGTATGAGTTCTCCAACTCCGAAACAGCCACCTCTTTGTTATAGTAGACATCCTGGTCGTTGCACAACTCCCTCACAAACTCCAGAATCTCTTTTTTAGGTTTTTTGTAAAGATCTATCAGTTTATCCGTCACCACCAATGCCCCTGCATTTATGAAAGGATTCCGGGGTATCCCCTTCTCCTGTTCCAGCTGTATCAGAGAATTGAATGAGGTTCCGGAAGGCTCCCTGCCAACATAGTGCCAGAGTTCATCTTCCAAAAAACGGCTGGCCATTGCAAGGGTGAAAACCTTGGAAATACTCTGCACGGTAAATTTTTTATCACTCTCACCTATGGAAAACTCACCCCCTTCCAGGTCGCAGACAGATATCGAATAGTTGTTTGGGTCTACCTGGGAAAGAGCCGGGATATAGCTTGCAACCTTCCCCACACCTATGTTTCCCTTTTGTGATTCGAAAATTTGCCTTATTGTCTGTTCGTATAACATATGCTTACATTTTTGCATTATACAAAATGCCTTTGTTCTAAATCTTTAGATTAACAAAGATAATTAATAAGTTTTGTAAAAATCCGACATAACCAAAAGTTCTTTTTTATAAATTGGCATCATGAAAAAATACCGGGCTATTAATAAGAGCGAAACAGAAGTTCTGCAAAGTCAGGGCTGCAGCTGCGACAATTGGAGCAAAATATTTGTCCAAGAGGGCTTTAATCCAATATATATACAAAACACTCTTGTGACAAAGGACATATTGGCGATAATGTTATGATTACCAATACAGGGTTAATCAGTTGTGTCAAAATTGGGGAGTGCGCCAAAATTGAGGGTGCTCTGTTGTTGGAAAACGGATCTATCAACAGCAATGTCAACGACCCGGTGTATATTGGACATGGGAGCTATTGCAAAGACTTTATAATTTGCTCCGGTGCCAGGATAGACTCCGGAACTACAATTGAAAAGTGTTTTGTAGGACAATCTACAATATTAAGTCGCAATTACTCTGCCGAACACTCTCTTTTTTTTAGCAACTGTCACGGTCAGAACGGTGAGGCAGCTGCAATTACAGCCAAGGATATTTGTACGATTGTGGAAAAATGGAGGGAGGCTGTTGTGGGTCTTGATAATCTGCTTTACGAAGATGCCCGCAAGGAATTCTCTTTAAGTGCCATGACAGGTTTTG
>JAQWAL010000004.1:69722-71435 GCA_028707695.1 Bacteroidales bacterium | reverse complement strand
GCTGCAATTACAGCCAAGGATATTTGTACGATTGTGGAAAAATGGAGGGAGGCTGTTGTGGGTCTTGATAATCTGCTTTACGAAGATGCCCGCAAGGAATTCTCTTTAAGTGCCATGACAGGTTTTGGTGCAGATGGGAACCATCAAGAGTGCCTTATGGATTTTGAACAGGTACGAGGGATTTTCGAAAGTAACAAATTTGTTTCTGCAGTTAAAAAACACATAGAAGAGAAAAACCAACTGGGAGACGAACTGTTATCACGAATTACACACCTTGCAGATTGATAGTAAACCTTACTTCTCAATTTTTTTGTGTATGCCAAAAAAAATACGATATTGCATAGGCAATCAAAGCATAACCAAAGGCTCAGAACCAAAACCTTACACCTGCATCCCCTGCATTTATTTATTATTTAATACCATTAAGTTATGAAATGGTTCAGTTTTACAATTTGTTTAGTCGTTCTGAATGCTGCCTCTTGCGAAAAAGAGACCACCCTGAATGAAACGACAGAACCTCCGGTTATCATTCTTACTGCGGGTGAAACTAAAGTTTCCTCCAACGGGAATCTCCTTGCTTTTGAATTCCTGGATATGATTACTCAGGATCAAGCGACTTCGGGCGAGATCAAAAACGTAATGATCTCTCCGCTTAGCCTTAACCTTGCAATGGCAATGGCCTGGAATGGGGCGCAAGGCAACACCAAAGAGCAAATCAAAGAGGCTCTTGGCTTCACTGGTATCACAGACCAGGATGTAAATGGTTATTTCAGGAAAATGATGGAGACATTGCCCTTTGCCGATGTTTTGAGCAAGGTGCACATAGCCAATTCAATATGGTACCATAATGAGTTTCCTGTAAAGCCTGGCTTTTTACAGACCAACAACACCTGGTTCAAAGCATATGCCTCTGCACTTGATTTCCAAAACAAAACCACAGAAAGCCTCAACACAATCAACAGCTGGTGCTCCAAAAACACCAATGGAATGATTGATAAGATCCTTGACAAAATAGCAAACAATGAGGTTATGTTTTTGATAAACGCACTCTATTTCAAGGCCCCCTGGAAAGATAAATTTAATAAAGCCGATACTGCGCCAATGACTTTTGAACTTTCCAACGGAGAAAAAAGCATTGTCCCTGCAATGTTCAAGAGCATGAAAACCGAAAACTTCCAAGGAGAAGGGTTCAACTCCATCACACTTCCGTTTGGAAACGGTGCTTTCAAGGCTTCTATTATCGTACCTACGAATGGGACCGGTCTGGAAAGACTCTGCCAAATAATTGCTTCTGGCAATAACTGGGAAAACATAACCTCAATGAGCAGAACCTCTCAAGTAGATATTTACCTTCCCAAATTCAAATTTGAATATGATTTGGAATTCAATGATCTCCTAAAGGGAATCGGCATAACCGATGCGTTTGACAATAATGCAAACTTTACCGGTATAGCCGAATATCCAGTAGGTGCTTTAAGGATTTCCAAAGTACTTCAAAAGACAGCCATTGAGATCAACGAAGAGGGAGGTGAAGCGGCTGCTGTTACCTCAATAGGCTTTGAACTGACCTCTGCCGGCCCTGACAAGCAGGTGTTCCGGGCAGACAAGCCTTTCCTCTTTGCAATCTGGGAGCAATCTACAAATGCAATCCTGTTCGCCGGCAAAGTCGAAGATCCATTGGGCAACTAGCTACTCCTTCACTTTGAGTTTTTC
>JAQWAL010000004.1:63789-69622 GCA_028707695.1 Bacteroidales bacterium | reverse complement strand
GCAGGTGTTCCGGGCAGACAAGCCTTTCCTCTTTGCAATCTGGGAGCAATCTACAAATGCAATCCTGTTCGCCGGCAAAGTCGAAGATCCATTGGGCAACTAGCTACTCCTTCACTTTGAGTTTTTCACCTGCATCTTCTTTGACTGCGCGTTTCCATTTTTCTGAATAGCCAGGGAACATTGGAGATGCGGGTATGTTTTTGCCACTGCCGTTATCCATAAAACAACCAGGGCTGTTCTCTCTTTTAACATTACCATCAAGATGCTTGATAAGGAGATATTTGTCCAGCTCTACCCATGTCGAAAACAGTTGTTGGGCAGTATTTACCGAGAAATCAGTCAAGAATTCACGGGCCTTTTCAGGAGAGCTTTTGTAAATTTCCAAAGCAGCAGCATCAATGGCAGGAACCCTTTCCATTGCAGTAAGTTCGTGTTTATCAATTGCAATTTTCACATCAGGAGCAATCCTGTTATATCTTGAATATGCAAAATTTGAAACCCGGTTGAAAATCCAAAATGCAGATGTCTCTGAGTAGGTTGTCATATTACCGTTTCCAACCCTGAAACATTCCGGAACATCCAAAGATGATGAGTAGACTGGAGTCAATGCAGAGGTTGCAGCATCGTCCACACCAAACCAAAGGATCCCTCCAATGGCATCCGGCAGCCAATTGCGGGCCTGACCCAATAGCCAGAAACCGGTTTGCTGGGTAGCAATAGCCCTTTCGTTGTAATATTTTTGTCCATCCACTTCAAAAGTCATTGGCCTCCAGCGATAAGGCAGTTCATTACCACCTGCTCCGATGTCCTGGGTCATATCCAGGATGGTACCCTCGTAGTGGTCACGCATTGCATCTGCAACCATTTTCACGGTAACCTTTTCGGCTGGCTTGATATAAAGAGGCATACGGTTTTTGGGATTGTGCCCCATTGCATAGTCTTGGTAATATGTATATGGCTTATCCCCTATCATCCCTTTTCCAAGGATGTTGAAAGCAGACCATACCCTGGCCTCACAACCTCTCATTCCACCAAAATCAAGCGGAGCATAAGTGTCTGAAAAACTGAAATCCTTGTCAGCACCTTTATAGTAACCTCTCTCCTTTGCAAATGAAATCACATCGGGAGAATAGAGACAGTTCTCGGGATCATTCAAAGGGAAAGTTGTGATTCTCGCTTGGTTTGCATGTGCGGTAATATAACCATCGGGAATCCTCACTGCAACCCAAACAGCACCTTTATCAGCATTCTTTCCGTTTTCCATTCTTGTGCCTTTTCCAATCATCTCGAGCACCCAAACTTCATTTTTGTCTGCTATGGAAAAAGACTCCCCGGAAGAATAGTAACCATACTCTTGCACCAAGTCTGTCATTACCTTTATTGCTTCACGAGCTGTCCTTGCCCTTTGCAGAGCTATATAAATCAAAGATCCATAATCCATCACGCCTGTAGTGTCCACCAGTTCACCCAATCCGCCGTATGTTGTTTCGGTAATGATCACCTGATGTTCATTCATGTTGCCTACAGTGGTATATGTTTCGGGAACCTGGGCAATTTTACCAAGGTATTTTCCGGTATCCCACTCATATATATCCATCATTGTCCCTGGGGCATGTTTACCTCCCCTGTTGTAATACAACTCTCCGTACAGCTGATGTGAGTCCGCAGCGTATGTAACCATCACGGAACCATCTTTGGAAGCACCTTTTGTCACCAAAATATTGGTACATGATTTGGCTTCGTTATGCAGCGTTAGTGTGAAAATGGCAAGCAATATTGCCGTCATAATCTTTTTCTTCATCCGATTCTTTTTTATCAATTAATTAATTTATTAGTAAATACAAGGTCATTTCACAAATATAATATTAATTTTGTTCTTTGAAAGAGTAAAAAAAACAAGGAAAACAATTACAAAATGAAACAAAAAGGGATTCTTACAATATTGGCTGTTATAATTTCGGGTTATGTTTTTGGACAAGAGCAACCACCTCAAAAAACTCCGGTAGAGATTGCTGCAGAGCAGGCAAACAGACTCCAAAGGGACTTGGATCTTGATTACTACCAGGTTTTCAAAGTAGACTCCACCTTGCAGACAGATCTAGCCGGAGTAATGGCAGAATTTGAAAAAATGAAAAAAGGGGGATTGCAAAACCCGGAGAGTTACCGCGAAGTGCAAAAAAGATGGCAAGACAAAACCGAAGAGTCATTCTACAAAATAATGACTCCGGAGCAATTTGAGAGATACCTTAAAATCATAGGCACTCCCAAAAAAGAGCGTAAGAAAAAACTTGAACAGCTAGAAAAGAAAAAAGAGAGTGGTTCAAAATAAAAGCGGCCTCATTCTATAAGAAAGTTTCTATTTTCCTTGGCACCGCCTTCCTTTTTTCAAAGAAGGAGATATATTTGATACCACATTTTTGGGCCGTTGCCAAGTACTGGTGAAAATTCTCCCCAAACCTTTCTGGTGTATGCGCATCCGACCCTATTGTCAAAAGTTCCCCGCCCAATTCTGCATACCTTTTGAGAACATCCGGGTCCAATACAGGAGACTTGCCGTTCCTCTCCCGGTATGTGTTTGTGTTTATCTCCAAAGCTTTCCCGTTGTATTCCAAAAACCTGAATATAGAATCGAAAATATCGGGATGGTCTTTGTACAGTATTGTGCGTTTACTGTACGGGGCATAGCGTGCAATATAATCGTAATGGCCCAGGATATCAAAATCGGGATACTCTTCTATCATTTGCAACATCACTTCTAAATACCGTTCATAGGCTTGCATCTCTTGCTTTCCCTCATAATAAACACCATAATAAGGATCTACTCCATCTACAAAATGGATGGAAGCAATGACAGTATCAAAAGTATGGTCCTTCAAAAAAGTTCTTATATCCGACAAATTCTCTGGTTGCAGACCTATTTCCACACCTTTTAGAATCTTGACCTGGGTACCTTTTTGTACAATGTCAATCTCCTGTTGCTGCTCTGCAGGGTCAAAGGCAAACCTGGTGTCGCCTCCCGGAGCCTTCAGGTCCAAATGGTCGGTCACTGCAAAAGCCTCCAAACCTGCGGTATAAGCAGCTACGGCTGCCTGCTCCAATGACATGTTGCTATCTGGTGAAAAACTGCTATGTGAATGTGTATCTACTAATTTAGCTCTGGTTTTGTTGCTCATCTATGAAAAAGTAATAAAAAAGTTCATCAGGAAGTTCCATATTGTAACAACACCAATGGCAATTAGTTTAGAAAGATAAAATTTGGCTTTGACACTCAATGGTATAGCTCTGGTATTTGCTTTCTCGGTCAAAAGATACAATATCAAGGTGTTAATAACCAAACCAATCAAAGATATAATTATGAATGATGCATACTCCCCTGCAATATCTGGGTTTGTACTATCGAATGTCCATACACGGTTCAATAAATAATTACTGGAAGCCGCCATCATAAAACCAATGCCGTTTGCCAAAAATTTATTTACCCGGAACAGCTCCTTGAGTACCCAGGTTATCCCGAAATCAACCAACAGACCGGAAAAACCTACGATGCCAAACAATATGAATTTTTCTATCATTGACCAAATCCGGCAACCAGCCAGTTGTCCCCCATTTTTACCAATAACATTTTATTATCTATACCATTCGGGAAACTTGGCAGGTAAACCTTGTATTTCAAATTTACACTATCCTTGGAATTAGCCTCTTCTACAGAAACAATCTCCTGACGGATACTCGCAGTCTGTTTTACAATCATTTCACGTACACCCTCTTCGAGGTTTTCAATGGATTTCATGGATCCTCTCAGCTCCTCTGCAAGTTCAGGTGTACAGTAAGTTGCAGCGCTATCATAAGCCGTCTTGAAATACAGCTCCAGGAAATCCTCTGCAACCGAAACAATTTGCTTTTCCTTGACAGAGCAAGAGCTAACAAACAAGAAAACTAAAGCAACCAACAAAAAAGACCATCTTTTCATACTTCCAATTTTTATTTATCATCAATTAATTGTCAAAATCTACAATGGTTATGCCCGAACCACCTCTCTCAATATGTTCGTCCCTGAATTTTGTGACACCCCACATGGTTCTCAAATATTTCCTTATCTCTTCACGCAAAATTCCATTCCCTTTTCCATGCAAAATCCTGATTTCGGAAACCCCAACCATAATTGCATCATCCACAAAACGGGTAACCTTCTCCAAAGCCTGCTCCAGACGTTCTCCTCGCAAATCTATGGATGGTTTGAACTCCAGACGTCTTCTTGAAATATCTTCGCTTTCACGTACAGAAAAATGTTTCTGACTCCCTTTGGACGCAATGGCAGAGTATTCATTTCCAGATATCTTCTCCAGCTTAGTACGGGACATCTTACTGATCACAGAACCTATAGCCACACTTACCTGTTTTGCATCCATCTGGATAACCTCGCCTATCAAATCTCCACCTTTCACCTTCACTTTGTCCCCCACCTTCAACTCCTCCTTGGTGGCAGTCAAAGGCTTTGGTTTTGTATCAGTTGAAACAGCCGTTCCACTCCGGGACTTCCTTTGCTCCCTCCTCTCCTTGCGCTTTATCAGCTGTTCCATTTTACGCGCTACTTTATCGTCATCCTGGGCAGGAGCTGAGCTCTTGACCTGTTGTTCAAAATGGGAGAGATCTTTCCTGGCAAACTTGGTTTTCTCTTTTTCTGCCTGGCTTTCCCTGATTTCCTTAATGGTTGCCTCTATCTTTTTGTTTGCCTCTGCCAACAAACTGGTAGCCTCTTCCCTGGCTTCTTCCAATATCTGTTTTTTCATTTGCTGGATACCAGAGAGCTCTTTTTGATACCTGTCGGTTATATTTTCCAATGTTTTGTCGGTACTCTTGATCTTAGCCAACCTCTCTTCCCATGCCTTACGATTCCTTGCTATTTTTCTGAGGTGCCTCTCCATATCCACAAATTCCGTCCCCGCTTTTGATTCGGCAGCCTTTACTATAAAGTCTGGCAACCCCATTTTCTTTGCAAGTTCAAACGCAAAAGAGCTGCCAGGAGTACCCGTTTCCAGTTTGAACAAAGGCATAATGTTTTGTACATCAAACTGCATCCCTCCGTTAATCACCCCTTTGCTGCTACTGGCAAAAAACTTAAGGTTGCTGTAATGGGTTGTGATTACCCCAAAAGAACCCAGCTTTTCAATCTCTTCCAAAATAGCCTCTGCAATAGCCCCTCCGGCAGTTGGTTCGGTACCCGATCCAAATTCGTCAATCAGTACCAGGCTGTTTTTACCTGCACTTTCCAGAATCTGCCTCATGTTTTTCAAATGTGAGCTATATGTGCTCAAGTCGTTCTCCAAAGACTGCTCGTCTCCTATATCTATGAATATGTCGTCAAACAGCATTAATTCCGAACTTTCCGAAGCCGGAATCAAGAACCCGCATTGCAACATGTATTGCAACAACCCGACTGTTTTGAGACAAACCGATTTACCCCCTGCATTCGGGCCGGATATCAGCAAAATATGTTTATCCTTGTTAAGAGACAAAGAGAGAGGCACTATTGGCTTGCCCTCCCTTGCAAGTGCCCTCTCCAGCAACGGATGCCTCGCGTTTTTCAGGTTCAGTTCCCTGTCACTGCTAATTACCGGCTTGCCTGCATTTATTGATACTGCAAACCTTGCCTTGGCCCAAATGAAATCTATATATGAGAGCATACGGGCAGAGATTATCAGATCATCCCTGTATGGTCTCAGGAAATCAGAAAATTCTGCAAGGATTTTCAATATCTCTCGTTGTTCGGCAAAATGAAGCTCCTTTACCAGGTTATTCAACTCCACAATCTCCATTGGCTCTATGTACAAGG
>JAQWAL010000004.1:0-63689 GCA_028707695.1 Bacteroidales bacterium | reverse complement strand
TCCCTGTATGGTCTCAGGAAATCAGAAAATTCTGCAAGGATTTTCAATATCTCTCGTTGTTCGGCAAAATGAAGCTCCTTTACCAGGTTATTCAACTCCACAATCTCCATTGGCTCTATGTACAAGGTCTTTCCTGTTGCCGATTCATCCACTACAAAACCAGGCACCTTCCTTTTATTGGAAGCGGTAACCGGCAACAACATCCTTCCATCCCTCACAGAAACAGAGGCCTCTGCATCTATGAAACCATCTTGCTGCCCTTTTCGTAACAGAGTATTTATCTTTTTTGAGATTGTACCATCTTTTTCCCTTATTGACCGTCTAATCACACTAAGCTCATCACTTGCACTATCTTTTATCTCTCCAAAACGATCCAAAATGGAATCTATCCTACGAGTGATTTCCGGGAACAACACAACAGGTGCTATCAACTCTTTCATTTTTGGATAGGATCCCTCTTTTGTCCCCTTGAAAAAGGCAACAATCTGCCGCAGGGTATCCAAAGATTTCCTGAGATTTTGTATTGACTGGATGTCCAGACAGTACGAAGAGTGTTCCAGATGTACCAAAAAGTGGGAAGTATCAACATAACCAGAGTCGGGAAAATTATTTTCCAGCATAGATATTGTTTTCATTTCATCGGTCAAGGAAAGAGCTTTCCCAACCTCTTCCACATCACTGGAAAAGATAGCATCGGCAACCATATTCTTTGCCGCACTGGTAGAGCAAAGTGTTTGCACCATTGCCCTTATCTTGTCAAAACCAAGCTTTTGCTCTGTTCTGTTAATATCTGTAGTTTTCATTTTATTCTGCACAAAGATAAAAGTTTATAACTTAGCATAAAATTTAATAGTTGTTAATGACCACTGCCAACCTTTTACTTATCCCAATAGCATATGCAATAGGCTCCCTCTCCGGAGCCATTACCTTGGGCAAGGTAATATACGGAATGGACATAAGGGACTACGGCAGTAAAAACCCCGGGGCCAACAACGTACAAAGGATTTTTGGATGGCCTCTTGCCTTGTTCGTGTTTACCTTTGACATACTTAAAGGAGTCGCAGCGGTATCCCTGGTCAAGACAACCAACATAGAACCCGATACAAACCTCTATGTTGCTGCCCAGATTATCTTGGGACTAGCTTCTGTTGCCGGACATATCTTCCCTGTTTTCTTCCGTTTCAAGGGAGGCAAAGGAGTTGCAACTCTCACAGGGGTGTTGTGGGCCATCCATCCCGGCGCAGTATTTATCTGTTTCTCAATTTTTCTGGTCAGTTTTGCCATAACCAGGTACATCTCACTAAGTGCAATTTTAGGTATCACAGGTTTCCCTTTCTTTATCAACCTGTTGTTCGGAGAGATTGCCCAGGACAAAATGACAATGACCCTCAGGATCTTCAGCATTGTTGTTGCCATAATAATATGGCTCACACATTTAAGCAATATCAAAAGGATCTTCAATGGCACAGAAGAGAAATTCAAACTCAAAAAAACAGTTCCTGTCAGGAAACATCTACCGCAGAACTATCGATAGCCAGCCTGAGCTCTGTAATACTATTCATCTTCCTTATTTTTCCATCATAGACATATGAAATATCCCCGGTCTCTTCAGAAACCACCACCACCTCTGCATCAGTCTGCTCCGTAATACCAATCGCAGCCCTGTGCCTCATCCCGTAATGTGCCGGTATGGCAGGATTTTCCGAAATAGGCAGGGTACATCTGGCAGCAACAATCCTATATGAAGATATAATCATGGCACCATCGTGCATGGGAGCATTCTTGAAAAAAACATTCTCGATAAGACGCCGGCTGATCCTGGCATCCAGCCTGTCACCTGTATCTATTATGTAGTCCAGGGAGCTCCTGTTTGCCAGCACAATCAATGCACCGGTCTTTGATTCTGACATCCTCCGGCATGCCTGGGTTATTTCGTTCAGTTCTTCATTTCCAAACCCTGTTTTCTTAGTCCCGAACAAGAATGAAGCAAGTTTGAAATAGTTCCTAGAATCCATATACCTTGTGCCCAATATTAAAAAGAACCTCCTGATTTCCTGTTGGAACAAAATAATCAAAGCCAGTACACCAACACCCATGACCTGCCCCATTATTGCACTCAGCAACTCCATTTGCAAAGCCTTTACCAAAAGCCAAATAAAATAGAACACAATGATCCCGGTAAAGATATTCATGGCAGAGGTTCCCCTTATCAACTTGTATGCCTGAAAAATCAAGACTCCCACCAGGAAAATATCAATAATGTCTATCAGCTCAATATTTATAAAATCAAACATATTATTCTACAAATGCCAATGTAACAACAGAAATACTTAACGCACCAAAGTCCAGCAAAGCTTTCCCGCAAGAAGAGGCTGTAGCACCCGTGGTCAAAACATCATCTACCAAAAGAACCCTTTTACCCGACAACAATTTGGAATATTTTTCTTTGACCGTAAAAGCACTCGCTACACTTTTTTTACGATGTTCTTTATCTTTTTTGGTTTGCGTAAAGGTAAACCTTTTTCTTGTAATTAAATATGGTTCGTAAGGGAGATTAAGCTTTTCGGCAATCACCTTTGCTACAACTCCAGCTTGATTGAAACCACGTGTCCACTCTTTGTACCAATGCAAAGGAACAGGCACCACCAAATCCAATTTATCGCTCCAACCGCTCTCCAAAAGTTTCTGTGCAAGCATTATAGACAAAAACTTACCCAGACCCTTGTTCCCATAATATTTGAACTGGTGGACTGTAGATTTCCAATTGCTCTCACTTCTGTACAACATCAAAGATGCGGCTTGTTCTACAGGTAACAACTCATTCAAAAGAAATTCAGCAGGGTTGTTCCTCCAATTCCAGAAAAAGGAATAGGGCAGGTCCGAAAGGCATCCCAAACAAATGTGTCTCTCACCCTTCACCAACAATCTCCCACACACCGGACACAATTCCGGGAAAACCAAAAAACCTAAACCCATTCAACTATAATACTTCAACCTCTTTTGCCCTTTCAAACTGGATGTCATTCCTGAGCATAATCTCTGCACGTCCTCTCTGGTAATAGTACCTGTTGACAATCTCCTCTTCCAAAAGAGGTTTTATCTCACCCTTCCTTTCAACCAACATTTGAGATTTGCTCCTTCCCAATAAAGATACCAAATTTTCCAGTTCTTTCTCTACATTCAAATCCGTTTCTTCTTTGCCTGCCACAACTTTCAGTTTATCCAACTCAACCTCGCTGGCAGTCCTGTGGTCAAATTCCTTTTTTGCTGCCCACTCTACAAACTGGTCATACTCTTGGTCTGTTAGTGAAAAACTTGATGGCTTCTCAATGGTTTCATGACCCCTGGAATACTCAATGGAATACTCGTGCATAAGTTCGGAGTACACCAGTGAAACAACCGGACGGCTGTATTCCTGAGGCAACACCTCTACATCCGGCATGATTCCGCCTCCGTCATATACAGTACGGCCCTTCACAAGTGTTTTGAAAGGTTTCATCAAAGAATCGGGAATATGACCCACACTGCCATCTTCGTTCCTTTGAGAATAATCAATGGCCTGGACACATCTTCCGCTTGGTGTATAATATTTGGCGGTTGTTATCTTGATCCTGTTATTGTAGCCCACATCTCTTATAGATTGCACAAGCCCTTTACCAAAAGTCCGGGTTCCCAAAATAGTAGCCCTATCCAGATCTTGCAAGGCTCCTGCTACAATTTCCGAAGAGGAAGCCGATGCAGAGTTGACCATAACAACCAAAGGGATTTCAAGGTCCACAGGCTCCGATGCGGTATAATAGTTGATATCCGCTTGCTTCACTTTTCCTTTTGAAGAGACAACCAAAGTGTTCCTTGGAACAAAAAGGGAGACAATTTCCACTGCCTCGTCCAATATACCACCACCATTTCCTCTCAAATCCAGCACAACCCTTTTCAAGGCAGGATTCTCCTTAAGGTGCAACAAAGCCTTCCTTACATCCTGGGCACCGCCCATTGTAAAACCGGTTATCCTTATGTATCCTACCGAATCTTCCACCATTCCGTAAAAGACAACATCAGGAATATGTATTTTCTCTCTTTTAATATTCAATTCTATGGTATCGCCACTCCTGAGTTTTTTTATTGTGAACGACACTTCTGTGCCAGAAGGGCCTCTCATTTTTGCACTGCATTCATCTATAGGCAGGGGAGCTACCTTTACGCCATCAATCCCGATTATCTGGTCCCCATCTATCAATCCGGCTTTGGCAGCGGGTGAACCCTCATAAACCTCTGCAATCAGAACGTTTTCCCCGTTTTTCCTGATAATTGCTCCAATCCCGCCATAACTGCCGGTTGTGAGAAGTTCAAGACTCTCCCGCTCTTCGTCAGGTATAAGGACAGTATAAGGATCCAAAGAGGCAAGCATGTTAATAGTGTTTTGGGTAACAAGGCTGTCCACATCTACGGAATCAACATATAACATTGCAATCTCCCTAAGGACATTCATTTGTATATCAAGGTTTTTCCCAATTTTAAAGTTTTGGGACTGAGCGCTTACGGGTGATGCAAATGCGTACAAGGCAAATGCTGTAAATACCGTTAAAATTCTTTTGATTATCATAAAGTTCTTATTTAATTACAAAAATAAAGTTTTAGTATCTTTGATGCAATTTTGATTGCTATGGATATTTTGTTTGTTACTTCTAATTTGCACAAGCTCAAAGAGGCTCAGGAAATACTTGGAGATGGTTTCAATTTGACAATCCCCTCTCAAATGGGAATAACAGAAGATATTCCGGAAGATGGACAAACATTGGAACAAAATGCAGTATTCAAAGCCGGGTATGTACATAAAGCAAATGGTATGGATTGCTTTGCAGATGATACCGGACTAGAGGCAGAGGCCCTTGGCGGAGCTCCCGGAGTATACTCTGCCAGGTATGCAGGGCCGGAATGCAACTCTTTGGACAATATGCACAAACTTCTCAAAGAACTGGAGGGGCAAAAAAACAGGAAAGCCCGTTTCAGGTGTATTGTAGCATTGATTCTGGAAAACAGAACCTACACTTTCGAAGGCATTCTCAATGGTACAATATTGGAGCAAAAAACCGGATATGGTGGATTTGGGTACGATCCGGTGTTCCTACCGGATGGTTATACCAAAACCCTTGCCGAACTTACTCCGGAAGAAAAAAACTTGATCTCCCACAGGGGAATTGCAATGAGAAAACTCTCTGATTTTTTAAAAAACCACCATCAAAAATGAGTCCCGAAAGCTTCAGATTCATAGTATTGCACACCATCAGGCATAAGGAATCCGGAATCATTATCCAGGGTTACGGAAACATGCAGGGTCGCGGTGCTTTTTTCCTGAAAGCTTCGGGTAATAAAAGACATACCCTTTCTGTTCTTCATCCGTTGAGCATAATAGATATAGAAACCTCTTCCAGGAATTTTGGAGAACTAAAAAGTATCAAAGAGTTCAACACAGCATACAACCTCAAATCCATAAGAAGCAATATCGGCAAAAGTGCAATAGCCATATTCTTGAGTGAACTTACACTAAGGACCATAAAGGAGTTCGAGCAAAACAAAAGGCTATTTTCATTTTTGGAACATTCCATTTTGGACCTGGAGTCCATTTGCAAAGGATCTTCCAATTTCCATCTTTACTTTTTGGTGAAATTCACAGGAATCCTTGGTTATTTGCCGGAAATACCTGTTCACACAAAAGGCATGCTTTTTGACATACCATCTGCCGGGTATACATTGGGAAACAATATGCCAAACCTTAATTTTGACAAAGAAGAGAGTGAACTGCTGGCAACACTGTACAGGATTTCACCCGAAAACCTGGAAGGATTGAAAATAAAAAAAGAACTAAAAACCCAGTTTATAAAAAGTATGCTTCGTTATATTAGTTACCATACCGGATCGGAAATCCATTGTGAATCACTGGGTGTGTTACAAGAAGTATTTGCAAATTAACAAGAAACATTATGTCCATAGTAACATCCATATTCAAGATACTCTCCCAATCCATGCTGGACTCACTGGAATCCAACAGGAGGGAACCAGACAAGTTCCAGGATAAATGGTTTGGGAAACTGATGGCAAACGGAAGCCAGACATCATTCGGCAAAGAACACGGTTTTACCCCAAAAACCACATACCGGCAATTCAGCAACCAAGTTCCGTTGAGGAACTACGATATGATTGAACCCTACATTATAAGGACCAGGGAGGGACAACAAAATGTTTTATGGAACAGCCCTGTAACCTGGTTTGCCAAATCCTCGGGAACAAGCTCTGCAAAAAGCAAGTTCATCCCTGTCACCAAAGAATCGTTGCACACCTGTCATTATGCCGGCATGCAGAAAATGCTGGCAACCTATGTGCATAACAACCCATCTACTAAAATCTTCGATGGAGATGCACTTACCCTTGGCGGGAGCGTAACCCCGGACGAACTTGGTACGGGAAAGTCCAACTATGGTGACCTTTCTGCCATACTCCTGTCAAACTCACCGTTCTGGGTAGAATTGAGAAGGGTACCAAACAAAAAAAGTGCACTCACATCGGATTTTGAAAAGAAAGTGAAAATAATTTGTGAAAACGCTCTAAAATATAATGTTACAAACTTTTCAGGAGTACCTTCATGGAACCTGGTATTAATAAAACGCATACTGGAATATACCGGAAAATCAAACCTGAAAGAGGTTTGGCCAAATCTGGAACTATTCATGCACGGGGGAATAAACTTTGAACCATACCGTAATGAATACAAAAAAATACTCCCCGGATACATGAACTACATGGAAAACTACAATGCCTCCGAAGGATACTTTGCTTTCCAGGATGATCCTGCAGACAAATCCATGTTACTGCTCACAGACAACGGAGTCTTTTATGAGTTCATACCCCTTGAAATGCTGGAAAAAGCAATCTCGGGAAACTACACCTCCTTCGAAACCGTACAGTCTGTAAAGACTGGAGTAAACTATGCATTGGTAATAACAACAAACGGAGGCCTTTGGAGATACCTTATAGGAGACAGCATCATGTTCACCTCCCTCTCCCCGCACAAATTCATAATAACAGGACGCACACAGCTATATATCAATGCTTTTGGCGAGGAATTAATGATTCACAATGCAGAGAAAGCACTTGCAGAAGCATGTAACACACACAACATAACTGTAAACAACTACACGGTTGCCCCGGTCTTCATGGCCGGCAATAAAAAAGGGTACCATCAGTGGCTGGTGGAATTCGAAAATGAACCCGAAAACATTGAAAGCTTCAGACATACGCTGGACAATGCAATACGAAGCACAAATTCGGATTACGATGCAAAACGGACCAACGACACAACAATGACAGAGTTGCAAATTGTAACAATCAAAAAAGGTGTGTTTTATAAATGGTTCTTTATCAAAGGCAAACTTGGTGGCCAAAACAAAGTGCCCAGGCTTAGCAATGACAGGAAATATGCAACAGAACTATTGGAGTTAAACCATATGGACAATGCAGACCATACCATCTGAAATAACCAAAAGACAAGAGCAGTTGCAAGATGAGATTTTTGAAATCTCTACACAACAAGAGTTTGAAAAAAAAAGTCTGGAAATATTCCAAATCCAAAGCAAATATTGCCAGCCATACAATACCTACCTATCTTTGCTGGGAGTTGATCCGGAAAAGATCAACACTCTGCAGCAAATCCCCTTTTTGCCTGTTCAACTCTTCAAGAACCACAATATAAGCTGTTTCAACGGACAACCACAGGCAATTTTCACAAGTAGTGCCACAACCGGAATGATCCCTTCCAAACACCCTGTAAAAAGCCTTTCCCTGTACAGCAGAAGCTTCACATCGGCTTTCCGCAGGTTCTTTGGAGAACCATCCGGCTACAATATCCTTGCACTGTTACCATCTTACCTGGAGAGGGAGGGCTCTTCCCTGGTCTACATGGCACAAGAGCTAATCTGCATGAGCGGGAAACCCCATTCCGGATTTTACCTTTATAATTTTGAAGAACTCCGCAATACACTACTACAGCTCAAAGAATCAAATCAAAAGACAATTTTGTTGGGGGTAACATTTGCATTGCTTGATTTTGCAAAAGATTATCGAATATCATATCCAAACCTGACAGTAGTAGAAACCGGGGGTATGAAGGGACGTGGACAGGAACTCTCAAGGGACAAGGTCCACCAGCTACTGACAGAACAATTAGGCATACAAAAAGTAGCTTCGGAATATGGCATGGCAGAATTGCTATCACAAGCATGGTCCCTGGGAGACGGCCTTTTTGACACTCCGCCTTGGATGGAGGTTCTGATAAGGGATCCTTCCGACCCCTTCAAATGCCTTGAAGATGGTAAAACGGGAGGAGTCAACATTATAGATTTGGCAAATATATATTCCTGCTCTTTTGTCCAGACAGAAGATATGGGAAAAAAGGAAGCCGGCAATTCATTCAGGATTACCGGCCGCATAAACAATTCCGAATTAAGAGGTTGTAACCTTCTTCTTGAAAACTAGATTGCAGAGATTATTGACTCTACTCTTTTTTCCAAAGCATCGGCCTCTTCTTCCAGACCCCTGTTCCTGTAAATATCCGCAATATAGAACAAATAAGAAAGGTTGTTTTCTATATCACTCTTAGACAAATACATACTCCTGTATGGAATAGCAAACATGTTTATTGAACTCAAAGTCTCTTCTATAAAGGCATTACCCAATTTGAGAGCTTTTTCTGTTTCCCCTGCCAGCAAGTAAATATCTACACTCTCCATGACTGCAAATTCATTCAGGGATGGTATCAGCGAAACATTCAAAGGGAACTGCGCAGGGACCATCACCTCTTGCATCCTGTCCAGCACCTCTGCAGCTTTCTCCGGGTGGCCCTCAAGGACTAGAGCTTTTGCAGTTTGGGTATGGATGTTCCTGACAGAGATCACAGCCCCAAACGTAAGCAAGTTCTGGTAATCAATATTCACAGACAAATCATTCATATTGCCCCATTTGTACACATTCATCACCTTATCGTACATCTCCATACCATTTACCCTGCCCGGGCTTCCCATGGATGTATTACTCTTGATTGGCACAAATTTGTAAGCAAAACCATTGAACTCCAAATAATCCCTTATACCGATACCAAGATCGCCACCCATTGCCACAAAATAGATAGGGCGCTCCCAATTGTAATTGGCAATAAGGTCAAGGATCATCATCTCTGCTTTTGTAAGTATGTTTTTGTTTTCCGGGATAGTCAGTTTCAAAGTATCCTCAATCAAAGATGAATCTGCAGCAGGAACAATTCCTGACTCAATAACCCTCCTTTTATCCACAGGAACCAAAAGTTCCCTTGCAGAGATCACACTGATGGATTCGCCGGAAGTCAGACGGGCTTTTGCACCAGGTTGGGAAACCAGTTCAATTACTGCTTTCAGGGAGACCGGCCTTTCGAAACGCTCGTAAACCTGTATCAAATCATTGGTCCCGTAAATATACTCCTCCTTTGGAATGGAAAACTTCAAAGGATCAGATTCATATACCCTGTATTGCATTTGATCTATGTACCAATCGGTACCAAGCAAAGAGGTGTTCACTATACGGACATCGGTACGCACCCCCTCCACCTCCTGGAGGTACCACAAAGGGAAGGTATCGTTGTCGCCATGGGTCACCAATATTGCGTTTTGGTCACATGAATTCAGGTAGTTGTAGGCAATATCCCTGGCAGTGTAACGGTTGCTCCTGTCGTGGTCGTCCCAGTTTTCGGATGCCATCTGCACAGGCACCACCAAGGCAGCCAATGTCACAACAGCCAAAGAATATTTCTGGTCTAAATATTTTTTTAGAAAATCGTGTATTGCCATAACGGCAAGACCAATCCAAATTGCAAATGCATAAAAGGAGCCGGCATATGCATAGTCCCTCTCGCGAGGCTGGAATGGTGGTTGGTTAAGGTAAACCACAACGGCAATACCTGTAAGCAAGAAAAGCAACATTGTAACCCACCAGTTGTTTTTGTCTTGTTTCAGATGATACAACAAACCAATCAACCCAAGCAACAAAGGCAACATGTAATAGTGGTTCTTGGCTTTGTTGTCCACAAGGTAGCCGGGCCCTTCTCTTTGGTCTCCCAACCTTGCCCGGTCAAAGAAACCAATTCCTGTTTCCCAGTTACCTTTGAACTGGTCTCCCGGGGTTGTGGAGTGCAAGTCATTTTGACGGCCGGCAAAGTTCCACATGAAATACCTGATGTACATCCAACTCACCTGGTAATCGAAAAAATAGGCCAAATTATCACGGAACAGAGGAAGTTTATGTTCGCTGCCTACTACAGAACGTCCCCTGTCTTGTGTATACTGTTTGTAAAAACGGATATGGTCTGCAGAGGGACTCCACATGCGAGGGAACACCATTTTTGTATCTGAATCGAATTTCTGGTCTACAGGGCCATTTACCCTCTTGTATTTGTCCCCAAGCTTTGCCCAGTATTTTGTATCGGTCAGTTCATATGTAGATGCATAGGTCTCTCCGTAAATCAAAGGATTGCTGCCATATTGCTCCCTGCCAAGGTACCTGACCAAAGAGAAAGGATTATCAGGCTGGTTTTCGTTGGTAGGTGTGTTTGCACTTGATCGGATTATCACAACGGCAAAAGCCGAATAGCCAATCACAATCATCGTGAATGTAAGGGCAACGGTATTTACAAGTACTTTGTTATTCCTGAAAGACCACCAAATAACATAAATGGAGACAGCCAAAAGCAACAGCACAAAAAAGAGGGCTCCGCTGTTGAAAGGAAGGCCTAAAACATTCACAAAAAGCAAATCGAACAGCGCCGCGATTTTTGGAAGATATGGTATGATGCCATAGAGAATCAATATCAATATCAGAGCCGAAACCAACAATACAACAAAACTCTTTTTGGGAGTGACTTCATATTTTTTATAGTAGTAAATGAAAACCAGGGCAGGAATTGTCAACAAATTGAGCAAGTGCACCCCTATTGACAGCCCCATTAAAAAAGCAATAAGCACTATCCATCTGTTTGCATAGGGTTTGTCAGCCTGCTCCTCCCATTTGAGCATAGCCCAAAAAACAGCAGCGGTAAAGAGTGAGGACATTGCATATACCTCTGCCTCCACTGCAGAAAACCAGAATGTGTCAGAAAAAGTATAAGCCAAAGCACCTACCGCACCAGCGCCCCAAATTGCCATGGCGTTGTTATTGGTAAGCTTCTCTCCTTTTTTTTCTATAATCCTGCGTCCCAAATGGGTGATTGTCCAAAAAAGCAACATGATTGTGAGCGCAGAAGATATTGCACTCATGGAATTTACCATCATTGCAGCATTTTCCGGGCCAGCAAACAATGTAAAGAACCTTGCTATCAATTGGAATACCGGATTTCCAGGAGGGTGGCCAATTTCCAGCTTGTAAGAAGAAGCAATAAACTCACCACAATCCCAAAAACTAGTAGTTGGCTCTATTGTAGAGAGATACACAAAAGACGCAACCAAAAGGAGCGCTGCTCCAAGTAAGTTGTCAATCTGCTTAAATTTTTTTAATTCCATAATATCCTGTTTCCTCCAATTTAGAGAATAATTGACAAAGATACTATTTTGAATTTTTCTGCCTAAATTTGCACAAAATAAATGTGTAATGGCAGAAAACGACTGGAAAAGCAGGCTTGGGATGGTTTATTCCACCAATCCGGAGTTTGGATACCCAAATGAAGGAGACTCTCATGAACAAGAGACATTACCTAACGAAAAACAGAAGTTGACAGTAACCCTTGACCGCAGGAACAGGGGAGGCAAACAAGTCACCCTTGTTTTGGGTTTCTCAGGATCGACAACAGACCTGGAGCTTCTGGGCAAAACATTGAAAACAAAGTGTGGTACCGGGGGTAGTGCAAAAGATGGACAAATCATCATACAGGGGGACATGAGGGACAAAGTGTTGTCTGCCCTTTTATCAATGGGTTACAAAGCAAAACGAGGGAACTGATGTCCCAACCAAAAGATACACTTTTCATAACCGACTCTGTCCAAAGGAACCCCTCTGTACAGATTATTCCTGCCGACTCTCTATGGGGGGCAGAAACAACCAGTGTAATCATTCCGGGAAATTTATACTCAAACTATGCCAGCCACGTTTCTGCATACTTCAAATCGGGAGTAACTTTGGTATATCTAATCGTTTTATTGCTATTTTTCAAGACTCTTGCAACCACTTTGACAACAATATTGAAAGGTTTTTTCAACCTTAAGGTGCAACTCTCCATAGAGGACAGGCTAGCGGACACAAGACAAAGGAATACAACAGCTTTAATCTCTGTATTCACTATTGCCATTGTGTTCATTTACACTTTTGATAATTATTTATTGGCTAAGCATGGTATAAAAGAGCACTCCGTATTTTTAGGGATCCTTCTGTTTTTCACAGGATTTTGGATTTTCAAAACTATTGTGCTCAGGTTCACGGGGTGGATAACCAAATCACCCACTCCTTTCAATCTGATAGGAAAAATTGGTTACAATCATCTCATTTTTGCTTCCATATTGACACTCCCTCTCCTTTTGCTCCATTTAGTGATTAATTCAAACGATATAACTATATTGTTTTATTACCTTTTAATATGCTATCTGCTAATATATTTGATATATTTGTCAAGGGTAAGGCAAACAATAATCTCTCATCATTTTTCTCATGTTTTTTATATTTTGTATCTTTGCACCGCTGAAATTTTGCCAGTTGCCCTTTTGATCAACTTTATACTTTCTAATCAATAATATGAAAATCAAAAAGATACTTATTCCGCAACCTGCTCCGGTCAATGGTTCGCCATACACCGACATTATCACAAAACATAAAATTGAGATAGATTTCGTTCCATTTTTCAAGGTAGAGCCTGTCCAATCCAAAGAATTCCGCTTACAAAAAATAAACATACCCGATTTCACAGCAATTGTCTTTACTTCAAGGACTGCAATCGATGCCTTTTTCAACCTGTGCGAAGAGCTCAGGATTACTGTTCCCGAAACCATGAAATATTTTTGCATGTCAGAGGCAATCGCACTTTACCTACAGAAATATATTGTGTACCGCAAAAGGAAAATCTTTTTTGGCAACGGAACTCCTTCCTCTATAATAGAGGCAATTGGTACAAAGCACAAAAATGAAAACTTTTTGTTGACCGTAGCCGACAATAATAAATCTGATGTCAACAAGGTATTCACAAAATCCAAATTAAAGCATTCAAGTGCGATACTTGTCAGGACAGTATATAGCAATCTTAGCTCTTTGAACCTTGACAATTACGAGATTATTGTATTCTACAGCCCATCCGATGTAAAATCCCTCAACGAAAACTTCCCCGGGTTCAAACAGGAAGGAAAAGAATTGGCTACATTTGGGCCTGCCACTCTAAAAGCTCTGAAAGCTGCCAAATATACTCCAACCATCATAGCTCCCACTCCAGAAGCTCCATCCATAGCAAAAGCACTTTTGAACTACCTTGAACAAAAATAACCAATCATTTGGCAAAGAATTAAAACTCTGCTCATTAAAGAGGATCTCAGAAGTATTTACCAATGGTAAAACAATCTTCTCTCATCCCCTCAAGGTTTTTTACCTCCCTAATGACAAAGGTAATTCCCAGGTACTTGTATCGGTTCCCAAAAGGTCCTTCAAAAAAGCTGTTCACAGGAACCGTATAAAAAGGGTCATGAGGGACTCCCTAAGATTGAACGATTTCAATGGTTCCCTGCCGGGTGGATATGATATATGCATAGTATATCTGGGGAAAGAGTTACCTTTATACACCCAAATAGACCAAAAGATTGTTTATGTCCTGGAAAAGATCAAAAGAGGTATTGAAAAAGATCCTGGTATTCCCATTTGTGATAATCATTAAATGCTACCAGGCATGCATTTCTCCCCTGAAACCCCCTACCTGCAGGTATACTCCTACTTGCTCGGCATATTCAATTGAAGCCCTAAAGAAACATGGGCCGTTCAAGGGACTATGGCTAGCTGTAAAAAGAATATTGAGTTGCAATCCATGGGGTGGCAGCGGATATGATCCTGTACCCTGATTGTCTCATTGGTCTTACTGTTCAAATCCAAACCTTTTCAAGACCTTTGCCCTCTCCTTCTCTCCTTTTGTAAGGTTTTCAATTTCATTCCGGGCAACATTTTCCAAATCCAGCAAAACCAACCCATCCACACAGTAGTTGAAATCGGGATCTACATTGTAGTTGACAATCTTGCAGTTTATCTTGAGATATTTCTTGACCAAGGTTGGCAAACGGTATTCATTATTGCTTATCCTTAACATGAAACGGTCGAATTTCTCAATGGTATCCATCTTGCCATAAAGGAGGTCGGCCGGGGAACTTTTCAAATAGTCAGGAAAGAAAGGATTCCTGGGAACAGCATATTTTTCCAAATCGCCTGCAGAATGCTTGTTTCTCAAATAATAGACAATCAGGCTCCTGTAAAACTTAGGATACCAAGAACTGATACTTACCGGACCCAAAAGATATTTCACATCTTTATGCCTAACCACAGCATAGATGAGTCCCTTGATAAGCAACACCAACGGAAGTGCCTCTTTTTGATAATCCAACACCACAAAAGATCTTCCCAGTTCCATGGATTGTTCCAGAATAGTTGTAAAAGGAGACTCGTAACCAAAAAGGGATTGGGAATAAAATCCTTTGACCCCTTTCGATTGCATTATTTCTGAACCTATCCCCAAACGATATGCCCCTACAAGTCTTAATTTTTGCCTGTCCCACAATATCAGGTGAAGGTAATAGTTGTCATATTGGTCAAGGTCAAGAGGTCTTCCCGTTCCCTCCCCTACAGCCCTGAAAGCCTCTTCACGTCTTCTTCCGACTTCATGCATCAATAAAGGTATTGAAGATGCACTTACCAAATAGCAATTGTAATTCCCTGTTGTAAAAAGAAGCTTGTCGGCAGGCAAGGCATTTAGCTCCTTTTGCATGGCTCTCCTGTTTTTTGGTAATGCAATGGGCTGCAAATCTGTTCTTTCCCTTAATTTCACCTCTTGCGGAATATTTGCTTCAAGGGCATATGACCTGGCACGAAGAACCTTGCCCAACTCTTTAGGGCTTTTAACCTCTGCAATCTCAGAAACTGTTACAGGACGGCCTATACATAGCCTGATTTTCCTTCCCTTTTTGTTGAGCAACTCCCCCGGCAAACGCAGGGTCCTCAAAAGAGGATGCAGTTTGCCAATCCAATGGAAAAAACGTGAATTTGTTCCATGGAAATAGACTGGGACAACGGGGACTCCTGAATTCTGGACCAGTTTGAGTACAGGTTTTTGCCACTCTTTATCCTTTATAATTGCCAATCCGTAATTAGTAGAGACTTCTCCCGAAGGAAACAGAGCAATAGCTCCTCCGTTCTTCAGTTTTTCGGCAGCCATACGCAACCCCGTGAAACTCTTGGACAGTCCTGGCCTGTCCGAAAAAGGATTCACAGGCATAAAGAAACTGGCCAGGTTTGGTATTTGAGAAAGAATGAAATTTGACAAAAACTGGATATCTGGCCGGACAGAACTAAAAACATGTAGTAAGATCACACCATCTATTGCTCCGTAAGGATGGTTGGAGGTGACAATGAAAGAACCTTCCTGGGGAATGTATTCCAGCTCCTTTTCGTTTATTTCGAATGAGATATCAAGCTCCTTCAGCAATTCTGCAGTAAACTCCCTCCCTTGGTAATCCTTGATTTTGCCATACAGCTTGTTGATCCGGTTGAGTCCGGTAATGCAAATAAAAAGGGAAGCGAAGATATCGCCTGTAATCCCTTTTAACTTCAATGCCTTTTTAATACTGGCAACCGTAACAAGTTTTGTAGTCATATCGTACCGCAAATATAGGATAATTACTAATTTTACAAAACAAGAGCCCATATAAACCGTGTTGTATGACAGACAGAATTGTAAGATCTAATTTAAAGGAGTTGGTAAGATTGTTGCCTTCCTTACCTGGTGTTTACAGATTTTACAACAAAGAAGGAACAATAATATATATTGGAAAAGCAAAAAACCTGCGCAACCGGGTATCGCAATACTTCCATTCAAAAGAGAGTCTAAGCCGTAAAACAAGGGTAATGGTAGATAAGATTGCAGATCTCCAGCATACAGTCGTAGGGAGTGAAGAAGATGCCTTGTTGCTGGAAAACAATCTAATCAAAGAATACCAGCCTCGTTACAACATTATGCTCAAGGATGGGAAAACCTATCCGTGGATTTGTATAAAAAAAGAGCCGTTCCCTCGGGTATTCACAACCCGCAGGATCACAAAGGATGGCTCCCTGTATTTTGGGCCATACAGCTCTGCAATGCAGGCAAACAACCTTATAGAGCTTGTACATTCACTCTACTACCTTAGGGACTGCAAACTCTCGCTAACAAAAGAGTCCATCAGTGCAAAGAAATTCAGACCTTGTCTCAAATACCACATAGGCAAATGCAAAGCTCCCTGCATTGGACTTATAACCAACACTGAATATGACAAGCAGATTGAACAGATAACATCTCTGCTCAAAGGTGACAGTTCCTACCTCATAAAGGAGTTCAAAGAGAAGATGCAAACTGCCGCGCTGCATCTCAAATATGAAGAGGCCCAACAATTCAAGGAAAAACTGGAATTACTCCAAAACCATTACAGCAAATCTGTAGTGGTAAACCAAAACATCTCCAATGTAGAGGTTTTTAGCCTTATCCATGACCAAACAGGTAGTTTTGGCAATTATTTCAGGATTGTCAAAGGAAGCATTGTCCACTCATTGAATCTTGAATTCAAAGTGCCCATAGAAGAGGCTACAGAGAGCGTAATGTCACGGTTCATTGCAGAGATGCACGATAAATTCGGTGACACTTCCGGGGAATTTCTGGTTTCACATATGCCGGATTCCGGGGCTCTTATAAAAAGATCCCATATACCACAAAGAGGGGACAAACACTACCTTCTTCAACTGAGCAAGAAAAACACATTGCTTTTCAAACGTGAACGGCTCAAGCAAGAAGAGGCACTCAGGCCTGTGGAGTACAGCGAACGGTTGCTGGAAACCATAAAGAAAGACCTTCAAATGAATGAATTACCCACACATATAGAGTGTTTTGACAACTCCAATATCCAAGGCAAGTTTGCTGTAGCTGCATGTGTGGTTTTCAAGAACGGCAAACCCAGCAAAAAGGATTACAGACACTTCAACATCAAAACAGTAATTGGGGCAAACGACTTTGCATCAATGAAAGAGGTTGTGAACAGGCGCTATTCAAGGATGCTCAGTGAAAATTCATCATTGCCACAACTGATTGTCATAGACGGGGGAAAAGGTCAATTGAACTTTGCATATGAAGCACTGCAAGAACTTGGTCTGCAAAACAGTATAAAAATCATAGGTATTGCCAAAAGGTTAGAAGAGCTTGTAATTCCCGGAGACCCACATCCTCTTTTCCTGGACAAAAATTCCCCCACCTTAAAAATAATCATGCAATTGAGGGACGAGGCCCACAGGTTTGGAATTACTCATCACAGGAAAAAGAGGAGCAAACAACAGACAGAATCCCAATTGAGGAAAATCCCGGGAGTCGGAGAAAAAAGCGAACAAAAGCTGTTGAGTAAATTTGGCAGCCTAAAAAGGGTCCGGGAGGCATCCCTGGAAGAGCTTTGCAAAATTGTCAGCAAAAAAACAGCATCTGCCATCATTGCCTACTCCGGGACAGTTTTGCCCAAGTAACCCAACCATTAAGGGAGTTCGCCAGGTAAAACACCCACATTATGATCATCAAAGCGGAGTGTGCTTCTCCATTGGCCAATGCAACCACCCACATGACCACACTAATAATGTTTGTAACCACCCATAAAACCCATTGCTCCATGAACCTCCTTACCATAAGGAACATGGCAATAACAGATAGTATCGTGGTAGCAGCATCCTTGACCGGCTGGGGATCTCTGAACAAATAAAGCACCCACGCCGTGAGGGATACAGTTGATACAGTAAACAACCCCAGCCAAACCCTTTGCATCAAAGACATCCTCCTTGCCTCAACAGTTACAGAATCGACTGACTCTCTTCTGTTGATCCAACTATACCAACCAACAAACTGCATAGGAAGGTAATACAAAGCATTCAATGCTGCATCACCATATAGCTGAGCCTTGAACGAGACATAGGCATACAAGGCAACATTTACCAACCCAAAAAAATAGTTGAGGATATTCCCTTTAGCTACCAAAACCACACAAACAACTCCGGTGATCCCGGCCAAAGAGCCAACCACATCAAAATCATTTTCAAGCACAGAATAAATGATGTTTGCACTAATCACCCCCAATATCAAAAGCCAATCGAAAGGTTTGAGAGTATTCAACTTTTTGAATTTATGCATATCCATATATATTACAACTACAACGGCGTTTTGAATAAAAATTCCACGAACCCCTTTTTGTCTCCATTCAGGCCTCCCCTCACCCCAACCACAAGTGGATAAGAGATTCCCAGCAAGTTCAAATCCAGTAACAAATCACTCCCGGCAGACCACATTTGCTCCCTCCCCAACTGCCCTTCGTTTGAACAGTAACTGGCAAAAGGAATCATCTGGATCCTTTTTATGTATAGCATTTCGGTCAATGAGATATCTCCGGTGAAAAGCGGCATTGCATATTCACCGGAAACACTCACCGCACTTTTGCTAAAACGGTCCTGGTAACCATGGGGGAATCTTATAGAATTGGACATAAGATAATTCTTACCCTGGGCAAACTGTTTTTGAGCAGCAACTGAGAACTTTACTCCATGTCCTTGTACAAAACCGGGAAAATAATAATAACCAGAACCATAAAGTAAAGAACCAAAGTTTTCTCCTGAGAATGGCACTGCAGAGAAAAGCAGGGAAGCTCCCCCACCTTTTTTGGGAAAAATGTCCCGTTGGGACCTGTTCATGACCCTGAACAAAGAGAGCCCCACATTCCCGTACTGGTAATACGAATACCGCTCCCTGTCAACAGAAAAGAAACTATCATTTGTAAATCTCCAAAATGCCCTTGGGACAACACCGCTGCTCCATCCTCCAACACTCCATGTCATTGGCAAATAAACCCTTATACCAGCCCTTAACAACGGAGAACCAGTCAACTCCTCTATATCTACGTGGGTAAAGCCAAGCCCGTCTGTCTCTGTTGTCATCCTTAACCGGTCACGGGTGTTTATGCTGGATTCCAGTTCAACCACGGGATACAAACCATGGTAGCTGAATTTGAAATGGCCGGTGTGCCGTCCATTTTGCCATGAATAACCTGCCATTGAATAGGCAGTGCTCAAACTGTTCTGGGAATAAAGTATGAACCCGGGAGATACCAAATCGTATACACTTTCATAAGTAAGGTTTTTTATGTTGTCAACATCATAAAAAACAGGTGCCCAAGAGTGTATCCTAAAAAGGTTTTTCACTTTACGGTAGGGTTTGGAGACATAACCAATGATAGGAGGCACCTCCAGACTATCTGCGTTCAGGGAAGCCTCTTTGGACAATTTCTCTGCAATATCATATTTGTAACCACTGGAAAAGTTATTCTCTTTTGGATAATCAGGATTGTACTCCATCCTTTTGATGGAATACCCCCATTTTGAAAAGTCACTCAACAACAGCAATCCATTCTCTTTGAAAAAACCATTCAAGCCAAAACGCACATTGGTGAGAGCACCGAAAGAGTTCCCGTTGCCATCCATTTCATAGAGATTCTTGACACCATTGTAATCCGAAACAAAAAGAATTCTCCCGGACTCCCTATCGTAATCCAAATTACTGATAATATATCCTTGAGGATTGGCAAATAGCTCCCAACTTCCTTTGAACGGCAAACTTGTCCTGAAAAGAAGCATACCCCCGTCCCTGACAGCAGAGGCAACCATACCTCCTTTTACAAATACCGCCTCTTTAAGCCTGTATCCTTGCGGTGCATCCAAATTTGAAATTTCGATGAGACCATCTCCTGTTGGTTTGTACAGTACAAGATGTGAACCTCCCCGGACATTGTACGAAACTACTGCCAAAGTATCTCCTTCCAAAGAAAACACCGGGTTGAAAATCCTCTGCCTTGTGGTTAACCTCTCACTCTTCCCACTCTCTATATCATAACAAAACAGGTCGGAATAACTTTCCAGATCCCATCTTGCAGATACTACATACTCCGTCCAATAAACCTTGCTTCCCGAGAGTTTCACAGGAGAACTCAAACTGCCCATGTTCCTTAGCAATTTCTCATTACCATCCTTGTCTATCCTGACCAAACCGGGGATATTATCCAGGCTATTTTTAATGGTATAGATTTCTCCTTCATACAAAAAAGGGTCAATATAAGATTGGTAGTTGCCTTTGCCCTCAATGGGAGCATTTTGTTGTACTATCTCCTTTCCGGCAACGAACGGAGCCCTTGCAGAATCCTCTTCCCTCCATTTTGTTGTGTAAAACTCCTTCATGGCCTCATAGTTGCCTCTTTTGGAAAGACCTGTGTACTTAAGATATCCCTTCCCCTGAGCGTTCAGGTCGTAAAAGCGGGACACAATATAATCTGTTACTTGTCCCATATAATTGTAGTTATTGGAATTGTACCTCACAAAAGATGTATACAAATACCCAAAACTATATGGAGAAGGCACAAATTCTTTGTAAGAACCCATTGTCCAATGGTTCCAGTTCCGGTAGTCTCCTTCCAGGAAAGCCGCCTTGTAATATATCAGATGGTCCAGGTCCCTGCCCCTGCCTCCACTGGTAAGTTCCGTTTCGCTTACAATAGCGTCACCTTCCAGTTTCCATTGACTCATGAAAAGTCCGGTTCCCAATGCTGCGGCCTGTTCCCCAATCAACCACCCCAATGGTTTGAAAATACCTCGCTTGAATTTTGACACTTGCCCAACATGCCTTAATTCATGTATAACCAAATGCTTGTCCCAATCATTCACATAGTGGTCGTTTGCAGGTGGCGTGGTTATTAACTCCATTCTGCTGGGAGCCCACCCCACCATTCCATTACTCATTGCACTGTAAGGATGCAAAACAACATCAATGGGAGAGGTCCTTACATCAAGTGACATGTGTACAGGCTTTTCCAGTGTATCCAATAACCATGCATACCTTCTGGCAATGGAATCTATCTCACGTGGGTATATCACCCTGAATTTATCCACCCGGATGTAATCCCATTTCAACCTGCCGGGGTCGTTGCCAAAAGAAAAAAACTGTGCGTTCAAAAAAGTTGTTACAAAAATGTTAACAACCAACCATGAAACTTTTAGCAAATATTTGATATTGCTGCTTATCATCAGCTTAATATACTTGTACAAATAATCTATATCCGGATACGAAGGTAACAAAAGCAATCAAATTTTTTAACACCTTAATTATATGAATTATATTTGCAACACAAACAAACAGCCAAATCCTAATGGACATAATTTACCAAGTTCTAAAGGTTGTCGGTTCACTGGGTCTATTCTTGTACGGAATGACCCTGCTGAGTGAATCGCTCCAGAAAGTTGCCGGGGACAAAATGAGGAGCATCCTTGCATCAATGACCTCCAACTCTTTCAAACGTGTTTTGACCGGCTTATTCATCACAGCTATCATACAGTCATCCAGTGCCACTACAGTAATGGTTGTGAGCTTTGTAAACGCAGGGCTCCTATCTTTGGCACAATCGGTGGGTGTAATCATGGGTGCCAACATAGGTACAACAGTTACCGCATGGATAATTTCACTGCTAGGGTTCAAAGCAGACATCTCTGCACTCTCAATCCCTTTGATCGGGATTGGTTTTGTATTCATGATGATGAAATCTGGCAAAAGGAAATCCATGGGAGAGCTCATCATTGGCTTTGCCCTTCTTTTCATGGGGCTCAGCTTCCTTAAATCTTCTGTTCCCGACCTTAGGGAAACTCCCGAGATACTGGAGTTCCTGAAAGAGTGGACAAGCTTTGGATTCTTATCAATTTTGATATTCGTATTCATAGGGACCCTGCTCACCATTGTGCTGCAATCTTCCAGCGCAACCATGGCTTTGACCCTGGTAATGTGCAGCTATGGATGGATTCCCTTTGAAATGGCGGCAGCAATGGTGCTGGGAGAGAATATCGGGACAACAATAACCGCCAACATAGCAGCAGCCGTTGCAAATGTCTCTGCAAGGAGGGCGGCTTTGGCACACACGGTATTCAACGTCTTTGGTATAATCTGGGTACTTATTCTCTTTGGCCCTATCCTCAAACTTGTCTCTTTGATAACCGTTAGCGTAGGAGCCGGAGATCCTTTTGTTAACACCTCATCTACATTATACGGGGTCTCATTCCTTCATACACTCTTCAACCTCACCAACACATTGTTGTTGGTATGGTTCACACCACAAATTGTAAAGTTTGTAACCTATGTGATAAAGGCACCAAAAACCGAAGAGGTTTTCAGACTGCAATTTATCCAGGGTGGTATCCTCAGTACTGCAGAGCTTTCACTCACGCAGGCAAAACAAGAGATTGTGAGCTTTGCCAAACTTACCCACAGGCAATATGAATATGTAAGGGAAGCCATCCACGATTGCGAGAAAAGCAATTTCGACGAACTTTTTGCCAAACTTGAACATTACGAGCAAATAACAGACCGTGTAGAGCTTGAAATTGCAAACTACCTCAACAGTATATCCGAAGGTGAAATCAGTGAAGAGAGTGGCAAGCGCATTCAAGCCATGTATACTATAATCAGCGAACTCGAAAGTGTTGGTGATTCCGGCTACAACATTGCCCGCATATTACAACGCAAAAATGTATACAAAAGCAAATTCGACGACGAAATGGTCAAAAAGATAGACCATATGCTGGACCTTATGGACAATGCATTCAGACATATGATTTACAACCTTGACCAAGGCTATACCAACATCAAAAACATCAACAATGCCGAAGATGCCGAAAACTCCATAAACGAATACCGCAACCATTTGAAAGAAGAGCATTTGCTTAACCTGGAAAACAACATATACAACTACCAGACCGGTGTCTTTTACATGGACCTGATTGCAGAGTGTGAAAAAGTTGGAGATTATATCATAAATGTATCTGAGGCCATCATAGAAATCCAATAACCATGGCTATGCAAAATACACTAAAAATAATCAAAGCCAAAACCTCAAAAACTTTGGCTGCACTCTTTTTGATTGCCTTGTGCAGTTTAACAGCGAATGCGCAATATCAAGATTCCCTTTCCCTTGCAAACGCACAATGGAATATTCTGGAAATAGAACCAGGAGTTACCTTGAAACAGGTTCATTTTGACAACCAAAACCTTTTTGGCGCCAACCAGTTTATCTCAATCATTGAGATAGAGGCCGGCTCGGGCAAACAGATAGAAATTGTACCTAGCCCTGTTTTGACTGAGACACCTGTCCTGGCCAAAAACAGCAGTGCACTGGCTGCTGTAAACGGTTCTTTCTTCAAGTTCAACTACCAACACAATACCGTAGATTACAACTCAGTAGACTATATCCGGAAAAACAACCAAAAACTGGCACCAAATACATACACCTCCTCCAAAAGATCCATGCACCAAAGAGGGGCTTTGGCAATATACGATGGCGAACTATACATTCTTCTTGCAGACAAGGTAAAGGATTGGGAAAAGTACATTCAGGCAAGCGAAATCATAACCACAGGACCAGCATTAATGATTGACTCACAAGACGTACCTTTGGAAAAATCCTCTTTCTACACCGCCAGGCACCCAAGGACAGCCGTGGCAAAGAAAGAGAATGGGAACATACTTTTTTTCACTGTGGACGGAAGGTCCAGGGAGTCTGCAGGAATGTCACTTGCAGAGCTGCAGAACACCCTTAAATGGATTGGAGCGGCATACGTCATTAATTTGGACGGAGGGGGCTCCACCACCATGTATGTCAAAGGTGCTTCGGACAACGGAGTAGTAAACCATCCGTCAGATAATAAGAAATTTGACAACCAAGGTGCCCGCAAAGTGGCAAACATTGTCATTGTCAAATAGTCCCAAAATATCCACACCATAATGGGTCGTGATAATGCACTTTTTGTATACACCCACCCCTCCACTTTTGTAAGGGGAGATATATCTGTACTGCAAACCAAATACAATGTAAAAGAGTATCATTTCAAAAACAACCCAAAACACAGGCTTCCTTTATCACTCCTGCACCAACTTCTCTTTTTGTTGTTCTCTTTGCATAAATACAAGCTGGTCTATATATGGTTTGCAGATTACCACTCTTTTTTACCAACAATAGCTTCAAGGATTTTAAACCGCAAATGCATTTTGGTGATTGGAGGCTACGATGTGTGTCGTGAAAAACAATGGAATTACGGTAGCCTTACCAAGCCCCTGAGAGCCTTCATGGCACTAAAGTCAATTAACCTGGCCGGCACTGTATTGTGCGTTTCCAAAAACCTGGAAAGGATAGTCAAATCCATTGCCCCTGATTCCAATGTAAAACTCCTGTACAATGGGGTAATTAGCTCAAAAGAGCAAATCAATCCACAGTCCAACGGAGCATCTGTTTTGTGTGTTGCCCTTGTCTCTTCCATACAGGCATATTACATCAAAGGAATAGACAGGTACTGTACAATAGCTTTACGTTTGCCACAAATAAACTTCACTTTGGTTGGCTGCAATCCAACCATCTTTGAAAAGGCAGCAACAACAATTCCACCAAACCTGGAGGTGGTCCCATACCTGCCACACAACAAACTTCTGGAACTATATCCAAAACACAATGTTTACTGCCAATTTTCCCGCAGGGAGAGTTTTTCATTGTCCCTTGCAGAGGCAATGCTCAACAACCTGGTGCCCATAACCTCCACAGCGGGAGGAATGCCAGAGGTCACCGGCAAACACGGGTACAGTATTTACATGAGTGATTCCCCGATGTTAAAGGAAGAAGGGCTGGAAAAAGCAACCAAAGCAATCAAAGATGCAATTTACACCCAGAATGATTCCATCTCCCAAAAACAATTACAAAACAGCATTGAATTTCCCAACCATCGTATCCTACAATATTTTACCATCCAAAAACGCTCCGATGGATTACTCAAATTGTTAAGTATTCAAGAATAACAACCTTTAATAAACAACTAGCCGGATAAAATTAATTTTTATCCGGCTAATTATGAATGTTGACCTACCAGGATTCGAACCTAGACTGACTGAACCAAAATCAGTAGTGCTACCATTACACCATAGGTCAGTTGTTTATTTTGGGACTGCAAAGATATATGTTTTTTTATTTCCTCCAAAATTTTTAGAAGATAGAAACTTCAAAAAGTTGTTCACCAAGAATATGGAACAAGAATATCCAGGTTGCAAACCGTAGTGCACGCCCCAGCAACATGAATATGGAACTTTTTACAAAGTCTATCCTGTAAAATCCCAAGGCAATGGAAATCACATCACCAAGAATTGGCATCCAGGTAACAAAGGCTAGCAAACTGCCATATTTGGCAACCCTTGCCTTTTGTTTTATCAATGTCTCCTCTTTTACCCTGAACCATTTTTCTAAAAGATCCCATTTTCCCAACCTTCCAAAATAATAGGAGGTCATACCTCCCAGCCAGTTGCCAAACGTAGCACAAAAAAAGGCAAATACAGGATTCACATCAGCAATGAGAACTCCGGTTAAAATAACCTCCGAGCTAAACGGAACCACGGTAGCTGCCAGGAAAGAACCCACAAAAAGCCCAACCAATCCATAGCTCTGCAATAACTCAATCATAACCTACCTCTCCCTTATGTTCTTGAAAAACTCTTTTACAATCAAGGCAGCCTCCTCTTCCATCACTCCGCTTGTAACTTCGGTTTTGGGATGTAACAAAGAAGGCGAAAACCTTGTGAAACCCCTCTTGTTGTCAGATGCACCATACACCAAAGTCTTCACCTGTGACCATGCCAAAGCAGCCGCACACATTGCACAAGGCTCCAGGGTAACGTAAACAGTAGCATCTGTAAGGTACTTCCCTCCAAAAGCATTGGTTGCAGAGGTTATAGCCTGCATCTCTGCATGGGCAGTCGGGTCATTCAAAGTCTCTGTCAAGTTATGGGCCCGGGCCACAATTTTTCCGTCTATGACAACCACTGCACCAACAGGGATTTCTCCCCTCTCTTTAGCTTTGGCAGCCTCTTTGAGTGCCTCCTGCATGAATTTCAAGTGTAACTCCTTATTTTGCTCCATCCGGGAATGATTCTTTTTTATATCAACAGGCAAATATAACAAAACTGACAGACATTTTGTCAGTCATATTATTTGGCACTCATTTTGTCCATGAAGGTACAGAAATACCAAATATTAATTTACAATAACTAATAATCTAACTTAAAACCAATTGATTATGAACATCAAACCATTAGCAGACAGAGTTTTGATAGAGCCTAAGGAGGCTGAGACAAAAACAGCAAGTGGATTGTACATTCCCGACACAGCAAAAGAAAAACCTCAAGAAGGTACTGTTGTGGCTGTTGGCAGTGGAAAAAAAGACGAGCCAATGGAACTCAAGGTTGGGGACGTGGTTCTTTACGGTAAATATTCCGGAACTGAAATTAATTCGGCAGGCAAGGATTATCTTATGATGAGACAATCAGATGTTATGGCAATAATAGGCCAATAATGTCGTTTACCCGAATCATTTTAACAATCATTTATTAACAGTTAAATATCAAAACAAATATGGCTAAAGAGATTAAATTCAACATTGAAGCACGCAACCTAATGAAAGAGGGAGTGGATGCTCTTGCAAATGCAGTGAAAGTTACCCTGGGACCAAAGGGTAGGAATGTTGTGATAGATAAGAAATATGGTTCTCCTCAAATAACCAAGGATGGAGTTACGGTTGCAAAAGAGATTGAACTAGAAGAGCGTTTTGCCAACATGGGAGCCCAAATGGTAAAGGAAGCTGCATCCAAAACTGCCGACCAGGCAGGTGATGGAACAACAACCGCCACCGTACTTGCCCAATCAATCATCAATGTAGGGCTCAAGAATGTTACCGCAGGTGCAAACCCAATGGACCTTAAAAGGGGTATTGACAAAGCAGTGGAAACTGTTGTTGACTCATTGAAAAAGCAAAGCAATGAGGTTGGTGACGACATCACCAAAATAGAGCAGGTGGCAACCATCTCTGCAAACAACGACTTTACCATTGGAAAACTTATTGCAGAGGCAATGGGCAAAGTTAAAAAAGAGGGCGTAATTACAGTTGAAGAGGCAAAAGGAACAGAAACAGAAGTGAAGGTAGTAGAGGGAATGCAATTTGACAGAGGTTATATCTCTCCTTATTTCATGACAAATCCGGACAAAATGGAAGCTGTCCTTGACAAACCAAAAATCTTGATCACAGACAAGAAAATCTCTACAATGAAAGATCTGATGCCTGTTCTTGAGCCGGTTGCACAAGGTGGCATGTCACTTCTGATTATTGCAGAAGATGTAGATGGCGAAGCTCTTGCCACATTGGTTGTAAACCGTCTGCGCGGTACCCTCAAGATTGCTGCCGTAAAAGCTCCTGGTTTTGGAGACCGCAGGAAAGAGATGTTGGAAGATATAGCTATCCTCACAGGTGGTACTGTAATTTCAGAAGAGAAAGGACTGCGTCTTGATGCAGCAACTATAGAGATGCTTGGTACAGCCGACAAAGTATCAATTGACAAAGAGAACACAACAATTGTCAACGGTGCAGGAAACAAAGAAGATATTGACAAAAGGGTTGCACAAATCCGCAAACAGATAGAGACCACCACAAGTGATTACGACAGGGAAAAACTACAGGAACGTCTTGCCAAGCTGGCAGGTGGTGTAGCTGTCCTGTATGTAGGTGCAGCTACCGAGGTAGAGATGAAAGAGAAGAAAGACAGAGTAGATGATGCTCTTAGCGCAACCCGTGCCGCAGTGGAAGAGGGCATTGTGCCAGGAGGCGGAGTGGCCTACATAAGGGCTATCAAAGACCTTGAAAACCTCAAAGGTGACAATGACGACCAAACCACAGGTATTTCAATAGTTGCCCGCGCTATTGAAGAGCCATTGAGAATGATCGCAGAAAACGCAGGAATTGAAGGTAGTATCGTTATCCAAAAAGTAAAAGAAGGCAAAGGTGATTATGGATACAACGCCAGGACCGACAATTACGAGAACCTATACTCTACAGGAGTAATAGACCCGACCAAAGTAACTCGTGTTGCACTTGAAAACGCAGCATCTGTAGCAGGTATGTTCTTGACCACAGAATGTGTTTTGGCAGAGCAAAAAGAAGAGGCTCCTGCCGCAATGGGCGCACCAGGAATGGGCGGAATGGGCGGAATGATGTAATATTCCGGTTTGCATAAATGAAAAGCCGTCAAAAACCTATTTTGGCGGCTTTTTTCATTAGGTCAAATCCGGATTTCAGTACTGAACTTTAGAAACATCTATTTGTTTATTAAAAAACTAAAATTCGGACATTATGTTAAAGATTGGAGATAAAGCACCAGATTTTGCCGGAAAAGACCAAGATGGGAAAGAGATAAAATTATCTCAGTTCAAAGGAGATAAACTTGTACTCTATTTCTACCCCAAAGATAACACTCCAGGCTGCACCGCAGAAGCTTGTGACCTGAGGGATAATTATGACAAGTTCCTGGCAAAAGGTTATAAAGTAGTGGGAGTCAGCAAAGACAGCCCAAAATCACACCAGAATTTCATAGAAAAACACAACTTGCCATTCCCCCTTATATCAGATACAGAAACCCAAATCCAACAAGCTTATGGGGTATGGGGGCTTAAAAAAATGATGGGACGCGAGTATTACGGCACAATCCGAAAGACTTTTGTGATAGACAAAGAAGGAATAATAGAAGACATCATAGAAAAGGTAAACACAAAGGCACATGCCAGACAAATCCTGAAGTAGCCACGAAAAAAACAAATCAGCCCACCAACCAGGCCATTACATGATTTTCAAAAATTTCGTAGCTTAACTCGAACTCCTGTTGGTCACCATCTTTGTCAATGAATATGACCTCTAGCTCTCCGCTCTCACGCGGAGAGAATTTTTTTACAATTATCTGGCTGGAAAAATCTATATCGGAGCGGGACATTCTTTTAAAAACAGCCTCCTTTGCACTCCATATTATAGCCAGTTGCAAATCCCTGTCCCTGTCACTTAAATAATCGAGTTCTTCCAAAGAGAGGGCTCTCTTTTCTACAGCAGAGTAATTCCTGTTCAAAGACTCGATATCTATTCCCACACTCTCTTCCGGATGAGTCAGTATGGAAACAAACCTGTTGGTATGCGAAATGCTTATTTCTATCAAACTATTCTGCAAATAGGGACGTCCGTTGTCGTGGTGTCCCAAATATACCTTCCCGTCAAATACCTTGTTGAGCAAAGCCCTCACGGCAAGCTTTTCTTTTCTTCTTGCAGCGTTCCTTATAAGAGCCAGCTCTTCCAACTCCTCATTTGGTATAGAAGACAAATTAAGCAGCTCATCTTCACTTTCGGTTATTTCCCAAACCGAAATCAAAGCCTCATTTTCCAATTCCCTGTTAAAATAAAGTCCCATAACCTACAAACTATTCTGTTTTGTCCGATTCATCCGAAATTTCACCTACTATCTCTTCCAATACATCTTCCAGAGTAACAACACCATCGGTGCCACCATATTCGTCTGCCACCAACGCAAGATGGATCTTTTTATGCCTGAACTCCTCGAGCAAATCACCAATCTTTTTGCTTCCGGGAACAAAGTAAGCCTCCCTTATATGGCTTTTCCAGTCGTAATTATCCGACTTATCCTGCAGGAAACCAACCAAATCCTTTATGTAAAGAAATCCTTTTATATTGTCCAGGTTGTTTTCGTATACAGGCAACCTTGAATAACCACACTCCACTGCAACATCCATAACCTGACCCGCACTCATTGAAGTGTTTACTGCTATCACATCTACCCTGGGCTTCATGATATCACTCACAGAGGTGTTGGACAATGAGACAATATTCCTTAACAGCTTCCTCTCCCTTAGGTCTTTATAGTCATCATCATCATGTGATTCAGTAATCTCTTCAATGCTCTGCACCTCCCTCTCTTCCCGTTCACCATCAGGAATTGATGTCAACGAAATAAAAAGTCGGTTCAAAGGGGCAGCAACAGCACTCATGACAATTGTAAAATAGACTGTTTTTTGGAAAAAATCGTTTCCCCTTCCCCTCAAAGTAATAGCTACCAATTCACTTACAGAATACAACAGAACGATTGCCAACAAACCGGCTGCAATATGGGAGTTCAGCAACTCCATGGCAAGAAAGACAATGAGCAGCTTGCAAACAGTGGAAAACTGCATGACAGTACCATGAAAGACCTGCGGTTTGTCCAAAAAATAAGAGACTTGCCCCGCTCTTTTGCCACTCTTTGCAACAGACTCTTCAAGATGTCCGAATGAATAATTTATGGCCGAAACAAGGGCATAAACCAACAAAGTGAGGATCATGAATATCCCCAAGGAGAAATAATCGTCTAAGATACTACTGGGAGGTTCCAACTCTAAAAAACAAAATTGATTACAAATGCAAATATAATTAAATTAACGTAGCAGTAAATTTTTCAAGCATAAAAATGGGATAGTATGACTCTTTGGCCTTCCTTAGCCCCTCATCACCAATATCATCCTCTCTGTTCACATATTTGTAGCCAGGAGCAATTTTTTTCACAAACTCCCTGTTTATAAACTGGTAGGCCCCACGGTAATCTTGAAAAGCTTTCTCTACATGGACAATTACAGTGTCCGAATTAAGCACCTCTCCTATCGTATAACCAATAATCTCACCATCAACCCTAAGGATAGCACCCTTCAAATCAAGTCCACCATAATTCTTGAGACATTTTTCAACAGCACAACTCTCCATTGCCAATGTATCTATCTTGTTACATTCATAGCGGCGACACCACTCATGAGAAAATTCCACAACCTCATCGACCTTGTCAGGAGTGAAGTCTTCTATTTTCCAACTATAGTTTCCAATAAAGTAATTGAGATGGTTCCTCTTTGGTTGCAACTTCTTTCCCGACAATGTCATCAATTTGTCTGTATCGTAAACATAATCGAAACTGTCACGCTCCATTTTGAACTTGAACATGTGGGGGAAAAGTTTCTCAAGTTCTGCCTTGGTCTCCCTTGTGAGCCCAATCAAAGTCAGGTTCCCGTCTTCCCTGGAAGCATCCTTCATTAGCTCTTCAATCACCTCCCGCCTGTCTCCCCTGCCCGCAGGGTACAGATAGTAACGCTCCCCGGGAGTTCCAGCCCTAAGCAACAGAAAATCCTTGAAACGCCCCACCCGGGAGTTGTAGGTCCCGTCCCAAATAAAAAGGTTTGTGAAACAATATTCTGTACCCCGGTAGTCAGACAATGACAATATCCTGTCTATCCACTCTTTATCGGAAAGTTCAATCTTCTTAAATTCCAGCATATATATTATTCGTCAAGCCACTTTTGCAAAAGACCAACAGCCTCCTGTTTCATCCCTTGCGGCAATGTAGAGATCCTTGCCCTGTGGCTTCCTTTTGGTTGTACAAAAAGAACAACATTATCGCTCTTTGGTTCATTTACTTTCACAGCACTCCAAGGATCGTACTCCCCGTAAATAAACATCATCTTGTTATCTGTTTTGGAAACAAACCTCTTTAACTTACGGTAAAGAGCTTTGTCAAACCTGTACTGCGCATCTTCCGGAACAAAAATCTTATCCAGGTATCCCTTTGCATTTTTGATTGCAAGCATACCCTTGAACGGTTTGGTATCGTAACCGTAATAGCCAAGTTCCCTGGATGCCTGCACAAAAAATGAAGTAGTAGAACTTTCATGCACGAAATAGCTGGGAGAACTAATCTTCATCCAATATTTGAAAACCTCATTTGCAGGAGCCCCGGCTTCCGGCACCTCCTCTATTGGGCTCCCCCATTGCCAAAAAGCAAAAGGAAACTCAAGTACAGAGTAGTCGTATATATGGGAAGTAGGCAAAGAAAATTCAAATTTATCGGCAACACACAACGAGTCGAATTTAGGTTGCAGTTCTGCCCGCCTGCTCAAAACTTCCCTCTGGAAAGCCTCCAGTTTTTCCCTCTCCTCTTTGGTCCCGGCAGTTTCCCTAAGGAATGGTTCATGACGTCCATCCTCTTTGGCCTTGCACAAAGGAGCCACATATGGCACTGTAATATCCACATCTTCCGGGAACCATGCAGTATACAACAATGCGGTTTGGCCACCTTTACTGATTCCCGTAGCAATCCACTTTTGTTGGTACAACTCCCCAAAAATCTCCCGAACCCTGTGGAGGTCATATGCAGAGTTTTGCGCAGTCAGGTATTCCCATCCGGCACCCTCGGGTGTAGATTCAAGGAAATACCTGTGCTCTACAAACACGATGTTTGTATTGAACATCCGTGAAATCTCTTCACGATATGTGGGTCTTTGTGCATATGAAGCACCATACCCTTCAGTCACTAAAACCGTTGGCCTGTCAAATGAAACATTCATCAAAAATACCCTCTGCCTGAAAGTGCCTGCCTGTACATTTGAATGGTCCAAAGGTTGTTCTATGTACAAGACGTATTTATCGTTGAAGTCCCTTGCCGGCAATCTCTTTACATCGGTAACTCCCGGCAGGGCATGGAGCCGGTCAATCAAAGTGTCATTCGACCAAAGAGCCTCATTAGCAAATAACCCACCGGGCTGGGAAAGCATGTATATTACTGTAAAAACAGCAACTACCTTGGAAAAACAGGGTTTCAGATTCATAACGGAATATTCTAGAGTAATAATTTAGTGTCTGTTAAACAAACAAAAGTAAAGAAAAAACCTTACTTTTGCCCAAAATTTAAGAGAGAACATGAGCAATTTTGTAGAAGAACTCAAATGGAGAGGGATGGTCCACAACATGATGCCTGGGACCCAAGAGCAATTGAGCAAAGAGATAACGTCTGCATATGTAGGTATTGACCCCACTGCAGATTCACTTCATATAGGACACCTTGTAAGCATAATGATGCTTAAACACTTGCAGGCAAACGGCCACAAACCGATTGCTCTGGTTGGAGGAGCAACCGGTATGATTGGCGACCCATCCATGAAATCTTCCGAAAGGAACCTTTTGGACGAAGAGACTTTGCGCCACAACCAAAATGCAATCCGCAACCAATTGGCAAGGTTCCTGGATTTCGATTCAGATGCACCCAACGCAGCTATCCTGGTAAACAATTATGACTGGATGAAAGAGTACACATTTCTCCATTTTATCCGCGACATTGGCAAGCATATAACTGTCAATTACATGATGAGCAAAGACTCTGTCAAGAAAAGAATCAGCGGAGAAGACAAAGAGGGAATGTCATTCACAGAGTTCACATACCAGCTTGTACAAGGTTACGACTTCCTTTACCTTTACAGGCACTATGGTTGCAAGCTGCAAATGGGGGGGAGCGACCAATGGGGCAACATCACTACAGGAACCGAACTTATCCGCAGGACAGAGTCAGGAGAAGCCTTTGCACTAACTTGCCCCCTGATAACAAAAGCAGATGGCGGCAAATTCGGAAAAACCGAACAAGGTAACATTTGGCTGGATTCCAAATACACATCGCCATATGCATTCTACCAATTCTGGCTTAATGTAAGTGACCAAGACGCACAAAAATATATCAAGATCTTCACAATGTTGCCAAAAGAGAAGATTGATTCAGAGATAGAAAAACACAACCAGGCCCCCCATATGAGGGAGCTCCAGAAACTGCTTGCAAAAGAGGTTACCACAATGGTACATGGCAATGAAGAGTACCAAAAGGCACTCAAGGCCTCTTCCATTCTTTTTGGACAATCTACCTCCGAAACCCTCAGGGAGCTGGACGAAAGGACTTTCCTTAATGTATTCGAAGGCGTTCCCCAATTTGAAATCACAAAAGAAGAGCTAAAAGAGAACATCATAGAACTATTGGCCGTAAAAAGCTCTGTATTCCCGTCCAAAGGAGAGTGCCGCAAGATGATACTGGCCGGGGGAGTAAGCGTCAATAAAAACAAAATAGACTCCGTTGACCTCAGTTTGGAAGAAAAAGACCTGCTGAACAACAAATATATTTTGGTGCAAAAAGGGAAAAAAAATTACTTTATTTTAAAACTTAGCTGATATGGAAAATCAAAGTACAAGACAATTAAAAGTTTCCAGGCAGCTGCAAAGGGACCTTGCAGAGATATTCAGGGAAAAAGGCACTCAAAGTTTTGGAGGGGCCATGATAACGGTCACCAATGTCAGGATTAGTCCCGACCTCTCCGTAGCCAGGGTTTTCATAAGCATTTTCCCATCGGAAAAATCAGGCGAAGTTTTCCAGATTGTGGAAACATCTGCAAAAAGCCTCAGGGGAGAACTTGGGAAGAGAGTATCAAAACAATTGAGGATAGTACCCGAACTTGTATTCAACATAGATGATTCACTGGACTACATAGAGAAAATTGACGGGCTCCTGAAAAAGTAAAGATATACAGTTGAAACTAACTCTTTTCATAGCCAAAAGGTACCTCTTCGCAAAAAAATCGCACAATGTTGTCAACATTATATCGATAATAAGCGCAGGGGGAATTGCCATTGGCACAGCTGCACTTATAATCATACTGTCGGTTTACAATGGTTTTGAAGGTCTGGTGAAATCGATGTACTCTACTTACGAATCGGACCTGCTCATAACTCCGTCAAACGGCAAACACTTCTCACCCTCCACAGCAATTTTCAACCAAATAAAGCAGGATCCTTCAATTGATGCTTTTTGTGAGATTGTGCAGGAAAATGTATTCGTGAAATACAGCAACCAAGAGGTTGTTGCAACCATGAAAGGCATTGACAGTTCTTACGAGAGGATAACCCATATAAAGGATTATATAAAAGAGGGAGAATTCAAATTGTACCATGGCCAGGTTCCACAAGCCATCCTGGGCAGGTCAATGGCCTTCAATTTGGGGCTGAGGGTCCATTTCACAGATGCCCTGCAACTCTATTTCCCTTCCAGGCACAGGAACCTTTCCATGATAAACCCTATTGCTTCCCTCAACCGGGAAAAGGTTTTTCCTTCGGGACTTTTTACCCTGGACCAGAACTTTGACAACAAATACATCCTGGTGCCCATAGATATTGCCAGGAACCTCCTGGAATATGAAGACCAAGTGACCTCCATAGAAATTTACACCAAACCCGGAGCCGGAACAGAAACATTAAAAAAGAAAATCAAGACTCTTTTGGGAGATGATTTCAAGGTTCAAAACCGCTATGAACAAAACGAGACCTTGTACAAAATGATGAGTTCAGAAAAAATCTCCATTTACATAATACTCCTGTTTGTGGTTGTCATCATTTCATGCAACCTGTTCGGGTCCCTCTCCATGCTCATAATGGAAAAGAAAGAGGATGCCGTCACCTTGAAATCACTTGGCGCAAATGACCTGTCCATTAAAAAGATATTCTTGGCAGAGGGTTGGCTCATTTCACTCTCCGGCATATTCACAGGCACAATCGTTGCGCTGCTGTTTGGTTTTATGCAGCAACAATTCGGAATAATTCCAATGCCCGGGAACTTTATTGTAGAAAGCTATCCAATAATAATCAAATTCACAGACGTACTCCTGACTATATCCGGAATTGCAATAATAGGGCTTCTTTCTGCAATGCTCCCCTTTATGATTGTAAAAAAAGTTGAAAATTTTTGACAACCTATGCAACGTTTCATGCAACTACTGCATCTTATTGATGTAGGTTTAGGTTTTAGTACACAAGAAAAGGGGTCGATTTCTGTAGCAGGGGGTCGGCCTTTTTTGCTTTTTTGCCTATATTGCAACATAATCTGATATTGCAATGAATAAAAATCATAACCCAAAACCGATGCTTAAATACCTTATGGCAACTTTAATCCTGTTTGCCTCATTACTCTCTTTTGGACAAACACAAAAACCGGTAATTGCCATCCTTGCAACAGGAGGCACTATAGCCGGCTCTGCACAAAGTTCTGTCCAAGCCTCATACAATCCGGGAATACTGTCTGTAGAGCAGATAATCTCATCTGTGCCTGCTGTAAACGAAATAGCCACCCTGGAAGCCATACAGGTATGCAACATATCCAGCCAAAATATGGAAGAGCAAATCTGGTTGCAACTGTGGAAAACAATTGACTCCCTTTTTGCCAACAAGCTTTGCGACGGTGTGGTAATAACCCATGGCACCGACACTATGGAAGAGACGGCCTATTTTCTGAATCTCACTGTAAGGCACCCAAACCCTGTGGTACTTACCGGGTCCATGAGGCCCGCCTCTGCCTTGAGTGCAGACGGACCTTTCAACCTGTACAATGCTGTTGCGCTGGCATCTTCCAAAGAAGCATACGGAAAAGGAGTAATGGTAGCCATGAATGACCTGTTCTTTTGTGCAAACGATGTGACCAAATCACACACCACAAACACTGCTGCATTCACCTGTCCCAACTACGGGCCACTTGGTCAAATGAGGGATGGGAAACCAAGTTTTTTCAGGGAAAACCTTTTTATCCATACAACCAGGTCACAATTCGAACTAAAAGGGGTTGACAAGCTCCCCGGAACAGAAATTTTATATGCATATGCATTTGCATCGGATCTACCCTTTTATTCCCTTATAGAGCAAGGTACAAAAGGAATTGTGATTGCAGGAGCCGGGCACGGCAACTACAACCGTCCATTTGCAACAGCAATGGAGCATGCATCAAAAAAAGGGATTGTCGTGGTCCGCTCCACAAGGATTCCTTCGGGAGGCGTGGACAAAGCAGCAGAGGAGTACAACTCCATCTTTCCGGTGAGCTACAACAAGAACCCTCAAAAAGCCAGGATACTGCTTATGCTAGCCCTCACACAAACAAAGGATACCAAGAAAATCCAAGAGTTTTTTGAAAAATATTGACAAGGCTTAAAGCTGCCTGCCCTTTTTAAACAGACCATATATTGCAGAGCCACTGCCAGACATGGAAGCATAAACAGCCCCTTGTTGGTAAAGGTTTTCTTTGTGTTGCAGAAGGATTGGATGTTTGTCAAATATATGAGGCTCAAAATCATTCACCAATAACCCTTTCCACTCACTAACAGGCAATGCCAGCACATCCTTTAACGGCACCTCCGGTTTTTTTGGAATTATACCTCCAAAAGCCTCTGCGGTAGATATGAAGACCCCTGTGTCCACCACCTTTATATCATAGTTTTCCAAAACCGGTAACCTGTAATCCCAAATAATATCACCCCTGCCCCCTACCATGGCACATGTATATCCTTTGTTATCCGAAAAAAACAGATGGATAAAGAAAGGGCAATCACTTCCCAACCTTGCAGCATACTCCATCAGTTGCTCCTTTGTGAGACCCAGTCCATAGATAGTGTTCAGCAGGTACAGGGTAGCAGCACCATCAGAAGAACCCCCGCCAAGTCCGGCTCCTGTTGGGATTTTCTTGTACAAATGGATCTCTGCCCCGGGCAAATCAAAATCGGAACACAACAGGTCAAAAGCCTTTTCACAAATATTGTGTCCGGGCACACAGTCCAACTCCTTGCCATAAAGAGAAAAGGAGAGCTTATTGCTCTCCATTATCTCCAATATGTCAGTCAATTGAGCAACCTCAACAAAGCAACTTTCCAGGTTATGGAATCCGTCATCCCGTTTTCCGGTAACCCTGAGTCCCAAATTGATTTTTGCTTTAGGGTAAATAATCATCTATCCACATTTTGAGTTTCCACAAGCCATACAAGTAAGGCATCCCTCCTGGTATACCAGGTTGTCCGAATTGCATTTTTCACATTTTTTGCCGGAAGCATCCTTGGTGCCGTCAGGAATGTACCTTTTCAAAGTTCTTTCCACACCGTTTTTCCATGTGTTTATGGCTTCGCTGTCCAACTGCAGACCACTCACAAGGTTGACAACATCTACAATAGGCATACCATTGCGCAATACTCCCGAAATGAGTTTTGCATAATTCCAGTACTCTTTGTTGAACATATGTGAAATACCGCCGACAATATTCCTGTATCCATATTTGTCTATATAATGGAAGTCATACCTGGTGTTGCCTGTTTCATCTTTCTCCTTTACTATATAACCCATTGATACCGATTTTGGAATACTTCTGGTGTCCTCGTCTATCAAACCTGTGAAAATCTCATAAGGAGCGCCTTTTACCAACCCCACAAGTGCAATCCATTGCTCTGCCCCGTTTTTGAAACGGATAACCTCGGCATCCAGCGATTTTGGCCTGCTCTTCTTGCGTAATGATGCCTCCTTGGATTCATTCTCTTTTGCAGAGACCAGAACCCCGGAACGGGAACCATCCCTGTACACGGTAACTCCTTTGCAACCGTACTCCCAGGCAGTTTTATACACCTCTGCAACCAGCTCTTCGGTAACACTGTTTGGCAAGTTTACAGTAACACTGATTGAGTGGTCTACCCATTTTTGCATCTTACCCTGCATTTTGACCTTTGCTGTCCAGTCTATGTCATTGGAAGTTGCTTTGTAATACGGCGATTTTGCAACTAGCTCTTCAATTTCCGAAACCGTCATGGCTTTCACATCTTCCTGTTTGTATCCGTTTTTCTCACACCATGTTATAAAATTATGATGGAATACATAATACTCTTCCCATGCATCCCCCACCTCGTCACGGAATGTAACATTCACGTTCTTATCATTGGGATTCACCTTCCTGCGCCTTTTGTAGAATGGCATGAACACAGGTTCTATCCCGGATGTGGTTTGGGTCATAAGGGAAGTTGTTCCTGTAGGAGCAATTGTGAGCATGGAAATATTACGCCTGCCATGCCTGACCATCTGTTCAAAAAGAGCTTCATCCTCTTTTTTGATACGCTGTATCATAGGGTTGTTCTCTTCCCTTTTTGCATCGAAAATAGGAAAAGCCCCCCTTTCTGTGGACATTTGTGCAGATGACCTGTAGGCCTCTACAGCAAGTGTCCTTTGGATATCAACAGCAAAATCGGTAGCCTTGTCATTGCCATACTGGAACCCCATTGCCGCCAACATATCGCCTTCTGCAGTGATTCCCAGCCCGGTCCTCCTTCCACCAAGGGTTTTCTCTTTGATCTTACGCCATAATGTAAGCTCTGCCAATTTCACCTCTTCATCTTCGGGGTCTTTGTCAATCTTCTCAATTATGGCCTCTATCTTTTCCATTTCAAGGTCAATCAAATCGTCGTTAAGGCGCATTGCTTTCCTCACATGATCCCTGAACAGCTCCATATTGAAAGTTGCTTGGGGAGTAAATGGGTTTTCTACATAAGAAAAGAGGTTTATTGCAATCAACCGGCAAGAATCGTAAGGGCACAAAGGAATCTCGCCACAAGGGTTTGTACTCACCGTTTTGTATCCCAAATCGGCATAGCAATCGGGAATGGATTCCCTTATTACTGTATCCCAAAACAAAACCCCGGGTTCTGCAGACCTCCACGCATTGTGGATAATCTTTTTCCACAACGCAGTTGCATCAATCTCCTTCACGGTTGTCGGGTTATCCGATTCAACAGGGAATTGTTGTTTGTATGGCTGGTTATGGATTGCACATCTCATGAACTCGTCATCAATTTTTACCGAGACATTTGCTCCGGTAACCTTTCCTTGCTCCAGTTTGGCATCTATGAACTTCTCTGCATCGGGATGTTTGATGGATATGGATAGCATTAGGGCTCCCCTTCTGCCATCCTGTGCCACTTCACGGGTGGAGTTGGAGTATCGTTCCATGAAAGGGACAACTCCGGTAGAGGTAAGGGCACTGTTCAAAACCGGACTCCCGGCCGGACGTATATGTGAAAGGTCGTGGCCGACCCCTCCCCTGCGCTTCATAAGTTGTACCTGCTCTTCGTCTATCCTCATTATTCCTCCGTAAGAATCTGCAGGTTTCCTGTGCCCAATCACAAAACAGTTGGACAATGATGCAACCTGGTGGTTGTTACCTATCCCTGTCATAGGGCCTCCCTGTGGAATTACATATTTGAACTCCTTTAAAAGTTCATATATTTCATCCTCACTCATGGGATTGGAATACTTGGCCTCTATCCTTGCAAACTCTTTCGCCAGCCTCCTGTGCATATGGTCTGGAGATGCCTCAAACAAATTCCCGTAAGAATCCTTCATGGCATACTTGTTTATCCATACCGATGCTGCCAGTTCGTCCCCCTTAAAGTATTGCAGGCTCATGGCCATAGCCTCTTCGTAGGTGTAATTTTTCATTATAAATAAATTTATTTGGAAAGAAAAAGCCGACGATATCCCCGCCGACTTTGACAAAATTATATTAATTTGCTCTATTCGCCCGAACAATCCTTATATAGTTATCAACAGAATCATCAACAGGCTTATGTGTAAAATTATTTACATATCCTTGTTATTCAGCTCTTTTCCACACTTGATTACGTCCAATTATTCCTGACTTGTCCAAAGAACCTCTCACTTTCAGATCTCCGCTTTTTTTATCCAGTGAAACTGTACAATTATACACTTTCCCGTTGGCAGGATCCAGGATTGTACCTCCGGTCAACTTCAAACCATCCTCCCTGAGGCTACGGATAATCTTCATCCCCTTCAATGTTTTGTTCTTCTCTGCACCTGTACAATTGACGCATTTGCGGTCCGGATCACCTGTCAGCAGCTTCTCAATTGTCCCTTCAAACATCCCATTGGGATTTTTGGTAATGACCACAATTGATTTTCGGTTTCCGTCCTCGTCAATGGTGTACCATTTTCCCAACATTTTGTTGGATTGTGCATAGAGTGACACTGGCAGCAAAGCAAAAGCTGCTACGATTAAGATCAAAATATTCTTTTTCATGGTTTTGAAGTTTAGCAACAGTTCATACTACAATTATCGCAATGGCTGAATTCACCTCTCAGACGTGACTCAACCAAATCGTAAAGACGCTGACGAAGTTTGTCATTGTCAATTTTTTCCAGCACATCGTATGCAAATGCCAATTGTTGCAACAATTTTGCCTCCGATGCACCGATACCTCTGGATCTCATGTAAAACAGTGCGTTTTCGTCCAGCCGGCCACTGGTTGCACCATGTGAACATTTCACATCATCTGCATAGATTTCCAGTTGTGGCTGGGCATAGGCTTTTGCTGCAGAAGATACCAGCAGGTTATGGTTTGCCTGGTAAGCTTCGGTTTTTTGGGCATCCTTTGCAACCAGTATCCTTCCTGTGAAAGAGGCCACCGACTTGTCATCGAGGATCCCTTTGAAAAGCTGGCTGCTCCAACAATCAGGGACCAAATGGTTCATTCTGACTTCTGTATTGATTTTTTGGGTTCCATCTACAAGATAGACTCCGTTTAACTCACATTTAGCCTCTTTACCCTTCAAATCCACCTCAAAGAAGTTGTCAAGCTGCGCCCCGTGCAGGGTAACGACATTTATTCTCACATTCCCTTTGCGGGCAACCTTTACCCTGAATGTAACCTTGTGCCTGGACGAGTTGTGCTCATTTTGCATGACAACAATATCTGCTGTGGCACCCTCTTCTATGTCTATGTTCACAATCTCGTCTGTATTGAACTGATCCATAGACAAAGTATGGGTACACAACAACATGGAAGACTCCGAATCTTTACCGAAAACCAAGCTGTTTTGGTAGCTGATATCCGAAGTATTGCCGGAATCCCTGAAACTTATAACCTGCAGGGACTCTTTTGCAATGCAATTTGCAGGCACATTGTACACAAAACCAAGATCCTTTCCCGGCACAATTTTGATACCCGCATCAAACTCCACCTGGTCCCTGAGTATCCCATTGTTTACCAAAGCTTGCACAGTCCCTGGAAGAGGAACCCTGCACTTGAACTCTTCTGGTAGGGAGGGAGCATATTTATAATTTGTTCCACTCATAATATCAGCCTTTTATAAGCCAGTCATAACCTCTTTCCTCTACCTCAAGGGCAAGCTCTTTCCCGGCTGTCTTGATAATCCTTCCATCGTACAAAACATGTACAACATCCGGTATAATGTAATCCAACAATCTCTGGTAGTGGGTAATAACTATGAAAGCATTGTCTGCTCTTTTGAGTTTATTCACACCGGCAGCCACAATCCTGAGAGCATCTATGTCAAGTCCACTGTCAGTTTCGTCCAGGATTGCAAGTGCAGGATCCAACATGGCCATCTGGAATATCTCATTCCTCTTTTTCTCCCCGCCGGAAAAACCCACATTTACACCTCTGCCCGAAAAAGAGCTGTCCATCTCTACAACCGCCATCTTCTCCCGCATTAGCTTCAAGAACTCTGCTGCAGAAATAGGTGGCAACCCACGGAACTTCCTCTGTTCGTTAATGGCTGTCTTCATAAAATTGACATTGCTCACTCCCGGAATTTCTACCGGATACTGGAATCCCAGGAAAAGACCTTGCCTTGCCCTCTCTTCTGGTTCCAACTCCAACAGGTCAATGCCTTTGTATTTGACATCACCCTCAGTCACATCAAAAGTGTCACGGCCCGCCAATACAGCAGAAAGCGTGCTTTTTCCCGATCCATTGGGACCCATTATTGCATGAACCTCACCTTCCTTAACAGAAATATCTATTCCTTTTAGAATCTCCTTTCCGCCGATAGAGGCGTGTAAACCTTTTATCTCTAGCATTTCAATTTATGTTTATCTATTAATTATTGTTTTTGTATGCCTTTCTCCACATGGAAAACCCAAAGAAAGCCAATACCAGGTAGCCGGCACTTACCATTGGAAGAAAAGCCATGCCAGCCAGTATATATAATGTTATGTTTGTTATGTTTACAGTAAACCAGGCTGCCCAACATTCCAGTTTCTTTTGCGCAGAAAGGTATTGTGCCGTGAGGATGGTAACAGTCACAAATGCATCCAGTAAAGGTCTTTGTGCCTCACTGAATACAGATGGGAACAAATTATCCAGCCTGGTGAGTGCAAAACCCCACAAAATTGCCAGCACAATTATCTGTACCACAAAATAGACCCTTTTTCCATTGGTCAGCAATGTAACCTTAAGCTGGTTGTTGCTGTTCTCTTCGCCCGCTTTTGGATGGGTCCATCTGTAATGCCCAAAAAAGTTGATTATGAACGAGACCGGTTGTACAAGCATACTGGAGTATAGCCCTTTCTGGTAAAACAACAAGAAAAGCAGGATGTTGTAAAGATACCCCACCCAAAAATTTGCAACCTTGGACTTGGTAGCCAGGTACACACAAGTGAGCCCGCTTATGACGGAAAGTGTCTCCAAAAGCGAAACACCTTGCCCACCTATTGAAAATAGAATATTGTCTATGCTAAAAAACTCTGTCATGATATTAACCAACACTGCCCTCCAGTGTCACCTGAAGCAATTTTTGGGCTTCCACTGCAAACTCCATTGGAAGCTGGTTGATAACTTCTTTTGCATAGCCATTCACAATAAGTCCCACGGCGTCTTCGGGCCCGATGCCTCTTTGCAGGCAATAGAAAAGCTGGTCTTCACTTATCTTGGAAGTTGTTGCCTCATGTTCCAGGATAGCAGAGTCATTTTCATTCTCTATGTACGGGAAAGTATGTGCCCCGCATTTATCTCCCAAAAGCAAGGAGTCACACTGGGTATAATTACGGGAACCTTGTGCATTTGGCAAAATCTTCACAAGCCCCCTGTAACTGTTTTGGCTCACACCTGCAGAAATTCCTTTGCTCACAATACGGCTTTTGGTGTTCTTTCCTATATGTATCATCTTGGTTCCGGTATCGGCTTGTTGGTGGTGATTGGTCACAGCCACAGAGTAAAACTCAGAAATTGAATTGTCCCCCCGCAGGATTGTGCTGGGATACTTCCAAGTGATAGCAGAGCCGGTCTCTACCTGCGCCCAGAACAATTTGCTGTTTTCCCCTTTGCAGATACCCCTTTTGGTAACGAAATTATAAATCCCCCCTTTGCCATTGGCATCACCGGGATACCAGTTTTGGACAGTGGAGTATTTAACCTCTGCATCCTTCATCACAACAATCTCTACAACAGCAGCATGAAGCTGGTTCTCATCCCTCTGGGGAGCTGTACACCCCTCCAGGTAACTTACATAAGAGCCCTCCTCGGCAACAATCAATGTCCTTTCAAACTGACCCGTTCCCTTGGCGTTGATCCTGAAATAGCTGGACAATTCCATAGGGCACCTTACTCCCTTGGGTATATAACAGAAAGACCCATCACTAAAGACTGCCGAGTTGAGTGCAGCAAAATAGTTGTCACCATAAGGGACCACTGTGGCAAGATACTGTTTTACAAGATCGGGATAATCCCTGACAGCTTCTGAGAAAGAGCAAAAAATAATCCCTTTCTCTGCCAGTTGTTCCCTGAAAGTTGTCTTTACAGAGACAGAGTCAAACACGGCATCTACTGCAACACCCGCAAGCACATTCCTCTCATGCAGGGGAATTCCCAGCTTTTCGAATGTAGCCGCCAGTTCCGGATCAATTTCCCCTCCTTCGGTTGGCTTTTTGGGAGCAGCAAAATAGATCACATCCTGGAAATCGATTGGAGGAATATTCAAATGCGCCCAATTTGGCATTTTCATTGTCTGCCATTTACGAAACGCTTTGAGCCTAAACTCCAGCATCCACTCAGGCTCTCCTTTTTTTGCAGAGATCCCTTTGACTATCTCTTCGTTGAGTCCTTTAGGAAAGAATTCCTGGTCCAGCAAAGTTTCAAAACCATGCTCATATTCGGACTCGGTTACTTTTTGTATTATTATTTCGTTTTCATTCATCGTGGCGCAAAGTTAAATCATTTAAACTATTTTTGTACACAAATTCACTGCAATGAACAACCTCAACAAAGTTTCCCTTATTGGCCGGCTTTACCAAAAATCCGGGATAAATCCTTTTGAATCTTTTTACAAAGATATGGATGGCAACACCATATCCTGTTCACAGAAACTGTTGCTGGAAGGTATCGATTTTGACCTTGTATACACTCCCTTGAAACACCTGGGGTACAAGGCTGTCCTCTCTGTTTTGGGACCACTCTATGCCTCCGGGTTTGACCCTTTCCAGCTCTCTTTGACCATAGGCCTTTCGGCCCGGTTTTCCCAGGAAGAGATTGAATCCCTTTGGGAGGGGATGGATGCAGCTTTCAAAGAGCATAAAATAGACAGCATAAAGTTGGATTTGCTCCCTTCACTTACGGGGCTCACCATCTCGTTATCGTCCCTAGGAAAACAAAGCAACCCACTCTTTGTTCAACGTCCGCAGTGCAAAGAGGGAGACCTTTTGTGTGTGAGCGGAAGCCTTGGAGCTGCCTACCTGGGATTGCAAATACTAGAAAGGGAAAAAAGGGTTTTTGACAAAGCAAATGCACAACCAAAACTAGATGGATACAAATTCGTATTGCAACAATATCTGAGCCCACACATAGACCGCTCATTATTTGATTTGTTCAAAGCCACTTCAATATTACCCTCCACAGGTGAATTCCTGACAGAAGGACTGGCACACTCCGTAAAAAATATATGTGCAAACCACAGTGTAGGGGCAAAAATCTTCATGAACCGCCTTCCCATTCCTTCTCCGGCATCTGATGTTGCCAACGAACTCAATCTGGACCCTTTGACCGCAGCCTTAAACGGGGGAGACGACTACAAGTTTCTCTTTGCAATACCTTTGGACAAACACCAAGAGATCCAGAAAGAGTTGCCACAATTGGACATAATCGGCCATCTCTCTTCCCTGGAGAGCGGACTGATGCTCATCACCCCAGATGGTCAGGAGCTGGAGCTAAAAGCCCAAGCTTGGGACAAATGAGTAATTGACCGAACGTGATTCCAGGTAATCCAACAAATCGTTGTTAAGCGAGACCCTGAATTTACCCGACACATACTCTACTGCCAATTGGTTTTCGTAGTCGAGTAATTTCACTATCAAATTTGTAGTTCCTTTGTTCTCTTTCAGTTTCCGCACAAGCTCTGTCCTGAAAGCAGGAGATATCATCTTGACCGGAATGTTCAACGTGATTTCCCTCACAAACTCCTCTTTGGTATTGGCCAGGTGTCTGATGCGTCTTACCTTCAACTCATAATCTACCGGTTTTTGATCTTCGGACTTAGCTTGTCCAAAGCCAAACCTTGGAGAGAGTTGGCACTTTATTATCAAAGGCAAATTGGGCTGCATATATTGCATGAAAGACTCATAATCCCTGCCATACACAGCAAAATTCATAGATCCGTTAAAATCTTCAATCACAAAATTGGCAAATGGCTTTCCGGTACTTCTTGTATAAGAGATTTTCACATTTGTAACTATTCCGGCAATTATAAGCTCTTTCCCTTGCAGGCTCTCTTCACCGGAAGCTCTGCCTACCATATCTGCTGCCTCGGATATAGTGCAAGTTGTAAAATGCTTTACTTCAAAAGCAAACTGGTCCAGTGGATGGGCAGAGAGATACATCCCCACCAACTCTTTCTCTTTCTTGAGTAGTTCATTTTGGTTTACCTCCATGGCAGCAGGAAGCTCCGGCGGAACCAATTTAATGCTTTCGCTATCGCCAAACAAAGAGTTTCCTCCATTGATGGTATCGTTCTGGAACCTGTTTCCATATTTGATGAGTGCATCCAAAAAGAGCTCGTCCTTGGAGTTGGTGCCAAGGTACTGCTCCCTGCGGACCCCGTCCAAACCATCAAAGGCACCGGCATAAGTGAGCGACTCTATTGTTTTTCGTGTTACCACACCAAGATTTATCCGCTCAATGAAATTGAATATGGAGACAAAAGGACCATCGCCAGACTCTCTTGCCTTGACAATGCTGTCAACGGCAGAAGAACCCACCCCTTTTATACCGGCCATTCCAAAACGGACATTACCATCTTTGTTGACAGTAAAGGTATCTATACTTTCGTTTACATCGGGGCCAAGAACTTCAATCTTCATCCTTTTGCACTCATCCATGAGTTTTGTAAGCTCTTCTATGTCGTTCAGGTTGCGGCTTAGGGTTGCCGCCATGAACTCTGCAGGGTAATTTGCCTTTAGGTAAGCTGTCTGGTATCCAATCCAGGCATAACAGGTAGAGTGGGATTTGTTGAATGCATATTGCGCAAATGCCTCCCAATCTTTCCATATCTTCTCAAGGATATCTTGGGGGTGGCCATTGTCTTGTCCACCTTTGATGAATTGCTGCTTGAGATTGTCCATCACAGATTTGATTTTCTTTCCCATTGCCTTACGCAACGAATCAGCATCACCTTTAGTGAATCCGGCAATCTTTTGCGAAAGAAGCATCACCTGCTCCTGGTAAACAGTAACCCCGTAAGTAGAAGATAGTACCTCTTCCATGACAGGCAAATCGTACTCAATTTTCCTGAGACCATGTTTCCTGCTCACAAAATCGGGAATATAATCCATGGGACCCGGACGGTAAAGCGCATTCATGGCTATGAGATCTTCAAAGACAGTAGGTTTCAACTCCCTGAGCCACTTTCTCATCCCGTCACTTTCAAATTGGAATGTACCAACTGTATCACCCCTGCTGAATAATTCGAAAGTAGTTTTATCGTCTATTGGTATGGTTTCTATATCAATATCTATCCCTTTGGATTTCTTTATATTGGAAAGACTCTCCTTGATTATGGACAAGGTTTTCAAGCCAAGGAAATCCATTTTAAGCATTCCCACTTTCTCAATTTGGGAGCCTTCGTATTGAGATACCCAAATCTTCTCACCGGTCTCTTTGTCATTTGCAGTTGTGATGGGTATAAACTCTCGCAAATCTTCCCTGCCAATGATAATTGCACATGCGTGTACACCAACGTTCCTTACGGTTCCTTCAAGTTTACGCGCAAACTCCAGGGTTTGTTTCACCAATGGCTCTCCCGATTCGTAGGCTTCTGCAAGTTCGGGCACCAATTTGATACAGTTGTCAAGGGTGACAGATACCTGGTTGCCGTTTTGGTCGGGAGGGAACCTGTTTGGAACCAGCTTGGCGAGGCGGTCCGATTCGGGCAACGGAAGGCGCTGGATTCGCGCAATGTCCCTGATGGCACTTTTGGCGGCCATGGTTCCAAAGGTAATCACATGTGATACATGATCCTTGCCATATTTTTCTTCTACATACCTAAGAACCTTGGAGCGGCCATCATCGTCAAAATCAATGTCAATATCGGGCATTGAAATACGGTCGGGATTCAGGAAACGCTCAAAGAGCAGGTCATACTTGAGAGGGTCGATATTAGTGATTTTAAGGCAATATGCCACAACAGAACCTGCCGCAGAACCCCTTCCAGGCCCTACGGAAACATCCATATTCCTTGCAGCTGCAATAAAATCCTGGACTATCAGGAAATAGTCCGGATAACCCATATTCTTTATTGTCTTTAGCTCAAAATCTATCCTGTCTGTGTGGACGTTTGTAAGGGTGCCATATCTCTGTTGCGCTCCTTTGTAGGTGAGGTGCCTTAGATAGTCATCGGAGTCGGAAAAATCTTCCGGAATGGGGAAGTTAGGCATGATTGGTTTTGACTCAATATCATACTTCTCAATCTTGTTTGCAATCTCTATGGTATTGTCCAAAACCTCCGGCAAATCAGAGAAAATCTCTTCCATCTCTGCCTGGCTTTTGAGATACTCCTGTTTTGTATACCTGAGTCTGTCCGGATCATCTACATCGGCATTGGTTGTTAGGCAAATGAGCCTGTCATGTGCTTCGCGGTCGTCTGCAGAGACAAAATGGACATCATTTGTAGCAATGCATTTGATACCGAGTTCGGAGGCAATTTCCAAAATAGCTTTATTTGCAACCTGCTGGGCTTCAAATGTAGATGGATCGGCTCCCTCTACATCGGTCTGGTGCCTCTGCAATTCCAGGTAGTAGTCATCTCCAAAGAGGCTTTTGTACCATGCAGCAACATCCTTTGCCTTTTCAATATCGCCTTTTAGTATGGCCTGAGGAACCTCCCCACCCAAACATGCAGAGGAACAAATTATACCCTCGGAAAACTTTTCCAGAAGTTCCCGGTCTATACGGGGTTTGGAATAAAAACCATCTATGAAAGCATAGGAGGTCAGTTTTACAAGGTTCTTGTATCCTGCAAGGTTCTTGGCAAGCAACACAAGATGGTAATTGCCCATATCCTCCTTGCCCTGTTTATCAGTTCGGGATCTCTTGGCTACATATACTTCACACCCTACTATGGGCTTTACATTCGGGAATTTTTGGGCGGTTTCAAGGAATTCCTTTACCCCAAACATATTCCCATGGTCGGTTATGGCCAGGGCAATCTGGTTGTCTTCAGATGCCCGGGTAAAGAGTTTTTTAATATTTGCTGCACCGTCCAGTATTGAGTACTGGGTATGGACGTGCAGATGCACAAAAGCCATTCAATAGTATTTATATGGTTACAGAAAGCTTATACCAAGGGTTCTCCCGTCATATCGGCCGGAGCAGGAATCCTCATTATCTTTAGGATTGTCGGAGCTATGTCTGCCAGTTTGCCTCCTTTGACCTGGGTAACCTCTTTGTCAATCACTACAAACGGAACAGGGTTGAGTGAATGGGCAGTATTGGGGGTACCGTCAGCATTCACAGCATTATCTGCATTCCCGTGGTCTGCAGTGATTATCACAGAATAACCATTCTCCCTGGCAACATCCACAATCTCTGCAGTACATCTGTCCACTGTTTTTATTGCCTTTTTTATTGCACTGAAAACACCGGTATGTCCAACCATATCGCCATTTGCAAAGTTGAGGATTATCAGGTCATGTTTTTGCTTGTTCAATGCAGTGATCACCTCGTCTTTTATTTCATAAGCACTCATCTCGGGCTGAAGGTCGTATGTTGGGACAGCCGGAGATTTTATGAGTATCCTGTCCTCACCGGGGAACAATTTTTCCCTGCCGCCGGAGAAGAAGAAAGTAACATGGGCATATTTTTCTGTCTCGGCTACCCTCAACTGGGTTTTGCCTGCGTCAGAGACAACCTCTCCCAAAGTGTTAGTAACATTCTCTTTGTTGTAAAGCACATGTAGCCCGCGGAATTTCTCGTCGTAAGGAGTAAGGGTACTAAAATACAAAGGCACAACTTTCATGTCGGGGATGTCATGGTCTTCCTGTGTAAGGACTGTGGTCAATTCACGTGCACGGTCATTCCTGAAGTTGAAGAAAATTACAGCATCCCCCTCCTTTAGGGTTGCAACAGGGTTGCCATCTTTATCCACAGCAACATTTGCCCTTACAAACTCGTCGGTGACACCGTTGTCATAGCTGCGTTGCATAGCCTCTGTACCACTAGTGAACGGCTCTCCTTTGCCAAGGACCAGCAAGTCGTAGGCCTCTTTTACACGTTCCCACCTTTTGTCACGGTCCATTGCATAATAACGTCCTATGATGGATGCCAGCTTTGCCCCGTTTTTGGAGAGATGTTCTTCTAATTGGGCAATGTATTTGATTCCGCTTTTGGGATCTGTGTCCCTGCCATCCATGAAAGCATGCACATAAACCTTTTCTACACCCGATTCGTGAGCCAAGTCCAGGAAAGCAAAAAGATGTTCCATGGAACTATGTACCCCGCCATCACTCATTAGGCCCATGAAGTGCAATGCTTTGCCATTCTTCTTTGCATAATCGTAAGTTTCACGAATCTCCGGATTGTTGAACAAAGTTTTGCTACGGCAATCTTTGTTTATTTTCACAAGGTCTTGGTAAACGACCCTTCCTGCACCAATGTTCAAATGGCCCACCTCGGAGTTGCCCATTTGCCCTTCCGGCAGACCAACATCCTCTCCACTTGCATTTAACAATGAGTTGGGATATTTCTTCCTGATGGAATCCAAATTAGGGGAACCTTGAACATATATAGCATTTGATTCATCCTTAACTCCTTCTCCCCATCCATCCAATATCATTAAAAGTACTTTCTTATCCATAATTTATCTTACATTTGTCTGTTAGTATTATCTGGCAAAAATAGTTAAAATATGAGTAAATATAAAACGCCAGCCAAAAGAGGCAGGAAAGGCAGCAACAGCACTGCAGAGGTTACAGGAAGAGTAATGATGACACGGGAAGGATATGCTTTCCTTGATATAGAAGGGACTCAGGAAGACCTCTTTATCCCGGCCAGGAAACTACGGGGAGCCCTTCATGGCGATATTGTGAAGGTTGCTGTGTTTGGGAAACAAGGGGGTCAAAGGAATGAGGGGGAGGTCATTGAAATTGTCAAGAGGACAGAAAGACCATTCATAGGAATACTCCAGGTAACCGGGCAACAAGCCTGGCTCATTACAGAGGGAAAGAACATGCCATACGATATAATCATCCCGTTTGACCCGTCGCTGGCAGAGCACAATGGAATGAAAGCAGCTGCAGTAGTAGACCAATGGCCACGCAAATCGGAAGAGCCCATAGGTCACATTGTAGATATCCTGGGCAAACCAGGTGACAACAATACCGAGATGCATGCCATCCTCACTGAGTTTGGATTGCCATTCAAATTCGACAAAAAAGTAGAAGATGCCGCCGACCATATCGCAGAAGAGATTTCTGCAGATGAGATAAAGGCCAGGAGGGATTTCAGAGGTATAACAACATTCACGATAGACCCGGCAGATGCAAAGGATTTTGACGATGCCTTGTCAATAAGGGAGCTCAAACCTGGTATCTGGGAAGTCGGGGTACACATTGCAGATGTTACACATTATGTAAAACCGGGCACTTTGATAGACAAAGAGGCATTGGACAGGGGTACATCTGTATACCTGGTAGACAGGACGGTACCCATGTTGCCCGAGAAACTCTCCAACAAACTTTGTTCTTTGCGTCCCAACGAAGAGAAGCTATGCTTTTCTGCTGTCTTTGAAATGGACCAAAAGGGACATATCAACTCAAGATGGTTTGGCAGGACTGTTATAAAATCGGACTACCGGTTCAGCTATGAAGATGCGCAGGAGATAATTGAAACCCAAAAAGGACCGCTTTTGAATGAAGTGCTGACGCTCCACCAACTAGCATCCCTTTTACGCCAAGAGAGGTTCCGCAAAGGAGCCATAAGTTTCGAACGGCCAGAGATGAAAGTTATTGTTGACAAAGATGGCAAACCGCTGGATATTGTACAAAGGGTTACCAAAGATGCAAACTGGCTGATTGAAGAGTTCATGCTGTTGGCAAACCGCGAAGTGGCATACGTTATAGGAGCAAAAAGCGAAGGCAAGAAACCCCGCACATTTGTGTACAGGATCCACGAAGAACCAAACATGGACAAGATAGAAGTGTTCCGCTCCTTCATTGCCCACCTTGGATACACAATGCGGCAAACTAAAAACGCACGGGAACTATCAGGTGAAATAAACAACCTTCTTAGCTCTGCAAAGGGAAAGCCAGAAGAGGGAGCCATTGAGATAATGGCTTTACGCTCAATGGCAAGGGCCAGGTACTCCACAGACAATATGGGTCACTATGGTTTGGCATTCGACTACTACACCCACTTTACCTCACCCATCCGAAGGTATCCCGACATGATGGTGCACAGGATGTTGGCCCATTATCTTGACAAAGGCAAATCCCTTGACAAAAAGAGTTACGAAGAGAAGTGCGTCCATTCCAGTGAGCGGGAGCAACTTGCTACAGAAGCGGAAAGATCCAGCATCAAATACAAGATGGTAGAATTCATGCAGGACAAAGTTGGCATGGAGTTCAACGGAAATGTTTCCGGGGTTACAGAATGGGGTATTTTTGTGGAGTTGGAAGGGACAAAAGTAGAGGGGCTGGTAGCTTTAAGGGATATCAAAGACGATTACTTTGTTTATGACCAGGATACCATGTCTCTGAAAGGCCGTGAAACCGGACGGGTATTTGTCTTGGGCACACCTGTGAGGGTAAAGGTTGTAAAAGCCAACCTGGAGCAAAAACAACTGGATTACGCATTGGTGCAGGAAGAAGGAGTCGACCAAGAGACTTCTGGAAACAAAGGAAAAGGGAAAGGCAGGGGCAGGACAAACCAAAACAACCGGGGCAAAGGCAAAACCTCTTCAAAGGCACCAAAAAAAGCCCGTAACAAAAAGTAACGGGCTTGTTAAATCTCCTTTAAGGCAAAAAGAGGCAGGACAGCTTAAGCTTTGTCCAGCTCCACGGTAAAGTGCCTCATGATTGGCAACTCTTTCTTTATTACATAACCTTTTGTTATGGACTCCCTCCTGTCGTACACATTTTTCAATGCGGCAGCAATATAGTCCATATGGTTGTTTGTGTAAACCCTCCTTGGTATAGCCAAACGCAATAACTCCAATGCCGGATAACGATTCTCGCGGGTATCAGGATCCCTGTCTGCAAGCAAGGCACCAATTTCCACCCCTCTTACGCCTCCTTCTATATATAGCTCAATACCTAATGTTTGTGCAACAAACTGCTCTTTGGGAACATTCGTGAGGATTTTCTTTGCATCCACAAAAATTGCATGGCCTCCTGCAGGTCTTTGGTAAGGAATGCCGTATTCATCCAGTTTTTTACCCAGATATGCAACCTGGCCTATACGGGTTTCCAGGTAATTGAAGTCTGTCCCCTCTTTGAGGCCCTGAGCCAATGCATTCATGTCCCTTCCTGACATTCCTCCATAGGTGATAAAACCTTCGAACATGATGTTGTACATTTGGCATGCCTCCCAATCTTTTTCGTTACGGAATGCAACAAAACCACCCATATTCACAATGGCATCCTTTTTAGATGACATTGTCATGAAATCTGCATGGGAAAACATTTCATTGCAAATCTCCACTATGGATTTGTCCTGGTATCCCTTTTCACGGGTTTTGATAAAGTAGGCATTCTCTGCAAAACGTGCAGAGTCAAACAGAAGCTTAACCCCATACTGCTTTGCCAGTGCAGATACCCCCTTTATGTTTTCCATGGAGACAGGCTGACCGCCGGCGGTATTGTTGGTAACGGTCAATACTATGCATGGGATTTTCTCTTTTGGATATTTCTTAAGCACATCTTCCAGCAGGGTCAAATCTATATTCCCTTTGAAAGGGATCTCTGCAGTAGTATCTTTTGCCTCGGCTATTGTACAGTCCACAGCATGTGCCTTGCGGAACTCTATATGCCCTTTTGTGGTATCGAAATGCGAATTCCCTGGTAATACATCTCCTTCTTTGATGATGCTGGAAAAAAGTACGTTTTCTGCAGCCCTGCCTTGATGGGTTGGCAAAAAATAGTCAAACCCGGTTACATCTTTTATGCTGTTTTTAAGATTGTAGTAAGACCTTGCTCCCGCATAGCTCTCATCACCCTCCATCATGGCGCCCCATTGCTTGTCACTCATAGCACCGGTACCGGAGTCTGTGAGCAAATCTATGAACACATAATCGCTTTTAAGGTTAAACAAATTGTAATGAGCCTCTTTGATCCATTTTTCACGTTCTTCACGTGTACTTTTCCTGATGGTCTCTACCATTTTGATTTTATACGATTCCGCAAAAGGAAGTTCCATATTATTATTTTTAATAGTTATTATCTACAAAGTTGAAAATAAATAGAGGATTTTGCAAAGAAATTTAAATAAAAAAAGGCTGCCGAAGCAGCCTCTCCTTGAATAAAAAATATCTATTTCTTAGCTAGTTGCTTTTTTGCATTCCTTTTTTGGTACAAATCGTATACAACAGGTGATGCGACAAAAATAGATGAGTATGTACCTATAAGGATACCCACTATAAGTGCCACCGAGAATCCTCTGATAACTTCACCACCAAAGATTGCAATTGCCAGCAAAACAACCATGGTGGTCATACTGGTGTTGAACGAACGGGTCAGGGTGCTGTTTATGGCATCATTGATATTCTCCTTGAGGTCGCGTTTAGGATAGATGGTCCTGTATTCGCGGATACGGTCGAAGATTACTACGGTGTCATTTATAGAGTAACCAATGATGGTAAGTATGGCCGCAATAAAGGTTTGGTCGACATCCAGGCTGAAAGGCAGAACCCCGGTAAAGATTGCAAAGAAACTCATTGCAAAGATGGCATCATGAGCGAGTGCTATAACACCTCCGGTTCCCCATGTCCAGTTACGGAAACGGGCTGCAATGTAAATGAATATTGCTGCAAGGGCAAGTATCACTGCTATCACGGCATCCCTCTTGATGTCATCGGCAATGGTTGGTCCAACCTTTTCCGAGCTGACAATTCCGTTAGGATTATCGGTTGTTGCTGTGAACTCTTCCAATGTCAGTTCATGAAGGAAAAATCCTTTGAGAGCAGTGTATATTTTGGAATCAACCAAAGCGTCTGTCTCCTCCGAGTTATTATCAATCATGAATTTAGTTGTAACCTTCATCTGGCTGCCACCACCAAACTGCTTAACCTCTACAGCCTCACCAAATTCATCCAGCAAAGCTGTCCTTACATTCTCAACGGTAACCTCCTGGTCAAACCTCACAACGTAGGTGCGGCCTCCGGTAAAGTCCACTCCGTAAGAGAAACCTTTGCCAAAGATAAAGCCAAGACCGATTATTATGATTGCTATGGAGAACATATAGGCGTATTTGCGGACAGCAATAAAGTCGAACTTTGTATTTTGTAAAAAGTTTCTTGTGGTATTGTTCTCGAAAGTGATGTTCTTGTTTTTGGACAATCTCCACTCAAATACCAGCCTTGTGATAAAGATAGAGGTGATAAGTGATGTTATGATACCGATTACGAGTGTGCTTGCAAATCCCTGAACAGGACCCGAACCAAAGATGGCAAGAACTATACCTGTGATTATTGTGGTCAGGTTACCGTCCACAATTGCAGAGTATGCATTCTTGTAACCATCCGACACAGCAAGCCGCAAGGCCTTGCCGGCCCGCATCTCCTCCTTGATACGTTCATAGATTATGACGTTGGCATCCACAGCCATACCAAGGGTAAGCACAATACCGGCAATACCAGGCAGTGTAAGGACTGCTCCAAATGAAACCAGGGCTCCCAAAAGGAAAAGTACGTTGGTTATGAGGGCTACGTTGGCAACCATACCGGCACCGCTGTAGAAGAATATCATATATGCGAGTACCAGCAGGAATGCTATTGCAAAAGAGACCAGACCTGCGTTGATGGATTCACTTCCAAGGCTTGGCCCAACCACTGCCTCCTGGATAATCCTTGCAGGAGCGGGAAGTTTACCCGATTTGAGCACGTTGGCAAGGTCATCTGCCTCGGTAACGGTAAACTGACCCGAAATTTGAGAACGTCCTCCGGTAATCTCGGAGTTAACCCTTGGATAGGAGTAAACCATTCCGTCAAGTACAATTGCAATCGAACGGCCAATGTTGTTTGCTGTCATGGTTGCCCATATCCTTGCACCCTCGGCGTTCATTACCATGTCTACCTCTGGCATACCGGTGGTTGGACCAAAGGTTTTCCCTGCATCGGTTATCACACCTCCGTCAAGGGGAGCTTTGCCATCCCTTGTGGTGGATTTGATTGCAATGAGTTCGAAAAAGACACCGGCATCGTCAATAGGTTTCACTCCCCACATAAGTTTGAGGTCAGCCGGTAAAAGCGACGCAACCTGGCTTGTCCTGAGCCATGTTCCAATTTTTGCAGTATCCCTGTAATGGGCACGTCCTACAACAGGTCCGGGCATCAATTGTCCCTGGCTTGCACTAGGGGTAAGGGCAAAGAAGAATGGATTTTGTTCTGCAAGGGCTTCATCTGCCGCAGAGAGTGAGTCCACTTGCTGGATTTCGCTTAGCAGCGACTCTGCTTCTGTACTCTCTTTTTGTTCAATTGCAGCTTCTGTATCCTGAGAATTGTCTGCAATTTCTGATTCTGCACTCTCTTTGAGTGCTGCTTCAATCTCCCTCACTGCAGAGTTCACCTCTGCGAGATATGGGTAAATCTCTTGGTTTTCGTAGGTTTCCCAAAATTCCAGGGAAGCAGTCCCCTGCAGCAGCTTGCGCACACGGGCAGGCTCCTTTACTCCGGGAAGCTCAACCAGGATCCTTCCGGTACTTCCGATTTTCTGGATATTTGGCTGGGTAACTCCGAAACGACGGATACGGTTACGCAGTACGTTGAATGAGTTTGATATCGCACTTTCGGACTCCTCGCGGATAACCTTGAGCACATCGGCATTGGATGTTTCGGGCTTGATCCTGTCACGCATCTCGTATGTTCCGAATATTTGTGACATCCTCTGCCCTGGGGCTGTTTGCTCCCATGCCTCACCGAAGAGATCGATAAAATCTGTCCTGGAAGGAGAAAGGTTGCCTTTTGCAACATTCAACACCTGCACAAAGAGCGGATTGGTACTGTTACCTCCTGCCAGCGATGTAACCAATTCGGGTACACTCACTTCGAGCATAACGTTCATACCTCCCTTGAGGTCAAGTCCGAGGTTTATCTCCCTCTCTTTTATCTCTTTGTAGGTAAAGCCCAGGAATACTTTTTCGGCTGTGATGGAGTCGATGTAAAATCTCTCCTTAACCCTTTGCAGGGAGTCCAGGTAAAAAGCCTTGTCCAGGTCCGATACCGATTGAAATGAGGGCAAAGTCTGCTCCAGCTCTACCGCATTGTTTGCGTAGGCTCTTGCCTTGCTCTCCTGATGTTTGGTAGCCCAGGTAAATGATAGTTGATATACACTGGCTAACGCGATTAAAATTGCCAATAATCTTATGGCTCCTTTACTTTGCATGGAATATTTTGTTTAAATTATATAATTCAACGAAAATTAGAGCACAAAAGTAGTATTTTTTCCCAAAATATAAAGAAATTAGTACTTTTGTTACCCTATATATTGCACATAATATGAAAAAGTCTTTATTCTTGCCTGTGATATTTGTTTTTGTGGGCGTACTTGCAGCGGGGCAGACGACAGACGATAGTTCCAAATTCAAAAGAGCACAACTGCTTCGCGAGGGTTACCGTTTTAACGAGGCAATCTCTCTGTACAAAGAGATCCTTTCGCAAGGCGGTGATTCTGTATATCTGGCCAAAATAAACTCGTTGATAACTCAAAGTGAAAACGGGCTTAACATGCTCCAATATGCAAACAGGCCAATTGTCAATGCAAAGACAACCATCCCCTCAAAAGATTTTTACCTGTACTATCCCGGGCCTCTTCCATGGCACTCAATACCCGATTCCGTTTCAGGCGATACCAACAAATATGTTAGTGTCAATCCTGCATTTGTAATGGAGGGGCAAATTTTTTTTTCTGCTCCCAACAAAGGAAGCGGATGGGATATCATGTACACTCATATAGTTGACGGAAACGTCTGGTCTTTTCCCAAACCATTGGAGGGCCCGGTAAATTCTGCCGGCAATGAACTTTTTCCCGTGGTGAGTCCCGATGGAAAAAAACTTTACTTCTCTTCGGACGGCCATTTCGGGATTGGCGGATATGACCTTTATATGAGCGAATGGGACCATGCAACGCAGCAATGGAGCCTGCCTCAAAACCTGGGATTCCCCTACTCTTCACTTGCCAATGACCTTCTGCTGGTAAACAGCTCCGATGGTAATTACACCTATTTTGCTTCTGACAGAGAGACAGGCCCTGCAGATTCCCTGGTTTTATACCGTCTTGACTTTGAAACCACTCCTGTAAAAAGAGCGGTCTCTTCCATTGAAGAGGCAAAAGAACTTGCTGCATTGAAAGTTGTGAGCACAAATCACTCAATGGAACCCGACAACACCAGGGATGTGATGACCAGTCCGGAAACCCGAGAATACACTCAAATGATACTGGAGGTAAGGCGCATCCAGATGCAAATTGACAGCATAAACAAAAACATAGCAGCCAACAGGGCAAAGTACTCCGGCTTGGACAATCCTCAGGAAAAATCATTGCTGGAAAAGAAAATAACAGAAGATGAGCTCTCTGTCCTGAATATGCAATCGCTTTTGAGAAGTGCAAATGAGGTGGTGCAAAAAAGGGAAATGGAATTTCTTAGCAAAGGCACTTTGATTCCGCGTCGTGAAGAATTTATTCCAGAAAATAAAACAACGGGAGACACTCTCCAGTCCAAAGAGCCTCTGCTAGTCAAACCAGCTGAATTACTACCTTTCCCGGCCATAACACTCTTGCCTCCCATTGAGTTGTTTGATTACACATTCTCTGTTGCACAAGAGTCTGAAATGGCAGAAGATCAAGAGTTGCCACAAGGGATTGTTTACAGGATACAACTTTTTGCAGTTGCATCCAGGAATAACAGTATGAAGGCATTCAAAGGGCTACGGCCAATATTCGAAAGCAGGAACTCCTCTGGCCGTTATATCTACTACGCAGGTCAATTCTACAACTACAACGAGGCAGCTGAGGCATTGGCCACCGTCAGAAGGTCCGGATTCCCCTCTGCTTACCTTGCAGCATACAACAACGGAAGCCCGGTTAGTGTAAGGAATGCAAGGAGTCTGGAAAGCAAGGCAGAGGTTACTGCATCATACCAAATCATAAGCGAAGGGTATCCGGCAGGGATTCCACAACCTGTCCTTGACCTGTTAAGAAGCAACACCGATAAAGATATTGCAAAAAAAGTGGTAGATGGCAGGGATATATACTATATTGGGCCATACGAGACCAAGCAGGAGGCAGAGCAAATAGTCCAACTACTGCAAAGCATAGGAGCAGAGAAGGTTTCCGTAGAAGAGATAGCAAAGGAACAAACCGATTAACTTAAATAAATAAAAAACATGGCACTAATAATTACGCTTGTGGTAATTGGAATTTTGCTGCTTGCAATTGAGCTCCTTATAACCCCTGGGTTTGGGCTGCCGGGTATCCTTGGTTTGCTTTCCATAATTGGCGGAGTTGTTCTCTCGTTCATTGAATATGGCAATCTTACCGGAATCATAGTGCTTGCCTGCGTTATTGCCACCCTCTCTGCATTTACCTGGATGGTTTTACGCTCCAAAACATGGAAAAGCATTTCCCTCTCAGAAAGTATCAGCTCAAAATCAGACACTACACCTTTGGAAAAAGGATTGGCTACCGGAAGAACCGGAGTAGCCTTAAGCCGCCTGGCCCCATCGGGGAAAGCCCGTTTTGACGGAATAGATACCGAGGTATGGTCCCAGTCAGGAATAATCAACAGTGGAACCCTCATTCAAATAACCAACACAGATGGCAACAAAATCACAGTCAAACCTGTTTTGGATTAAATTCACAGATAAAAATTACAAATCTAACTAACTAAATTATGGAAAGTATTACCGTATTTCTGGTGTGGATAGGTATATCGTTGGTAGGCCTCACTATTTTGTTGTGGTTCTTCCCGGTTACACTATGGTTCCAGGCTCTCATATCGGGAGTCAAAATGTCACTTTTGCAGCTTGTCTTGATGCGTTGGAGGAAAGTTCCTCCCGGAACAATTGTAATGGCAATGATTACCGGTACCAAAGCAGGTCTGCAACTTAACCCCAACGAACTAGAAGCACACTACCTTGCAAAAGGGAATGTACCAAAAGTTGTAAACGCACTTATATCAGCAGACAAAGCCAACATAGACCTCAACTTCAAAATGGCTGCAGCAATTGACCTGGCCGGCCGTGATGTTTTTGAAGCTGTTCAAATGTCCGTAAACCCAAAAGTGATTAACACCCCTCCGGTAACAGCTGTGGCAAAAGATGGTATCCAGCTCATAGCCAAGGCCCGTGTGACAGTTAGAGCCAGCATCAAACAGTTGGTTGGAGGAGCCGGAGAAGAGACCGTCCTTGCACGTGTAGGTGAAGGAATCGTTTCCAGCATAGGTTCGGCAGAATCGCATAAATCGGTACTGGAAAACCCCGACTCAATCTCCAAAGTAGTATTGGAAAAAGGGTTGGATGCAGGAACAGCATTCGAAATACTCTCAATTGACATTGCCGACATAGACATAGGACGCAACATAGGCGCCGTACTTCAAATGGATCAAGCCAATGCCGACAAAAACATTGCCCAGGCACGCGCAGAGGAAAAACGCGCAATGGCTGTTGCACTGGAACAAGAGATGAAAGCCAAGGCACAAGAAGCCCGCGCCAAAGTTATCGAAGCCGAAGCACAAATACCAATGGCAATGGCCGAAGCATTCCGCTCTGGCAACATGGGCATAATGGACTACTACAAATTCCGCAACATACAGGCAGACACCGAAATGCGTGAAAACATAGCAAAACCGCAAAAGTAGTATTTGCAGATTAAAAAGAATTTGTATCTTTGCACTCCCTGCGCTAACCCGCAGGGTTTTGGTGAGGTGGGTGAGTGGCTGAAACCAGCAGTTTGCTAAACTGCCGAACTCGTAAGGGTTCCGGGGGTTCGAATCCCCCCCTCACCGCCAAAACAATAAAAGCCAACCCCACAGGGGTAAAGCAAAAAAAGATAAACCGCCCAAGCTCGCTTGAAGGCGGTTTTCTTTTTGCTTTATACGGCCACAGGCCGTGGCTTTTATTGTTTTGAGGCCCCCCCACCCGGGGATCACGACGCATAGCGGAGTAATCCCCAGCGCAGCACAAGGCTTTTTTGAAGGTATTGAGTGTTGGAGTGCACGTGAATTACAAGAATTATTTGGATATAGTAAGTGGGAGAATTTTGAAAAAGTAATTCAGAAAGCTTAAGATGCGTGCAATAATGCTGGAGAAAGAGATAACTATCATTTTCCTGACATCAGGAAAACGATCCCAATGCCAAAAGGAGCTGAAAGAGAGATAGATGACATTCTTTTAACAAGATATGCATGTTACTTAATTGCTCAAAATGGAGATAGCCGGTAAAGACTCTCCACAGAGGATTGTTTATTTCAGGCAGAACGAAAGGATTGAAGAGGTACATCCCAAGTATTCTCTTCTCTCTTGCCATTGTGGCAGGAGAACATTCGTTGTAAACGGACTCTATCTGGGCATACCACCCCATGTTATTATGGAGTGGACTGGCCACTACGACTACAAATCAATGAAGCCATACATCAAAGTAGTGGATAAACTCAAGGAAAAGGAGATGACGAAGTTTAATATCTCAATTTCTAAATAACGCTATAGCATTCACTTCCAGAATGGTCACAATATCGTTAGTCAAATTGACTTTCAACAATTTGTTAGGGGAAGGTATTGGATTCTAATGAATTAAATTTTAATTTTAAAGCGTAATTTATAAACCTTACAAAAGGTAGGGTTAGCCAACTATATTTTAGGAGCTAACCTTAACTTTTATACACATATAAACAAGTTAGCGGTCATTGTAAGCAAACACACTACAGGAGCTTGAAACGATAAAAAAACATAACATAGACAATACATATTCATCAAAACAAAAAGTATGAAAATAAAAACTACATTTTCCCTAGCACTTCTTGTTCTTTCAGTTAGTGCTTTAGGACAAGAACTAAAACCCGGATTTGACAAAGACGAATACAAACAGATGATGTTGATTTCTGCGAAGACATCAGCACTTGACAGCAATTATTACAACAGTTTTCCAAATCCTGAAAATTATAAATTGGAGTATCGTTCACCATCTGTTGGTTTTGACAACTTGTGGGAATTTTGGACGGATGATAATAATGGTAAAGCTGTAATCAGCGTTAGAGGAACAACAGAAAAAGAGGAAAGTTGGTTGGCTAATTTTTACGCAGCAATGGTTCCAGCAAAAGGCGAGTTGAAATTATCAAACGATGATATTTTTACATACAATTTAGCTTCAAACCCCAAAGCAGCCGTGCACGTTGGTTGGTTATTAGGAACTGCAATACTTTCAAAAGAGATTGTCCCTAAAATAAAAGAGCAATATCAAAAAGGAACAAAAAGTTTTTTGATTACAGGGCACAGTCAGGGCGGTGCAATTTGTTATTTGCTGACATCTTACTTGTATAGTTTGCAACTAAGTGGAGAGTTGCCAAAAGACATTCGGTTTAAAACCTATTGCAGTGCAGCACCAAAGCCCGGAAATTTATATTTCGCTTATGAATACGAAGCATTGACACAAGGCGGTTGGGCGTTTAATGTAGTAAATGCGGCTGATTGGGTTCCTGAAACGCCGATTTCAATACAAACCCTGAACGATTTTAATAATGTAAATCCGTTTACAAATGCACCATTACTTATCAAGAAACTGAAATTCCCTAAAAATCTTGTAGTAAAACGCATCTACAATAAATTGGATAAGCCAACAAAAAAAGCACAGAAAAACTATGAAAAATATTTGGGCGATATGGCTGCAAAAATTATCAAACAAAACCTTAAAGACAATACACCGCCAACTTATTACAGCAGTAATCACTATGTTAGGACGGGGACTATCATTGTATTACTTCCCGATGATGAGTATTACAAACAATACCCCAACGACCCCGCAAAATTATTTCAACACCATTTACACGCACCGTATTTAATGCTGTTGGAAAAATTGGATAGCCTTAAATGAACAGGCGAAAAGGATTTGTTTGAATTTTATATTGGGGTTTAACTTTATGACAAAATAAAACGAAACAGAACTAACAGACAGAAAACAACGATCCGCTAACAGCACCTACACGCAAGCAGGGGTTTCATGCTTTGTAGGACAGGAAAGTGCTAAGTTTGAAGTTCAGTTCTTCGTAGGAAGTTCAGTGGTGAAAATCCCTGCCTGCGTGTAGCTGCAAAACGTT
>JAQWAL010000022.1:16156-26026 GCA_028707695.1 Bacteroidales bacterium | reverse complement strand
TAGTCCACTACCCTTTTAGAATATTCTTCACTCAAATCTACAAAATGGAAAGGTATATCCAGTTTCCTGGCTACCATCTCTGCAATTGCCCTGTCATCTTTCCATGGACAATCACCAAACAAGGTACCTGTGGTATCATGCCAATTTTGCATGAAAAGGGCAATTACTTCATGTCCTTGTTCTTTTAACAAATAGGCTGCTACACTGGAATCAACTCCACCCGAAAGTCCAACTGCAATTTTCATAATGATTTGTTTGAAAAAGAAAAAGGGTAAGCTTGATATATCGCACCGCTACAACCACCTACCCTTGCTGCCTTCCGACCCTGGGGGAGTTCAGTGGGAGCTGGTCGTATATGACTTACCCCGCACAAAGATAATACAATTTTCCAAAAGAGAGAAAAAACTATCTGGGAAGATTGTCAAAAACAAAAGGAAGAAGTGCAGATGTACTCTCCACAACCTGTGTAACACCCTTGCTGCCAATTATTATCCTTATAGGATTTTTTCCTCTTTGCTCCGATTCCGCTATTACTTGCCTGCATGCTCCGCAGGGATATGTGGGCGATTCAAGTTCCTTGCCGTTGAAAAAGGCAGTGACGGCCAATTCCAGCACTTTTGCATTTGGATACCTGGCGTGGGCATAAAAGATTGCAACCCTCTCTGCACAAAGTCCAGAAGGGTATGCTGCATTTTCCTGGTTGCTTGCAGATATTATTTCTCCATTGTCCAACAACAAGGCTGCACCCACCTTGAAGCCCGAATATGGGGCATATGCACCCATAGCGGCCTTCCTTGCCTCTTCCAGCAATTTTGATTCTGTTTGTGGTAACTCCTCTTTATTGGAATACTCACTATATTTTATTACAAGTTCTTCCCGCTTCATCCTTTTTTATTTGTGATTGATGCAAAATTAGTAATTTTGCCGACAGAGTGAGGAATAATATGCATGCCAAATACAAAATATTCATGGTTTTCGCCCTTATGGGCTTCCTTAGCAATGCAATCTATTCCCAAAACAAACACCAAGAGGAGTATATAATCCGTTACAGCACCATTGCCATTGGTCAGATGGAACAATACGGAATACCGGCCAGCATCATTTTGGCACAAGCCTGCCTGGAATCATCTTTTGGAAAATCTTGGCTGGCAGTAAAAGCGAACAACCATTTTGGTATAAAATGCCATGACTGGAAGGGTGAAACCATCAGACATGACGATGACAAAAAGAACGAATGTTTCCGCAAATACCAAAATGCCACAGAATCCTTCAAGGACCATTCCGAATTCTTACGTTACAGAACCAGGTACAGGGCCCTGTTTGAGCTGGACATCAAAGATTACAAAGCATGGGCACATGGTTTGAAAACTGCCGGATATGCTACCAACCCTCAATATGCGCAACTACTTATCAATTTGATAGAAAAGTACTCATTGTACAAATACGATACTCCAGGCACTATACTTCCCGATTCTCCAGGCAAGGTGTTGTCTGCACAAGCATTCAACCCGCAAACGGGTTCACATTTCTATGAAATTTCCTTGAAAAGGGCTATTTCCACCAAGAATGGTGTTGCATTTGTGATTGCCATGGATGGGGAGAGCTACTCTTCCATTGCAAAGGAATTTTCTCTGTTCAAAAGGGAATTAATCGGGTTCAACGACCTGAAAGGAAGTCCGACATTGAAACCAGGAACTTTGGTGTATGTACAAAAGAAAAAGAGAAGAGCTCCCCTGGAAACCCCAAAACATATTGCCTCTGGCAATGAATCTTTGCAGGAAATATCCCAAAACTATGGCATAAGGTTAAAATCATTGCTAAAAATCAACAACTTTGATAAAGATCACATTCCCAAAGAGGGATCAACCATTAACTTGATTGGAAAATGAAAAAAATCCTTGTTTTCATATTATTGATAATATTGTCAGTAACCGTGGCCTCTACTTTTGCCATATGGAATATTGCATTGAAAGGGAACACTCCCGGCAAGAATGTGACTCTTTATGTTTATCCGGGTACATCCGGTAAAGTACTGTCGGAACAACTTGATTCTGCAAACGCAATCCTGAATCCATGGTGGTTCAAGGTAGCATCCAGGGCATTCAAATTGAACGACAAGGTAAAAGCCGGAAGGTACATTATAACCCCGGCTATGACAAACAGAGGGCTGGTAAGGATGTTCAACTTAGGACTACAGTCACCCCACAACCTTATCTTGTCCGGCAACATCAGAAGCATGGAAAAGCTTGCATCAATAATCTCTGGCAAGATATCAAGCGACTCTGCAAAAATATTGCAAACCCTCAAAGATAAAACCTTGATAGATTCTTTGGGGTTTGACAAATATTCATTTCCAGGGATGTTCCTGTTGAACACTTACGAAATATACTGGACATCCTCGCCAAAAGAGATAGTCCTAAGGTTGCATTCCGAATACAATAAATTTTGGAACCAAGAAAGGCAACAAAAAGCACGTGACCTTAACCTTTCTCCAATAGAGGTAGTTACCTTGGCTTCCATTGTAGCAGAGGAGAGCAACATCAAATCGGAACACCCGGTAATAGCAGGTGTCTATATCAACCGCCTCAAAAGAGGCATTCCACTGCAGGCAGATCCTACTATCAAATATGCTTTGAATGACCCATCTATAAAAAGAATCCTGTACCAACATCTGGAAATAGACTCCCCGTACAACACATACAAAATAAAAGGGCTGCCCCCGGGGCCAATTACCATACCCTCTCCTTCTGTCATTGATGCTGTGTTGGATTATTCAAAGCACAACTACTTGTATTTTTGCGCTAAACCATCACTGGATGGATCCCATAACTTTGCATCTACCCTCTCTGCACACAACCGCAATGCCAGGGCCTACCAATCTGCCATAAGCAAATTGAAATAGGAACTAGATTTTCTATCTGTTGTCATTGATATAATCCATGGCAGCTTCAAAGACTTTGTCGTTGTAACTGTTTACAATTTTATAAAAAGCCGGTGTCCCGTAGATTGACCTGGCAAGCAGAGCTTTCATATAGTTTTCAATCTCTGGAAAAGATTGTTCAAACTCCTCATGGTCATAGGAAATACCCCTGCTTTCGGCTAAACTTTTGAAGGACTCAAAAAGATCTTCTCCAAAAGAAAATCCTTGCCGGAAATTGTCAAACTCAGGGTAAGCACTCTTTAACCTGGACCTGTTCTTGTCAGAATAATCGTTCATGAAATCCAGAATAACCCCTTTCCTGAGTAATTGTGAATAATAATCAGTCTGGTATGTAGTATCTGCAGGGACAAAGATATCCGGCATTATCCCACCACCTCCGTATACAGTCCTGCCTTTTTTCAAGGTCTTGTACTTGAGGGAGTCGGGCAATTGAATACTATCCCTGCTAAACAATTCTCCCCTCTGGTACCTTTCAAAAAAAGCTTTGTAATAATCTTCTTTAGACCCCTCCCTGTAAGGTGCCTGTATAACCCTTCCGGATGGTGTATGGTACCTTGCCACTGTCAGTCTTAGCTGAGCTCCGTCATTGAGTGGCAGCATTTGCTGGACCAATCCCTTTCCAAAAGTACGTCTGCCTATAATCATTCCACGATCCCAATCCTGGACGGCACCAGCAACAATTTCACTTGCAGAGGCAGAGTTTTCATCTACCAGTACAACCAGAGGACCATTTTTGTAAAAACCCGTTCCTTTAGCTTTTTCGGTCATCTTGGGAACTTTCATTCCCTCTGTGTAAACAATGGTTTGACCTGCATCAAGGAAAAAATTAGTTATCTCCATAGCTGTCCCCAAATAACCACCGGAATTACCCCTCAAATCCAATATGAACCCATCTATTTGTGCCATATTCAGGTCCAGGATGGCAGAGAGTATCTCTCGAGACGAATTGGCAGCAAAACGGCTCAACCTCACATAAACAACACCAGGTGAAACTTCGTATGCAGCATCCACACTATTGATAGGAATCTTATCCCTTATCACTTCAAAAACAAGGTTTCCCTCTACACCCCTCCTTACAATCTCCAATGTGACCTTAGACCCCTTTGGCCCCCTCAGGTATTTGAAAACCATATCATTTGTTATACCTATAGAGGCAACATCCTCTCCGTCTATAACAACAATCTTATCTCCTGCCCTGATACCAACACTTTCCGATGGTCCTCCCGAGATTGGCGAAGCAACAGTCAATGTATCCCTGATAATAGCAAATTCAATTCCAACACCCTCGAAATTTCCCTCCAAAGGCTCATTCATCGCCTTGACTTCATCTGCTGATATGTATGATGAATGAGGGTCCAAGGCAGAGATCATGCTTTTGACAGCATGCTCGGTAACATCGTTATTGTCTATACTATCCAAATAATAATTATTGATATAGAAAAGCACCTGGCCAAATTTCGCTATATGGTTGTTCAGCTCTTTCCCTTGTCCGTATCCTTGGATTGCCAACAAAGAGACAACTGCAAGGATTGATATTGATAAATATTTCTTCATAAATTTGATTGATTGCTTTTGTATGGTTTGACTAAAGGAACCTCAAACACCATGCCTTCCTGGGCAATATAAGTCCCGGGAAAAAGATCCCTGGCTTCATTCAGTAAAACATCTGTATTCTTGTAACGCGAAGAGAAGTGTCCAATTACCAATTTTGCTACTTTGGCATCCAAAGCACATCTTGCGGCATCTGTAGCCGTAGAATGCATGGTTTTCCTGGCCATTGCAGACAAATCAGAAGCAAAGGTTGCCTCATGGTACAACAAGTCGCAGCCTTCCACATAATCCTTTAGCCCCTCGAATGGAGCTGTATCACTGCAATACGCAAAAGACCTGGGATTATATGGCAGATATGTGAAATAATCATTTTCCAATACCTGGCCATCTTCCCTGGCAACATCACTTCCCTCTTTGAGACGAGCTATTTCGTATAAAGAAAGTTTGTTTGGTTCTATCAAATGCTTTCTAATATTTCTTGGGGGCTTTTTTTCCCTGAACAAGAACCCGAAACAATCTATCCTGTGGTTTAGTGGAAATGCATAAACCTCTGCGCTCTTGGTCTCAAACAGGGGTAACAGATCATCCCCTTTCAATTTGACATGTTTTACCTTGAACAAGAAGCCTGCACCAAAATGTTTCAAGAACGAATCCAATACAGGGCCAAATGAGACTGGAGCAAAAATGGTGATATCTGCTGTACGGCCTAGCATGGACATTGTTGATAATAGCCCCCATAATCCAAAGATATGGTCTCCATGAAGATGTGAAATGAAGATTTCATGGATTTTCAAAAATGAAAAACCATACTTGCGCAACTTCAGCTGGCAGCCCTCTCCACAGTCGATTAAAAACAAACGCTCATGTACATTGAGAACATGAGCGCTTGGAAATCTATCCACCGTAGGCATTGCTGATGCGCTGCCCAATGATGTGAAAGAAAATGTCATTTACATTTATTTCTCCGATTCGTTGTTTTCCATCTCACTCTTTAATGCTGCTAGTTCACTGATGTCACCTAATGTAGTTTTTTCCAGGTTGGCTTTCAGTTTCTTTACTGCTTTCTGAGTGGAATCGCCCTCCGATACTCTTTCTCTTGGTTCCTCTTTTTTAGGTTCTTCGAAAAGTTTGGTATGGGATAGAACAATCCTCTTGGTGGTTTTGTTGAATTCGATTACTTTAAACTCTAGTTTTTCATCAACCTTGGCTTGTGTACCATCTTCCTTAAGAAGGTTTTTCTGGCTGACATAACCCTCAACTCCATAAGGAAGTGCTACTGTTGCGCCTTTGTCAACAAAAGCAGTTATAGTTCCTTCATGAACAGAATTATTGGAGAAGATAGTTTCAAAAACATCCCAAGGGTTCTCTTCAAGTTGTTTGTGACCTAAACTCAACCTACGGTTTTCCTGGTCCACTTCAAGTACAACAACCTCAATTGAATCTCCTACAGATGTGAATTCAGATGGGTGTTTGATTTTCTTTGTCCAGGAAAGGTCGCTTATGTGAACAAGTCCGTCTACTCCCTCTTCTAGCTCTACGAATACACCAAAGTTTGTGAAGTTCCTTACAGTTGCGGTACATTTGGTACCTACAGGATACTTCTCGTTGATGTCAGTCCAAGGATCGCTCTTGAGTTGCTTTATTCCAAGGGACATTTTCCTCTCTTCCCTGTCCAGGGTAAGGATAACTGCCTCTACTTCATTACCGACAGACAAGAAATCCTGGGCACTGCGTAAGTGCAACGACCATGACATCTCAGAAACGTGGATAAGTCCTTCAACTCCTGGCTGGATCTCTATGAAAGCACCGTAATCTGCAATTACCACAACTTTTCCTTTAACCTTGTCACCTACCTGCAGGTTTGTGTCCAGTGAATCCCATGGATGAGCGCTAAGTTGTTTAAGACCCAATGCGATACGTTTTTTGGTATCATCAAAATCAAGGATAACAACATTGATTTTCTCGTCCAGCTGAACCACCTCTTCGGGATGGTTGATCCTGCCCCATGAAAGGTCGGTGATATGGATAAGTCCGTCAACACCACCAAGATCCACAAATACGCCATAAGATGTGATGTTTTTGACAATACCCTCAAGGATTTGTCCTTTTTCCAGTTTGCCAATGATATCAGCTTTTTGAGCTTCAAGCTCTGCCTCTATCAATGCTTTATGCGAAACTACAACGTTACGGAACTCCTGGTTGATTTTTACAATCTTGAATTCCATTGTCTTGTTGACAAAAATGTCGTAGTCCCTGATAGGCTTAACATCAATTTGAGAACCAGGAAGGAATGCTTCAATGCCAAACACATCCACAATCATACCACCTTTAGTCCTGCATTTGATGTAACCTTTTACAATTTCATCTTTTTCGAATGCTTCGTTTACCCTGTCCCAAGAACGAAGTGACCTTGCTTTCTTGTGGGATAGTATAAGCTGACCTCTTTTGTCTTCTGCATTCTCTACGTATACTTCTACTTTGTCCCCTACAGCCAATTCAGGATTGTAGCGGAATTCATTGATGCTTAAAACACCTTCGCTTTTGTAACCGATATTTACAATTACCTCTCTTTTGTTCAATGCAACTACGGTACCTTCTACAACTTCATTCTCTATAACTGTAGAGAGGGTCTGGCTGTAAAGATCTTCAATCACATTCTTTTCTGACTCATAAACATATTCGGTTTCAAAGGAATCCCAGTCAAATTTGTCAGGGGCAATTGATGCATTGCTTTTCCGTTCTTTTGTAAAACCGTCTACAGGAGTATCGTCATCCTCCAGGAAAGACTCGAGTCTTTCGTCAATTTTTTTGATGATTTCGACTTGTTCTTCTTGATCAAGTTCTAATTTTTTTTCTTTTGTCATTGTTCTAAATTCTTAAAAAACTAGTAGTTAGACATTATGTATAGGCCCAAATTTGGGAGCCCCAAAAGTAGTGTTTTTTTTACAAACCCACAAATAATTTATCTGTTTTTGATTTGGTTTCTTGTAATTTCAAATTATCTTTGGAAAAACTTAAACATAATTGATCATGGATAAAAACCAAACCGGTATAAAATCATTTCCCAAGACATTCTGGACTGTTATTGTAATGGAGTTCTTTGAAAGAGGTTCCTACTATGGTGTAATGTCCGTGCTCTCTGTATTCCTTATTTTGAGTGCAGATAGCGGCGGACTAGGTTTCAGCAAGGAGCAGGCTGGAGCAATTCTGGGAACAATCCCGCCATTACTTTATTTATTGCCAATTATCTCAGGAGCTATTGCAGACAGGTACGGATATAAGAAAGTTTTGTTCTTTGCCTTTTCATGCATGATAGCAGGCTATTACCTTACCGGAATATCACAAAGTTACGGGCTTGTTTTTGGTTCTTTGATTATTATGGCTTTGGGAGCCGGTTTCTTCAAGCCAGTCATATCCGGGACAATTGCCAGGACTACAAATGAATCCAATTCTGGTTTGGGTTTCGGGATTTTTTACTGGTCCATCAACCTGGGTGCCCTGTTGTTCCCTTTGATCCTGGTTCCAATATTAAAAAGCTACTCATATAGTTATATCTTCTACATGGCTGCCATATCCGGTATTTTACTTCTTGTGATCAATTTGTTCATATACAAGGAGCCCAAACGGGAAAAAAGCAACAAAACTCTTTCGGTGGTTTTCAAGGAGATGTTTATGGTTATCCGGGACTGGAGGTTTATTTTGATGATATTCCTATACTCTGCTTTCTGGATCCTTTATTTCCAAATGTTTGGTACTGTATTATGGTATGTGAAGGATTACGTCGACATGACTGCCGTGAATGCTGCTGTCAACTCATTCCTGGGATTGTTTGTAGAAAATCCATCTTGGCATTTTGATGTAGAACACGTGACTGTAATAAATGCCGGCGTAATCGTGCTTTTGCAATTATTGGTTTCCAGCCTGGTAAAAAAAGCTCCTGCACTTCCCACCATGATAACCGGGATGGGTATCGGGACGTTGGGATTTGCAATTCTGGCCATCTCTTCATCTCCATGGATTTTCATTACAGGAATAATGGTATTCACCTTGGGTGAAATGACAACACACCCAAAATTCATCTCTTACATTGGATTGATAGCCCCTGCCGACAAAAAGGCGCTCTACCTTGGATACTCATTCCTGTACGGTGTGATTGGCAGCAGCATTGGAGGATTCCTGGGGGCATCCCTTTATGTTAGGTTTGTAGACAACCTAAACCAGCCCAGGACATTATGGATCATATTGGTAGTAATCGGAATCGTGAGCATGATTTCTCTTGCCCTTTACAATAAGTTCATTGCCAAGAATGTCGGGAACAAATGATGTGATTTTAAAATCACATCATCTTTTTCCTTCTGAAAAGGATTGATGCGGTGACAACAGATACCAGCATGATTGTCATTATTATGGCAAAATCAATAAGCCCCCCCATCATGGGAAGGTCAACATTCATACCGTAGATGCTTGCAATAACGGTTGGGGGCATAAACAAAAGTGATACAAAAGTGAATATCTTCATTATACGGTTCTGTTCAAGATTAATCAAACCCAGTACTGTATTCTGGAGGTATTCCAACCTTTCAAAACTGAAATTGGTGTGGTTGATAAGGGAGTTTACGTCCTTGATCAATACATTCAGTTTATTGTAAACGTCACGGGGAAACTTGTCGCTTTTAAGAATACTGGAAATCATCCTCTGTTTGTCTACGATGTTTTCCCTGACCAACATTGTATTCTCCTGAAGCTGGTTGATATCCAATATAAACTCCTCTCCCATTTGGCCTCCGTGACCAACCCTTTTGCTAAATGAAGCTATCTCCTTTGACATCAGCTCAATCATATCGGCATCCAAGTCTATCCGGTTTTCCAGAATGCCAATCAGGATATGGTAGCCGGTTTGCATGGACCTGTAGTTTGCAACAAGCCTCCTTTGCACATCGGTAAAGCTTCTCAATGCAACATGTTTGATAGAGACAATTATTCCTTCGCATATGATAAATGAAACAGCCTCCATGGTGTACTCTTCGGGACCAGGTATCAAGAAGTTTGTATTTGCAAAAATGGTAGTTTCAGACTCTGAATATCGGGAAGAACTTTCAATCTCCTCTGCCTGGGCACGGCTTTGCAACGTAGTGTTAAGGTATTCTTCAATTGCTCTCTTCTCTTCTCCGGTTGGAGAAGTAAGGTCTATCCAGAGTATATCATCGTAACCAAGGTTATCCAAAGCTTCAATTTCGCTTGTGGTAACCAACTGTCCTTTTTGTTTGTAAAATATTTCGAGCATAATTCCATCCGATTAATAAAGTTTGACATCCCGGCTTGATTCGCAAAAGGAACTAGCCAAACCATCGGACTTTGGATTTGAGTTCTTCCAAAGC
>JAQWAL010000022.1:0-16056 GCA_028707695.1 Bacteroidales bacterium | reverse complement strand
CCATGCAAAGTTAAAACAAATTATCCAAAAGACAACCAATAAAGAAAGGAGCCGCCTTGGTTTATAAAAACAGGCAGCTCCAATATCTGAAATGTTGGGTAATCCTAAAAGGTTACGATTTCACGAATTTTTCTTTTTCCTTGAATATGAACATACCAAGGAATGTAAACAAACCGTTTACTATTAATATTGTAAATCCAAAACCAAAGCCAAAAAACTGGTTTCCAACATAATCTAATATAAAGCAGAGGATAGGAGAACCCAATGCCACATATGGCATGAACCTGTCCTTTACCTTGTAGTTGGTGAGCAATCCAAAGAAGAAGAATCCAAGTAACGGGCCATATGTATAGGCTGCAAGTAAATAGACCAAATCAATAATTGCCTGGTTGTTTACAATGTTAAGGATAACAATTATTATGAAAAACAGCACAGCAAAACTGGCATGAGCCCTTTTACGGATAGATGTTTTTCTCTCTTCTGACAAATCACTTCTTTTGTTGAAACCAACAAAGTCAATGCAGAAAGATGTTGTGAGGGATGTCAGAGCTCCTCCGGCACTAGGATATGATGCCGAAATCAATCCCACAATAAAGAAAAGTCCAACCCCAAGGCCAAGATACTGGCTTGCAATTGTAGGAAACAGCTTATCTGTTTGTGCTTTGGTAAATACCCCTTCGGCATCTGCAAGGTTAATCCCTTCCATTCCTCCCAGGTGTGAATTTACATAGAGTGCCAATACTGCTCCCAGCAACAAGAAAAAGTAATTCACAACAACAATTGTGATACTTGTGGTATAGACATTCTTTTTAGCTTCCGAAATATTCTTGCAGGAGAGATTCTTTTGCATCATCTCCTGGTCTAGACCAGTCATTACAATTGTAATAAACATACCGGCAATAAATTGTTTAATGGCATTTGTACCATTGCTCCATTCCCAGTCAAGCCAGTTTGAATATTCAGAGGCATTTACTGCAGATATCATATCCTTGACTCCCCAATCCATTTGCTGCGCAATGGTATATATTGTAAGGAATACTGCAAGCAGCATGAAGGTTGTCTGGAGCACGTCCGTCCAGATGATTGTCTTTACCCCTCCCTTGAAAGTGTAAAGGAATATCAGGAACATGAAAACAAATGCCACAAGCCAAAACGGGACAGAGCCTTCGGGCAAGAATGTGTGCAACACCAATACTACTACAAATATCCTTACAGCTGCACCGAGTATCCTTGAAACCATAAAAACGGTAGCACCCGTTTTGTAGGTAAAGAATCCAAACCGGTTTTCCAGGTATGAATAGATGGATGTAAGGTTCATCTTGTAGTAAAGAGGAATCAAAACCTGCGCAATTACTATGTAGCCTAACACAAATCCTAACACCAAAGGCATATAGTAGAAGTTTTGGTTCAGGACGTTACCAGGTACTGATATGAAAGTCACACCCGAAATTGATGTTCCCACCATTCCGTAAGCAACCACGAACCACGGAGACTTTTTGTTCCCAAGGAAATAGGACCCTGAATCTGCTTTTCTGGATGTCAACCAAGACACAAAGAACAACAGTGCAGTGTAAACTGTAAAGGCTGTCAATAGCCACGATAATGGAAATTCATGCATAATATTTATTTTTACTGATTTTCTGGCTTAAACGGTTGTCTGTTGGCAATGGACCTGCCTAAAGTCAATTCATCGGCATATTCCAGATTGTCTCCAAACCCGACACCTCTTGCAATCGTACTTACTGCAATAGGGAATTTACTGATTTTCTTATAAATATAGTACGTTGTAGTTTCTCCCTCCATGGTAGTGCTCAATGCCATGAAAACTTCCTTTATTTGGCCTTGAGAAACTCTTTCTACAAGATTGTCAATTTTTAGGTTAGATGGAGATATCCCATCCATTGGAGATATGATTCCTCCCAAGACATGGTACAATCCGTTGAATTCACCTGTATTCTCGATACTAATCACATCCCTGATGCTCTCAACCACACAAACAAGAGACCTGTCCCTTCTGCTGTCTGAGCATATAGGACAGGTCTCTGAATCTGATATCATATTGCAAACCGAACAATGTCTCAGTCCGTTCCGCATATTTGTTATGGCTTTGCTGAATCTTTCTACATTCTCCGTTGGCTGTTCCAGCAAATGCAACGCAAACCTTAGGGCACTCTTCTTGCCAATACCAGGCAGCGAAGATAATTCTTCGACTGCAGAGGCTAAAAGCACAGATGAAAGGTTCCGCTTGAACATCTTGTAATATTAACGGCTTTTCAAATAAAAATCCACAGCCTTCCTGACAGAACCGTGTGTCATCAAAAGTTCTTTTGCTTGTTCGTAATCAGAAATTGAAGCCTCATCCATTATCATCCTGGTACCCCTGTCTACAAGTTTTGCATTTGTAAGTTGCATATCCACCATTTTGTTTCCTTTGACACGGCCCAACTTTATCATGGATGTTGTTGTGATCATGTTAAGTACCAGTTTTTGAGCAGTTCCTGCTTTCATCCTTGTACTTCCTGTCACAAATTCGGGACCTACAACAGCTTCTATGGGTATTTCAACCTCTTTTGAAAGGGGACTGTCCGGATTACATGTAACGCAACCGGTAAGTATTCCTCTTGACCTGGCCTCTTTCACAGCTCCAATCACATACGGGGTTGTTCCGGATGCAGCAATACCAACCAACACATCATTTTCGCTCACATCATATTCCATGACATCGTTCCAACCACCTTCCCAACTATCTTCGGCAGCTTCGACTGCTTTCCTTATTGCAGAATCACCTCCTGCAATAAGCCCTATTACCAAATCGTAGGGAGCTCCAAAAGTGGGAGGTATTTCCGAGGCATCCAATATCCCCAGGCGTCCGCTTGTTCCGGCTCCCAGGTAAAAAAGCCTTCCGCCTTTCTTCATCCTTTCCACAATGCCGTCAACTAGTTTCTCTATGTTGGGAATACATTTCTCCACTGCATAAGGAACCGTTTTATCCTCATTGTTCATATTGACAAGCAAGTCATTTGTAGACATCTTGTCCAGATTATTGTATTTCGAAGATTGTTCTGTTACTCTTGTCATGATAAAATTTTTAGATAGACTTGTGGTATTCGGCCAAACCGTCAATTGGGGATTTTAGTATTGTTCCAATCTTTATCTCCAATTTCTTTGCTACATCTTCCAAAATATCCCTGTAATGGAATGCTACAGAACCAACAAGGTTTACTTTGTACTTTTTGTAATCGTACTGCATTATGTTGCGGGTGAAAAACTCTTCGAAACTATTCCTGAGGAGTTTGTCAATATAAGGATGGTTCCTGTTATCGTTCAGGAACACAGAAAAGGTAGCCAAATATCTGTTTGGAAAAGGTTTTTTGTAAACCCTTTCTACAACACCGGAATAAGTCAGGTTATATTTTTGTGTGAAAGCGTTGCTCAAATCTTCTGGAAGCTGTCTTTTGAGGTAATCAGACACAAATTTTTTACCAAGCACTGCCCCACTCCCTTCGTCACCTAAGACAAAACCACATGCAGGAACATTGTCCTTTATTTCCCTTCCATCATAAAAACAAGAGTTTGCCCCTGTTCCAAGGATACCTGCAATACCAGGTTTATTGCCACACAAAGCCCTTGCCGCTGCCAGCAAATCTGTATAAGCACTTGTTCGTGCTTTAGGGAAGACTGTCCTGAAACAATTCTGCAAAATTTTTACCTGATCTGGAGAAGAGACTCCGGCCCCGTAAAAATGGATCTCATTTACAGAAGCACTTATATCCGGAAGCAAATGCTGTTGGAGTTCGTATATGATTTGTTCTTCAGTTTGGAAAAATGGATTTATTCCGGCAGTAGTAATTTTCTGCACAGATCCGTCACTGTGTATTGCCCTCCAATCTACTTTTGTCGAGCCACTGTCTGCAATCAATCGCATAATTTGTATTTTTTGGTGGGGCAAAATTAGGAATTTTTAAGCCTAATCCAAAACCTTGGTAAACTTTCTCCAGTGCCAGAACCCTGCAATAGCAGCAATAATGTATATAAAATACAGGACAACAGTTGCATATAGCCCTTGAGAAAGGTACATATATACAGCCATCACATCGGCTACAATCCATAACATCCAGTGTTGTATATATTTATTTGCCACCCAATAAGTAGCCAGCATACTCAAAGAAGCAATCATTGCATCTAGCACAGGCATAGGATCTTCTGTAAAATTTGCAAGTATATACCAAAGTACTGCAAAACCAGCTGTAGCCACAATACCGGAGAGGAAAGCCTTATAACCTGCAAGTGGATATACAGCAGGGTCTTCGGCTGTGGCATTTGTAGAAAGCCTGTTCCATTTCACCCAACCATAAACACTGGCCCACACATAATAGAGTTGCAGACCAAAGGAGGCGTAAAGTGCAGAATCAAAGAAAACAACCAAATAGACCAATGCAGAGATTCCCCCAACTATCCACATGAATTTGTTTTGCCTTATCTCAAGGAGAACATACAACAATCCGCTGACAGCTCCGAAAATCTCTGCAATACCCATGATTGAAAAAGTTTTAGAATCTCATTGAAACCTTGAAAGTAATATTTATTCCGGCTTGGGGATAAATCCCCTCTTCCAGATAGTTGGTGCCATCTGTAAACCTGGCTTTGTATGTCCATCCGTTTGAAAAATACATATGGTTTGTCATGTTATCTACAAAGAGGCTCAAGTCCATCATACGATCCTTCTTTAGTTCAAAAGTTTTACCCAAATTCAGGGAAGCTGTAAAATATGAGGGGATTGAAGTGGTCTCATCAGATGTGTTGTCCATGTATTGTTTCCCTACAAACTTTCCTGAGAGTCTTATATACCCATCCTTTACCGGGAATAGTGTCAATGCGGCCATACCCACGGTTGATGGCGAAAAGGAGATGTTGGTCTCTTTGAAATACTCCGAAACCTGCCCAACAAATGACCAATCAATATCATACAAGTCGTAGTATTGAGTGTAATCCAGGATTTTATTGGTACTAAGGGCCAAATTTGCATCCAAACTGATAAATTCATAAGGCACCCATTTAGAAGATATTTCCACTCCCCTCCTGTAGGAATCCTTGACATTCTCCTTGATAACATAACCTGTTTCGCTAATTTTCCCTGTAGGAACCAGCTGATCTTTGTATTCCATCAAATAGATGTTGGCCTCTACCTGAAACCTTTTTTTCATGAACCTAACCCCGAGTTCGTAATCGGTTAGTTTTTCGGGCTTGATATCTGAAGCTTTGCCGGCTTTTATTGATTCTTTCACATCTGACCTTCCCGGTTCCTTTCTTCCGATGGCTACAGAACCGTAAAATTGTGCAGAATTGCTTGAGTTGAAAGTAAGCCCGAATTTAGGGTTGAAGAAATCATAATCATTATCCCATACCAACGAGACAAAGTCCTTATCCATACCAGAAAGGTCAAAACCTATGTGGCGGTATTGAAGGTCAGCAAATGCAATAGTTTTAGGGATTATTTCGTATTCAACTTTTGTGAAGCCAGAAAAATCCCATTTGATTCCCCTGTTCATGTACCACTGATGTTCATCTGGCAGGTTTTGGTTATACATGCTCCATAAAACCTTTCCAAAATGATCTCCATCGTAATATGAAATGGTGGCACCTGTAGTGCTTTTAATTTTATTCCCGGTATATGTAAGAGTAGAATTGACAGCTGTGTAATTATTGTCCATAGCCTGCCTTATTATAAAATCGGACTTATTGTAGGTTATATTATCTATCACTTGTTCTGCAAGTCCGTAATCAGTAAATTTTTTGGAAGCTTTGTAGTTTTGGTAATAACCATCTCCCTTTGTAAAATGGAGGGTTGTTCCCAAAGCCAAGGATGGGTTGAAATAATGCGAAAAATGTAGCTGGATATGGTGCTGTGTGTAATTGTCCGTTTCATTGTCATAATACCGAACATTCCCACCTTGATCGTAATATAATCCGGCAGGATTGAAACGTCTGTCCTCTTGTGCCTGTTCCCTGGAAACACCTTCCCAGGTTATCCCTGATGCCTGGTCTCCCATAATGTAGTTTAACCTGAGTGCACTACTTCCTTTATGCCATCCTGCAGAAGCATATAACGATTTAAGGTCAGATTTGGCATTCCTTATATAACCATCACTGGAATTTCTTGAAAACCTGATATCAAATGAAAGGCCGTTATCCATTTTCCCGCTTCCTGCTCCAACAGTAGTTAAAAAAGTATTGTAGCTTCCAGCACCAAACTCTGCCAAACCATATGGTTCCGGTGAAGTAAAAAGAGTCCTCATGTTAATGCTTGCTCCAAAAGCGCCCGATCCGTTTACAGATGTACCAACACCCCTCATTACCTGTATATCCTGTAAAAAACTCTGGAAAGCCGGTATATTCACCCAAAATACTTGTTGTGATTCTCCGTCATTTAAAGCAATTCCATTAAGGGTAACGTTTATCCTGGTACCCTCACTTCCTCTTATGCGCAACATAGAGTTACCCAGACCACTTCCCCCCTCTGTGCTTGAAACAATAGATGGCATGAAAGACAGCAACATAGGAACGGATTGTACAGGAGAACTTTTCAAAAGCTCTTTTTTTCCATAAAAAGAGTGTGTTACCGGTGTGTTTTTACCCGCCCTGTAGGCATCCACAACAACACTATCCAGTTTGGTAGATTCAACATCCTTTTTTTGGGAGAAAGACTCTTTGAAAGGGTAAAGGATTGAAATTAAAAAAACCCCGCAAAATAATGATAACTTTTTCATATAATAATTATTTACTGCAGGGGGGTATGAATCGAGACAGCTTTCCCTTCGCAGGCATTATCCTGATCAGGTGAAAAGGGTATGATCTCAGCCAAAAGGCACCCCCAAGCATTTTGTTAATGCTCTGCAAAGATATAAAATTTATTCAAGAACCACTTTTTTCCTACCTTTGCTGTCTAGGTGGGTCGCCCTGTCGCCTCCGTTGGGGGAGGAAAGTCCGGACAGGAAAGAGCAAGACTCTGTGGAAAGCACAGCCGGGGGTAACTTCGGGTAAATCGTAACAGAAAACAACCGCCTCTTTTGAGGTAAGGGTGAAAACGCGGGGTAAGAGCCCACGACTTGTAGTGGCGACACTGCGAGGGTACGAACAGTCTCCTGCAAGGCCACATACACCGGCGCTTGAGGGCTGCTCGCCCAATGCCGGGGGGTAGGCTGCATCAGATAGATGACAGGGACTCCAAGAGTACAGAATCCGGCTTACAGGCCCACCTTTTTTTCAAATCAAAATAATTTGGGATGATCCTCTTCCAACTGTTTGAGTATGGTGGTGACAACTGCCTCCCTTATGAATTTGGACTGAGAAGAAATTTTGTATTTTTTGCAATACATTTGCAAAGCCTCCATCTCCTTGTCATTAAAGAGGATTGTTTTGCGATGGACTCTAAGATTAGTATCCCTTTTGAGCACATTTTGTGCAGGTTTGCTATTTGGGTTGCTCCTCTTCAATTTTCTCTTTCAAATACTGTTTGTAACTTATTATGCCAGGCAAAACATAACTTTTGAAAGAGAGTTCCGCCCACTCACTTGCAAGCTCAACCCTGTCTGTCAATTCACATGCAACAGCCATATTGAAGGCTGCAACAGCCACCTTTACCTTGTCTTGGCTTTGTAGTTCACCCAACCAGATATCCATGGCCTCCTTCCACTTGAATTGTTGGGCAAAGGAGTAAGCCTCATCCCATTTAGGGTTTGGAAAAACATAAATATTCCGCTGTTGTTGAACCCATTCCGGAAACATCCTTTTGGAAATGTCATTACCCAACATATTGGTTACATTTGGCAATGAATTCAGAACCCTTAATACCAGAGCCTCTTCCCTGAGCTCGTTCCGGGACAACACCTCCCAGTATACAGAATCACTTTTGGAAATCCTTGCAAGTTGCTCTCCTGAAGTACCATCATAAACTAAAGATAGTGAGTGTACTACAGAATAGATGTAATTCATCATATAAGATTGCCCATATTCAACACCAGAATCTTGCACTACCATTGGTTTGGAAATATTCAATGAATCAAGCAAGATAACAATGTCTGAATTAGAAACAAAAGAGAGCTCCTGAATATATGATAATCCATATTCCCTGTCACTTGGATAATGGCTGAACACAAACACAGCGCCTTGATCAAGGAATAGCTGAGACTCAATCTCTTGGGCAATTCCCTCTGCTACTTGTGCCATAAAGAGAGAATCATTCACAGAGATGTAGTTGCCATGTGTGTCAAGTTTCTCTACCGGAAAGAAAACGGCAACGGAATTATTTTCCAGACCCACCGGATATAAAGCAGGGACAGAACTTTCAACTTCCAAAACCCTGGCTACAGGACCACACGACCAAACCAGCGTGAGCAGTGCAAACATGCATAATGCCTTAAATATAAAAGTCTGTTTTTTCATAGCTTATAAATTTCCCCAAAATTTTTCCATTACTACCTCCAAGGTATCGGAAGTATGTGTTACAAATTTCTGGCCAATCCCCTCTTTTACCAACACTTCCATCTTGTATGGTGGCTCAATCCTGAAAATGCAACCTTTGTTCAAATCCAGCAAAGCACTTTTAACTCCCTCACGAATGAGATCATACACAATTTCAGGAGATTTATTCATAGCACAAGTCCTCCCAAATGAATATTTTGTCACTACCGTATCTATGTTCCCGAAATTATCAATAGCTTCACGGCAGGCAGCATCATCTCCGGCAAGGAATACCACCGGCACACCAAATTGTCCCGCATAAAGTGAATTATAAGCCGCTTCGAACAACGGTTTACCATTGATCCTGAAATCCAAAACATCAAGTGACATTGTGTGGGACAATACCCCTTTTTGCTCTCCTGCCCTGGAATGAGCTCCAATAAACAACAGGGCATCGTATGTGGAATCAATTCCCAGCACCATGGTTGTAGGGTTGCCTGGAACCCTGCCACGAATCAATTTTGCCCGTTTATCCAACAATACCGGGTTTACATTGATGTTTCCGGCGTGTCCATCCCTCACTATGATTTCCGAGGCACCTGCTGCAACCGCTCCTTCGATTGCAGCATTCACCTCGTTTGTCAATATCCTGCAGTTCCTGTCAAAATGTTCGTGTCCAGGGTAAATCTCATCGAAATTCACCACTCCCGTGACTCCTTCAAAATCTGTCTGAATCATAATTTTCAGCCCTTTGGAAGGCAATTTTGGTTCTTTATACGAACCCTCCGAACATGACATCAATAATATCACAATCCAGGACAACGACAGGAACCTCTTCATAATGACGAGATTTAAATATTAATATTACATTTTCATACCCCCGCAAACAGATATAACCTGTCCGGTTACATAAGAAGACAAGTCAGATGCAAGGAAAAGACAAACATCGGCAACATCTTCCGGAGTTCCGCCACGTCTTAAAGGAATCTGGGCCGCCCACTGCTTCTTTACCTCCTCTGGGAGCTGTCCTGTCATTTCCGTAATTATGAAACCAGGAGCAACAGCATTTGAACGAACTCCACGAGAACCAAGTTCCTGTGCAATTGATTTGGTAAGGCCAATCATTCCGGCTTTGGAAGCAGAATAATTTGCCTGCCCTGCATTACCACCCACGCCAACTACCGAGCTCATATTGATAATGGCCCCGGACTTTTGCCTCATCATTACAGGAGTCACGGCATGAACATAATTAAAGGCGCTTTTGAGGTTAATATTGATAACCATGTCCCACTGTTGTTCGGACATCCTCATCATTAGCCCATCTTTTGTAATTCCGGCATTGTTAACCAAAATATCAAGTTTGCCAAACTCCTTGACAACATCTTCCACAACCTTGTGGGCTTCTTCAAAAGAAGCTGCATTGGAAGCCAAAGCCAAGACCTTGACCCCATATTGTTCCAACTCCTTCTTTGTGTTTTCTCCGTTTTGATCTATCGTAAGATCGGTAAACGCGATATTTGCCCCCTGTTGGGCATATTTGACAGCTATGGCTTTACCTATACCTCTGGCAGCACCAGTAATCAAAGCAACTTTTCCTTCTAGTAATTTCATAAGATCATTATTTTATAGTATACGAATAACTACACAAAAATAGCCGATAAATCGTATTCATCTGCATTTTGAATTTGTACATCTACAAATGTACCAATAATATTTTTAGATTTATAAATTTGTGGCAGAGAGTCTGCGCCAATCAAAACCTCACCATCAACTTCCGGGCTTTCTGCCATGCTTCTTGCAACATATACATCATTATCTGCACTATCTACCAGCACCCTCTGAACAGATCCAATCCTGGACACATTGTATTGGTAAGAAATTGATGACTGCAACTCCATCAGCTCTTGGTATCTCTGTTGTTTAACCTTTTCAGAAATGGCATCCTTAAGATTCATTGCACCCCATGTTCCCTCTTCCTGGGAATAAGTAAAAGCTCCAAGCCTTTCAAACCTGGCCTCCGACACAAAATCCTTGAGTTCCGAAAACGCCTTTGCACTCTCCCCTGGGTGCCCGACAATCATTGTTGTCCTCAAGACAATCCCTGGAACCTTCTTCCTGAAACTTTCAACCAACCTTCTGGTAGTATTTCCATCAACCGATCTTCTCATGTTTGCCAAAACCTTGTCATTGACATGCTGCAAAGGAATATCCAGATATTTGCACATTTTAGGATTGTTTGCCATCACATCAAGAACACTTTCAGGGAATGCAGAGGGATATGAATAGAGCAGCCTGACCCATTCAATTCCGTTTACATCACATAGCTTTTCCAATAATTGAGCTAACCTTCTCTCTTTGTACAGGTCCAGTCCGTAATATGTAGTGTCTTGTGCAACTACAATCAACTCCTTGACTCCATTCTGGGCCAGGAAATTTGCCTCTTCAACCAAATCTTCCACAGGGATGGAGATATGTGGACCTCTAATCAAAGGTATTGAACAATATGAGCAAACCCTGTCACAACCTTCCGATATTTTCAAATAGGCATAATGAGAGGGAGTTGTGAGATACCTGTTGTTGTTGTATTTATCATTCCAGTCATGACCAATTGCCTTTAGGACTGAGTGGGAGTCAAAGGCGCCAAAAAAACCATCCACCTCTGGAATCTCCTTGATAAGTTCACTCCTGTACCTTTGCGACAAGCAACCAAAAACAAAAACCTTTTTGGTCATGCCGTTTTTCTTTGACTCCACTGCGTTTAGAATTGCTTCTATCGACTCCTCTTTGGCATCCTTTATGAAGCCACATGTATTGAGTATGATTGCATCAGAATTCGATTCTGTAATATTAGACCCCTCTGTAACAATCTCAATACCATTTTCAAAAACCTGTTTCAACAGGTGCTCAGAGTCAACTCTGTTCTTGGAACAACCCAGGGTTACAAGTTGTATTTTGCGAACCATTATTCCGATTGAGTCTGGTTAGCAGTTGAATCTCCTTCTGCAGATTCTTGCTCTGGATATTCAAAATCCAAAGACTCATGTTGCTTTAGCAAATTGTACCACTCCACAACCTTTTTCATATGTGAAACATAAAAACGATCTTGGTCGTAATTAGGTATTACATTGTCAAAAAAGCTTTTTAGGATTTCTGGTTTGGATTTTGCTTCTGGAGCATTATCCTGACCCAGATGCTCTTTCATTTTTTCCAAAACCTTTATAAGAGGCATCTCCTCCTCTTCTGTGTAAATTGAAATATCTGCCAATGAGGTCAACCTGGCATTCATTCCAAACATATTCCTTTTACCATTCACTATTGACTCTGCAACAACACCAGCTTTTGCTTGTGCAACAAACCTGAACAATCCTGGTTGTCCGGCTATAGATAAAATTTTCTGCAAATTTGTTTTACTCATACTTCTCTGGATTTTTATCCTATGACAGGATTTATTTCGTTTATAAATTAATTCATGTTTCGTTCTTTCCTTATTGCATCATATGCTTCGGACAATTTCTTGAACCTCTCTTCGGCAGCTTTCTGAACATCCGGACCTAAATGGGAAACTTTGTCAGGATGATGTTTCACTGCCAATTTACGGTATGCTTTTTTGACTTGGTCATCGGTAGCTTCCCTGGTAATCTCCAATACCTTGTATGCTGCATCCAAACCGTTATCAAACATAGCAAACAAAGATTCAGTTTCGTTAGAGGAAATACCCAATGCAAATGCAATTTGCTTTAAAACACTCAGTTCAGAGACCGTAAAAGCACCGTCAACCCTTGCAATACCTGTAAGGTAATGGAGCAGCTGTACCCTGGCTTCATAGGCCATGTAACTCCTCACTTGAGTACAGACTTGAGAAACCTCGACATCCTTATTCAAAAGATCCCTTAAATAAAGCAAGGCCTCCTTTCCCGCGTCGGGTCCGAAGTTTTGCACCAGGAAACCTTTTACATAGGATAATTCTGACTTTAAGATTTTTCCATCTGCTTTCATGACAGCAGATGAAAGAACCAAAAGACTTACCAGAAAACTATTCCGCTCCTCTGTTTGACTGTATGACTTTTTTGCTTCATTACTTGAGATACCGGCACCTTTTTCAAAAATGGACCCTACTGCATATCCCAATACTGCTCCCAAGGGACCGGCAACGGCCCAACCAATAGCTCCGCTAATCCATTTACCGTAACCCATTACATATTAGATTGATCAAAATATTCAAGTTTTTTTAAAACACGATAAACCTGTGGCATAACCGCATTTTTTCCGTCGGCAAAGATAATAAAATCTGCCCTTGAAAGACGATCAGACTCTGCCATCTGTTTAGATATCCGCTCCATTACCTCATTTTGAGAGATACCATCCCTCTGTGCTACCCTCTTTACCCTTAATTGTTCTGGAGCTGTAACAACAACAACATAATCGGCACTACCCTTGAAAACAGATGATTCCAAATAGATGGCACTTTCAAGCAACACCAATTTATGGCCATCCCTTTCCATCCTGGATTTCCACATGATAAAATCTTCCAAAACGAATGGATGGACAAGGGAGTTCACTTTCTGCAGCAATGATGAATCAGAAAAAATCCTTGAGGCCATAATGTCCCGTCTTAGTTTTCCATCTTCGAATATATCATTGCCCAGGATATTCATCAATCCAATGGAGAGTTTCTGGTTTTCGGTATAAAGTTCTTTAGCCCTGTTGTCAGATATGTAAGCAGGGACTCCAAAGTTTTGGAATACTTTAATTACATAGCTTTTACCACTACCTATTCCACCGGTACATACAACTGTTTGTGCCATGACAAATCAATATTTTCTAACAACCTTCACCTCCAAGACAGGTGGTTCTGTTCTATAACTAAATGCACCTTGGTTTACTAACGATATTTTTGGTGTTACCAAGAATGTTCCTGTTTTGGGAGACTGGTTATAGTCTATTGCATAAGTAACGGAGGCAATGTCAATATCCTCTGCAAGTGACATCCCAACCTTTGCATAAAGAGTAAAAAATGGTGGGGAAACAATCACATCAATGGTATCCGGAACATTCAAAACAGATACCGTAATTTCCTGCTTTTGTTCTATGTACCTTTTGGTATCCAACGTATAATAAACTTCATCTTCAGAAAAGACCACTCCCTTCAAAGGTTTTATTTTCACAAATCCCGATTCATTTTTATTTGCTCTTTGAATCAATACAACCTCTGTGTAAACACTATCAATTTCATCCAATATCCTCTCTTCTCCGGAAAGTGTAATTTGTGGTGGATCAACCTGTAATCCTGTAAAAGAGGTGTACTGCTCTTTGAATGTGACCCTGCTTTGCACAGACACAGGAACTTCTTTTGTTGCCATTTTTGGAAATTGGAAAAACAAAGTGTCTGCACTTATATAATCTACAATAAGCTTATCGCTTACAGATTCAATAATCACATCCCTGATATCTGAAGTAAGGATAAAAAATGAATTTTCCTTGTTTGGGATTTTTCTGAAAAGGGTACTTTCCGGTTCAATATGAAGTTGCCTCTCCAAAGAGAAGCGATGTTGAAGAATATAAAAACCTGTAGCACGCCCCCTTATTGTCAAGTTGTTCAGGGATCCAGAAGTAGTATTCCTTCCCTTGATTTTGGAATTGGAAAAAACCCTGTATTGGAAAAAATGGCTATAGTTATCAGATAAGTTATGTACAGACCAAATTACAAAAGCAAGAAAGAGACAAAACAAAAAAAGTAATAGTTGCTTGCCTCTTTCCAATTTGAATATATCCTTGCCATACCTGAACATGACAAAAGAAATTACTTAGATGCCGGAAGGTCAGTTATATCTTTTACAATGGCAGATTTGTCGATTCTTAACTTAATGTTGCTGTCAACCTCTACCAATATGTACTTCTCCTTGATTTCAGACACTACACCATAGATGCCACCTATAGTGACAATCTTGTCTCCTTTTGACAGGCTGTTCCTGAAATTTGCAAGTTCCTTCTGCTTTTTTTGTTGAGGGCGAATCATGAAAAAGTACATTACCACGAAAATGAGACCCATCATGATCAAGAAGCTGTAATTGCCGGCTCCTGAGCCTTGTGTGCTTTGTTGTAGGATTACGTTAAAATTCATTGTTTTCTATATTAATTGTTATATGCAAAATTAACTATTCTGACGACCCTAGCAAACCTCTCCCCTTTTTTTCAATGGTACCGTCTTCTTTAAGGGATAAAAGAATCTTGTCCAACATACCGTTCACGAATACTTTACTATTAGGGGTACTGTAGTATTTGGACAGTTCCACATACTCGTTTATGGTTACTTTCAGTGGTATATTGGAAAAAGTAACAGCCTCGGCAATTCCCATTACAATTAGTGCAATATCCGTCGAAGCCAATCTGTCTGTTTCCCAATTAAGTACAAATTTAGACATTAATCCGGTATACTCTGTATACTTTATCATGGAAATGTTCAATAACCTGATTGCGTATTCTTTATCCTCTTCTTTTATAAAAACATCCGGATGGTCAAGGAGATCTTGATTTGTTTCTGAAGAGTCACTTGAATTTATTTGTTTTATTTTTTTTATAATAATGTTGATAATGTAAGCCAATTCGTCAACCCAATAAAGGTTCATCTCTTCCAGAATCTCTTCCAATTCCTCTGAGTTTTCCAACTCCTGTTCAAATACGGCACATACAAGATTAATGTCATTTTCCAAAGAATTGTCATCAGATTCCATGTATTCAATAAAATAATCCTTCTCCGAAATTATCTTGTAAAGCTTTTTGACAAACGAAATATGGTCCATCCAGTTTAGTCCGTGTTTTGCACAAAAAGATTTGATTACAGGATCATTTTCTAATTTTTGGATTAATTTATTATTTACAAACTTCATGTTTGGGTTGGCCTCTTGTGGTGTTGGGTGAAATTTTTTCAGCCCCGCCTCAATCTTTTGTTCTGCAATATATTTCAATGCCATAGGCAAAGATGCAATGAAATAGTATAGCTCCAAAGTTTTATCACAACTGTAAAGCAACTCTTTTTCAGCTGCTAAGAGTGAATCTGAACCCGAACCAATCTTACTGAAAAGAACTTTGAAAACCTTAATGCGGATCAATCTCCTGTTAATCATAAATAGAAATATTATCAAATATTTTACAAAGATAGGTTTTTGTGCACAAAAATTAATTTTATCTTTGTGTTCTAAACTTAAAAACTAGAAAAATGTACTTCGAGGATTTTGACAATGTAGATTCGCGTGAGCGAAATGGGGATGATGTTTTCTCAAAACCAGTTAGGGCAGGTAAACGTACCTATTTCTTTGATGTGAAGTCAACAAAAAACTACGACTATTACCTTACCATTACCGAAAGCAAAAGAAGGATGGACAAGGATGGACGTTTTGTGTACGACAAACACAAGATATTTTTGTACAAAGAAGATTTTGAGAAATTTTCACAAGGCTTGGAGGAGGTTATCCAGTTTATAAAAGAGAAAAATCCAACCACCAACAACGAAAGAAACGACGAGCAAAATGTCTCTTCATCTTTTTCGGATGTTAGTTTTGAAGAACTTTAATCTGCTTTCAAATAAACAATATCAAG
>JAQWAL010000058.1:4596-6457 GCA_028707695.1 Bacteroidales bacterium | reverse complement strand
ACACTCAATTCCCGTTGCAGGCATGCATCTGCCCGGCTACCAGCAATTCAAAAACATCAAATGATGATGAATGTCCACATTTATTAACTTTACACCCAAATTCAATTGAAATGAAAGTTTTGCTTTTGAACGGGAGCCCACGCCGCGAGGGTAATACACATATAGCTTTGGCAGAGGTGGCCAAAGGCCTTGCAGAGTTTGAAATAGAAACAATTCCTGTATGGATAGGCAACGATGCAGTTAGGGGCTGTATAGCTTGTGACAAATGTAAAACGCTGGGCAAATGCGTATTCACAGATGATCTTTACGAAAAAATCAGGGAATATATAGACCAAGCAGATGGCTATGTCATTGGATCCCCGGTATACTATGCCGGACCAAACGGTTCACTTTGCGCATTGTTGGACAGGGTTTTCCGCTCTTGTTCAAAGCAGATGGAGTTCAAACCCGCTGCTTCGGTAGCTGTTTGCCGCAGAGGGGGAGCAAGTACCACCTTTGACAGAATCAACAAGTACTTCACAATCAATAATATGCCAATAGTTTCTTCACTGTACTGGAACAGCGTCCACGGCATGGACAAAGGAGAAGCCACACAAGACGCAGAAGGCCTTCAGACAATGAGGGTACTCGGTAGAAACATGGGTTGGTTATTAAAATCCATACACCAATCCAACATTGCAAAACCACCCGCAGAAATAAAAATCAAAACCAACATGATAAAATAAACGCAAAATCACTAACATCACAAATGCCAAATACCCCAAAATCATAAATAAAATTTAAATTTGTCAAATGTCACTACTACGAGTTCTACTGGCAATCCTCTTCCCCCCTTTGTCTGTAATTGACAGAGGATGTGGCTCAATACTAATAGTATTCCTTCTAACATTGGCTGGCTGGATACCCGGCGTGATTGCCGCCCTGATTATACTCAACAAAAATAATTGACCTTCTTTTCAAATATTATTTGGTTTATATTATAAACCTATTTATATTTGCAACGTGAAACCGCATCAAGAAGATGTAAATAAAACATGCTCATAAAAATTCAACATGTTTAATCCTCTGCATATAAATGATGCTTTTTTATTTAACTATTTGGTTTATGTTTTAAACCTATTTACATTTACAAAATATTTGAGTTATGGAAGAGAAAAATTTGACCCAACAAGAGAGTCTTGAGCTCATCAGCAAAATGATCAAAGAGACCCGTACCAACATGGAACGAGATGGCGGTGGAATCTATTTACTTTGGGGCTACGTGTGGCTCATTGTAGCTGCCGCGGTTTACCTGCTAACGCTCAAAACCGGAGACTACAGGGTGCAATGGCTCTGGTTCGCGATCCCACTTATCGGCTACCCTGGAATGTTCATTTTATTGCGCAAACGCGAAAAAAGGGCTATTACTTTTGTAGGCAGAGTTATTGGTAGTGTGTGGATTACTATAGGTATTGCAGCCGGACTGCTATCCCTTTACATGCTCGTCAACCACCTTGCCTTCCCAATCCTGTTTGTCATGGCTCTGTTAATAAACATTGGAGTTGCTATCAGCGGACTCGTCATCAGGTTCACACCCATAATAATAGCCGGCTTCATTGGCATACTCCTAAGCTTTGTACTATTGATGGTACCTGGTATCCACCAAATTGCAGTATTCGGAGCCTTCTCTATAATCATGCTTATAATTCCCGGACATATCCTTGCGGCTGCCGGGCAGAGAATCAAAAAAGCCGGCAATCATGTTTAAGGAATTGGATCCATTGCTTCATTCGCAATTAAGATTGGCCGTGATGTCGTTACTGGTTTCCTTGGAAGAGGCAGATTTTGTTTTCCTGCGGGAAAAAACCAATTCAACCGCAGG
>JAQWAL010000058.1:0-4496 GCA_028707695.1 Bacteroidales bacterium | reverse complement strand
TGTGAAAAAAGATGAGAGGTGCATTTTTTTTGCTAAATTAGCATCCTCAAACGTAGCACTAAAGCCGGGATGGATAACATTTACACAACTTTCAACCAGATAAAAGACAGACACTCAAAAGAGATATTCCTAAAGCAACACTCCAAAGTAATTTGGTTTACAGGATTATCTGGCTCTGGAAAAACAACATTAGCAAGTCAATTAGAAAAGGAATTATTCAATCTTAACTTTTTTTGCCAAATCCTGGATGGCGACAACATCCGTTCGGGCATTAATAACAACTTGGGATTCAGCCAAGAAGACAGGAAAGAAAACATCCGTCGCATTGCAGAGGTTTCCAAACTCTTCCTGGATTGCGGCGTTATTTTGATATGCTGTTTCATAAGCCCGACAAACCAGCTACGGGAGATGGCAAAAAAAATAATCGGCAAAGACGATTTCCTTGAAATCTTTGTCAACACACCCCTGGAAGTCTGCGAAAAACGTGATCCCAAAGGCTTGTACCAAAAAGCACGGAAAGGTGAAATCAAAGATTTTACAGGAATAAGTGCCCCCTTTGAAAATCCGGAAAACCCGTTCCTTGAAATAAAAAACACAAACCCTAACCTGGACCAGACCATCAAAGAGATATTGGACAAGATATTACCACATATAACAATGAACCAATAAAAAAGTCCCCCTCAAAAAATAAAACCCCAAATAAAAACACAAAACCAAAAACAACCAACAACCCAACAAACCCCCAAAACAAACCCACAACAAACCCACAACAAAAACAAAAATAAAATTTGACATTAGAAAGCTACATAGTTGCACTAGTCATACTATTCCTGGTAGTATCCCTGTACCTAAACAAAATAGGCTCCGGACTGACATTTGTAATTGCAATCGCAATACTTGGCACTACAGGCATCCTCACACCAAAAGAGATGATAGCAGGCTTTGCCAACGAACAAATAGCAGTCATACTAATGCTCATGCTTTTAGGAGAAACCGTACGCAAATCAGGAATACTGGATGCAATGTTCGAAAGGATCTTCTCCAAAACCACAACATACAAAGGATTTCTCACCAAACTAATGATCTTGGTATCAGCCTTCTCTGCATTCCTGAACAACACACCGCTGGTCGCAATCCTAATGCCCTACACAAAAAGCTGGAGCAAAAAAAACAACATCCCACTCTCAAAACTACTTATACCACTCTCATACGCAGCCATTTTAGGCGGCACTGCAACACTTATAGGCACATCCACCAACCTGGTAGTTGCAGGTATGGTAGCAGACCAAAAAATAATCCCCAATCTCAAGCCACTGGAAATCTTCGACTTCAGCCCGGTAGGGGTCACAATGATCATACTCGGGATCACATATATGATCGTAATGGGCAACAAATTACTACCCAGCATAAAAAGCAGGACAGAATCGGCAGAGTGCGTAAACAGGGAGTATTTTGCAGAGGTCAGGATAACCAACAGCAACCAACTCAAAGGCAAAACAGTAGAAGAAGCCGGACTACGCAACCTCCAAGGACTCTTTTTGGTGGAGATCCTGCGAGATGGGCGCTCAATCAGGCCGGTAGGCCCCACAACAACCCTCAAACAAAATGACCACCTGCTATTTGCAGGAGCAACCGAAACAATTGCAGATATGGTCGAAACCCAACAAGGATTCGAACTCGAATACGCAAACACCCTCAACCCCTCCCACACAAACAACATCGTAGAAGTAGTAATTTCCTACAACTCATCCTTTATTGGCCGCACAGCCAAAGAGATACAATTCCGCGGGAAATTCAACGCAGCAATCATAGGCATCCACAGGAATGGCGAAAGACTCTCCGGTAAAATTGGCAACGTAAAACTAGAAGCCGGTGACCTGCTGCTACTTGTAACAGGAAACGACTTCAACCAGAGGCTTTCAGACACCGCCGACATCTACCCGCTCACAAACCTGCGCGAAATCAAAAAAGTACCACTCGCAAAACAAATCCTGCTAATAGGAGGCATCGTACTGGCAGCCGTAGCCTCCACACTCGGCATCGTGAAACTCTTCACAGCCATATTATTGCTGCTCATACTAGTGATCATCAGCAATTTGACCACGCCAAAAGAGATTGTCAAAAACATCGACTTCAACCTCATCTTCATAATAGCACTCTCCCTGGCAATGGGAACAGCTATGCTCAAAACCGGTGTTGCAGATACAATTGCAGAGACCTTCCTCTCGGTGGTAAAACCATTTGGAGTAATAGGGGTCCTGGCAGGCATATTCATACTAACCAGCGTATTAGGCTCCATTATAACCAACAAGGCAGCAGTCGCAATCCTCTTTCCCGTAGCCCTGAACCTGGCACTCACAATGGAGCTCAATCCAAAACCATTCATACTGACAGTCGCATTTGCAGGAGCAGCCAGCTTTCTCACACCAGTAGGGTACCAGACAAACCTGATGGTGTACGGACCTGGCGGTTACAGGTTTGACCACTTCCTCAAAATAGGTTGGCCGCTCACAATCATATATATGATAACCACAGTTTTCGGTCTGATTTGGCAATTCAACCTGCCCATCTAAAACAGAAAAAAAAGATAAAAACAGAAAAAAAAGATAAAAAACATAATGACAACCAACAACAATTATTCACTTTCCAACCTGAGGGAGCTCGAGGCAGAGGCAATACACATAATCAGGGAAGTAGCATCGGAATTCGAAAACCCGGTCATGCTCTATTCAATTGGCAAAGACTCCTCTGTCATGGTGCGCCTTGCAGAGAAAGCCTTTTCCCCGGGTAAGGTCCCTTTCCCTCTTATGCACATCGATTCAAAATGGAAATTCCAAGAAATGATTGAGTTCCGCGACAACTACGCCAAAGAGAAAGGATGGGACCTCATAGTCCACTACAATAAAAAAGGATACGAAAGCGGAGTCGGCCCATTCACCCACGGCAGCAAAGCCCACACCGACATCATGAAAACACAAGCTCTGCTAGAGGGACTTACAAAATACAAATTCGACGCAGCATTTGGAGGAGCACGCCGCGACGAAGAAAAATCAAGGGCAAAAGAGCGAATATTCTCCTTCCGCGACAAATTCCATCAATGGGACCCAAAAAACCAACGCCCGGAACTCTGGAACATATACAACACCCGCGTAAACAAAGGAGAATCCATAAGGGTATTTCCACTGAGCAACTGGACAGAACTGGATATCTGGCAATACATCAGGCTAGAGAACATCCCAATCGTCCCACTCTATTATGCCAAAGAACGCCCTGTGGTAGAGATAGATGGCAACCTTATCCTGGCAGATGACAACAGGATGCCTTCAGAGCTGGCAGCCAAAGCACAAATGCGCAAAGTACGTTTCCGCACCCTTGGCTGTTACCCCCTTACAGGCGCCATAGAGTCAGAGGCAGACACAATTGAGAAGATAGTAGAAGAGATGATGACTGTAAAAGTATCAGAAAGAACAACACGTGTGATAGATTTCGACCAAGAGGGCAGCATGGAGCAGAAAAAGCGGGAAGGCTATTTCTAAACCCACAATACCAGCATAACAGCAACCCCCAAAAGGGCAAAACCACATAACGGCAAAAAAACCGGCAAAACGGCAAAAAACCGGCAAATCGGCAAATCGGCAAAAAAACCGGCACAAAAACAGCAAAAAACCGCAGAATCAGCAAAAAATGACAACATCACAAAACAACATAGATATAAAAGAGTTCCTGGACCAGGACCAACAAAAGGACCTGCTGAGACTCCTTACCGCAGGCTCGGTGGATGACGGCAAATCTACCCTTATAGGGAGACTTATGTTCGACAGCAAAACGCTTTACGAAGACCAATTGGCCGCATTGGAAAAAGACAGCAAAAGGGTCGGACACGCAGGGGACAACATAGACTACGCACTGTTGCTGGACGGACTCAAGGCAGAGAGGGAGCAAGGCATCACCATAGATGTGGCCTACCGATATTTCTCGACCGCCAAAAGGAAATTCATAATTGCAGATACCCCCGGCCACGAACAATATACAAGGAACATGATTACAGGAGGCTCAACCGCCAACCTGGCAATAATTTTGATAGACGCCACAAAAGGGGTAATAACCCAGACCCGCCGCCATACCTTCCTGGTATCACTGCTCGGGATAAAGCATGTAGCACTGGCCGTCAACAAAATGGACCTTGTAGATTACAGCCAGGAGGTATTCGACAACATCTGCAAAGATTACAAAAGCTTTGTAACACAACTCAATATACCAGACGTTGAATTCTTCCCACTCTCTGCACTAAAAGGAGAGAACGTAGTGGAAAAGTCTGGCAAAATGGCATGGTACAACGGGAAAAGCCTGCTGGAATTCCTTGAAACAGTGCATGTGGCAAGCGACAGGAATTACGACGACTTCAGGTTCCCCGTACAATACGTCCTCAGGCCCGACCGCGATTTCAGGGGCTTCTCTGGCAAAGTAGCATCTGGCATAATAAAACCCGGCGATAC
>JAQWAL010000021.1 GCA_028707695.1 Bacteroidales bacterium | reverse complement strand
CCATGGAACTCTTCCAGGGACAACCGTCCTTCATTTTCAAGCATAATGGTTGCGGGAAGCAGTGTTAACATGTTGGAAATATTGCCTATTCCATAAGATGCTGTTGTATCGAAAGATCCGAATCTTTTGTTGTACACAATATTGCTGCCATCCAACAATATCAGATGTGCTCCATTATAAATTCCATTTTCAAGATCCAATGCAATCCTGCCCTCTATCTTATCAGAAAAGTTGTCATAATTGACAGACAAATATGTTGGCACCCTGTTGGCCAAACGTATTCCACCAACAGTTGTTATTGAATGGTCAAAGGAGTATCCTTTTGTAGTAACAGGTAGCCTCCCGTTTGCATCTGTTGCTCCAAATATCTTGTGTACGGCAGCTATGTTGTTGAACAATGTATTCTGGTATGCAAGTACCACAGATTTAAAATTTTCGTGACCATTCAAGAATGATAATGCCAAAGGATTTCCAAAATATACAAACGTAACAGGCTTTTCCTTTGCAAACTCTGTTATTGTTTCCAAAACCAGGGTGTCAATACCAAAACCCTTTTGGGGCCGGGCATCTGTGTTGTGCATGGCAATTATCACATGGTCATGATTCTCAAATGATTTAAGTATACCTGACAAGCTGTCTGTTTTGTAATCACCTCTAAGGACAACAGTATCACTTTTTTTATAAGAGTTAACAAGTGTTGCAAATTCTTCTCCAAATTTATCCCCACCTAGTGACAGCAATGCAAGTTTCTTCTTTGCAAGGTTTCTAAGTGGAAGTATATCATTGTCGTTTTTAATTATTGTTATGCTTTGCTCCGAAATATCAGATATCAAAGATTTGTTGTACTGGCTGTTCAGGTCTTTTTCCAAATTTACGGTATCTATTGGTTCCTTGAATTCCAAAATACCCTTTTTAGCCTTTAACATCAACATTTTCTTCACCTTGAAATTAAGGGTTTGTTCAGAAATATCGCCTCTGCTTACTTCTCTCTCCATTAAATCAAGAGCCTTAATCACATTTTCCGGCATCAAAATCAAATCACTGCCGGCTTTGAACGCTTCCAAAGGTAATTTTTCGGGAGCCATATATTCTGAGACACCCTTCATATTAAGGGCATCTGTGATTATTATTCCATTGTATCCCAACTCTTCCCTGAGCAATTCAGTTACAACTTTTGCAGAGATGGAACTAGGCCTGCCTGTGCTATCTAGCGAGGGTATCTCAAGGTGACCTATCATTATCATGTCTGTTCCGGATTCTATGACTCGCCGGAATGGATAAAGTTCAAGGGAATCCAGCCTTGCCCTTGAGAAAGGCAATACTGGCAACGCGTGATGGGAATCGATATCAGTGTCTCCATGACCTGGGAAATGTTTTGCCGATCCTGAAATACCAACACTCTGCATTCCGTTTATATATGCAGTACCGTATTTGGCAACTACATCTTTGTTTTCTCCAAAAGCACGGATATTGATGACAGGATTAGAAGGATTGTTATTTATATCAATTGTTGGTGCATAGTTGACATCCATCCCAAGTCTTTTGGTTTGATTGCCAATTGCAGCTCCAGCCAAGAAAACCAATGAATCGCTTCTCATTGCTGCCATTTGCATCTGCCTTGGAAAGGCAATCAAGGTATCAAACCTCATGGCTGCTCCCCATTCACCATCAAGTGTAACCAAAAGCGGGATCTCTGACATGCTTTGTAGTCTGTTTATCATTTCTGCACCAGGCAACAAAGAAGAGTTCATTATTATCAACCCGCCAATTTTCTCTTTCACCACCAGCTCCATTGCTTCTATAGTACTCTTGTCTGTCAGATCATCATTGAAAGCAACAATAAAAAGTTGGGCGAACTTCTCCCTTGTAGACATCCTTGACAAAACCTTGTCTACTTTAACAGAAAGGTCATATTCACTTTCTTTATGGCGATATCCTTGACCATGTATTATTTGCGTTGAACACAAGAATAAAGCTCCAATAACAATTTTAAAATATATTATTCTTTTCAATATAAACTTCATAATCCTACTATAAATCAGTAAACCCTCTCTCTATTCTTTTGATTTTAGTCATAAGTTCCTCCTTTACCCTGGCAAATTCATCCATGGAACCCAGGTCTCCTTTGACGCCAATATAAAACTTGATTTTTGGCTCTGTACCGGATGGTCGAACAGAAACTATTGTATTGTCCGATGTTACAAATTGCAAAACATTGGATTTCGGCAATCCGATCTTGTATCTTAAATCGCTGACAATGTCAATTGTTTCCCTTTTTAGGTAATCGTGTACCAAAACAACTTGGGAACCATCAATGCTTTCTGGCGGGGAATTTCTTAGATTCTTCATTATTGTGTCAATCTGTTCTTTCCCGTCAATTCCCTTCTTTGTCATAGATATAAGATGTTCCAGGTAAAATCCAAATTTGTTGTAAATCTCAATCAACAAATCATATAATTTCATTCCTCTCTCCCTGCTCCACACTGCAGCTTCTGCAACAAGGCAGCATGTCACTACGGCATCCTTATCCCTTACAAATTCTCCCACATTGAATCCGTAACTCTCTTCTCCCCCACCTATGAACCTTCGTTTTCCTTCCATCGACCGCACAACCTCTGCAATATACTTAAAACCAGTTAACACATTAAATATCTCAATATCGTAAAAATCACATATTGATTTCATAAGGTCTGTTGTAACAATGGTCTTGACCATGTAGTCCCCACCCTCTCCTTTTTTCAATTGATTTGCAGATGAGATGTTTTCCAATAGGTAGTAAGTCAATATTGAAGCCATTTGGTTCCCATTCAAAAGCAACAGCTTTCCTTGGTTGTCCCTGATTGCTATTCCCAACCTGTCAGAGTCAGGATCTGTAGCCATCACCAAATCTGCACCAACCTCCTCTGCCTTTTCCAAAGCCATTTTCAAAGCTCCCGGCTCTTCTGGGTTAGGAGAATCAACCGTTGGAAAATTGCCATCTGAAATATCTTGTTCAGGAACATTGAATACTTTTGAAAAACCAGCCTGCCTCAAAGCTTCTGGTACAATTTCAACTCCTGTACCATGAAGTGGTGTATAAACTATTTTAAGGTCACTTCCACTCCTCTTCACCTCCTTGTTCAATGTCAATGAGAGAATCGCTTCTAAATAGGCTTTGTCAATATCTTTACCAACGACTACTACATTGCTTTCCACTCTTTTGAACTTAACCACGGAGGGATCGGAAATCTTGTTTACATGGTCTATGATGTTCTTGTCGTGAGGTGATGTCACTTGAGCACCATCCTCCCAATATACCTTATATCCATTGTACTCCTTGGGATTGTGTGATGCTGTGAGCATCACTCCTCCAGAACATTTCAAATGTCTTATTGCAAAACTCAGTTCGGGGGTTGGCCTCAAACTTTCAAAAAGGTATACCTTAATGCCATTTGCCGAGAATACATCGGCTGCAATACTTGCAAAATAACTACTGTTATTCCTGTTATCAAACGCAATAGCAACGGACAAAACATCAACTCCATCAAATGACTCTCTAAGGTAATTGGCAAAACCCTGGGTAGCCATTCCTATTGTGTATTTGTTTACCCGGTTGGTTCCTACTCCCATTACTCCACGTAATCCTCCGGTTCCGAATTCAAGGTTTTTGTAAAATGACTCTTCCAACTCCTTACTATTTTCGCGTATCAATTTACCAACAGCTTCTATAGTCTCATTATCAAAGCTATCCGAAAGCCAGGACTTTGCTCTTTCCAAATATTGTAGTGACATGATTTCTATTTTTAAATTTCCATAAAGTTACACAAAATTAGAGAATCGTCTGCTATTTTAAAATATTAGCTAAAGAGCAGTATATTTGCAAAATGAATCTCAAAGAGTACATGCCATATTACAGGAAGAACCTGACTATGGCAATTCCAGTTATGTTGACACAAGCCGGACAAGTTACCGTCCAACTTGCAGACAACATCATGGTAGGCCATTTGGGTACTGCCCAACTAGCATCAGTCTCTTTTGCCAATTCCATATTCATACTTGGAATGGTGTTCGGAATAGGTTTCACACAGGGTTTGACCCCTCATGTGGGACAAAGCTTTGGCAAGGATGAACATCAGAATGTCTCTGCCTTGTTAAAAAACTCCATGGTATTGAATACTCTGGCAGCAATTTTCCTGACTGCCATAATGGCGTTTGCCAGTAGTTTCATGAAGAATATGGGGCAGACCCAACAGGTTGTCGAATATGGCCGGGAATACTATTCAATCTTGCTGTTCTCATTGCTTCCATTTCTTCTATTCTTTGGTATGCGACAATTTTCCGAAGGGATTGGAATAACAAAATATGCCATGTACATAACGCTATTTGCAAACTTCACCAATGTGGCTCTGAACTGGATACTGATATTCGGCAAATTCGGAGTAGAACCAATGGGAATAAAAGGAGCTGCAATGGCAACCCTAATCAGTAGGATAATAATGTTGGTGCTATTTGTCTTTTTGTTCTTAAAACTAAACTGTTACAAAAAATATATTTCAAACTTCAAGGCACCTTTGATTAACAAAAAGCTAATGATCCAAGTTTTAAAAACATCAATTCCTCTTTCATTCCAAAATGTTGTGGAAATTACAGCATTTAGTTTGAGTGCCATCATGGTTGGGTGGCTAGGAGAAGTTGCCTTGGCCTCCCATCAAGTTGCTATGAGTATGAGTAGCTTTTCCTTCATGTTGGCTTTAGGTGTGGGTGCCGCTGCAACAATAAGGGTTTCACATCAATATGGTTTTGGTGATTATAAATCTATGAGAGTTGCAGGTTTTGCATCCATACATCTGAGTGTCATGCTTATGTCAGTTTGTGGAATCGGATACATCCTTTTTAGACACCAGATACCAGCAATCTATACCCAGGATCCCTTGGTAAGGGAGATGGCAGCTGGGTTGCTCATTATATCTGCACTATTCCAAATATTTGACGCAATCCAACTATCCAGCCTTGCATGCCTGAGAGCTTTGGCAGATGTAAAAATACCGCTAGTCCAATCTATAATTTCCTATTACCTTATATGCCTTCCTCTTGGATATCTCTTTGGATTTGTCTTTAACCTAGGAGCCACAGGTGTATGGATAGGCCTTTTGACCGGTCTGGCCTTTGCCGCAACATTATTTTTGTATAGATTCAATATCATATCAAACAGACTCATCAAAACCAAACAAACAAGTGAAACAGGAGCCTAAGAATTCATTTGACATTTTTCCTAAAGACCTGCTTGATTTCATAGATCAACAGAGGGATGGAGACACCCATAGGTTATTGCTCTCTCCGCCTGCTAATGTCAACATAGATATTAGGTTGGCAGTATCGACACTAGAGGCATTGAAAAAGCTAAAAGGGAAAGCGGACACTTGGTACAATACCAAAGAATTGGTTTTCCCATCTGCAATGTCTGCAGAACAATGCAGTTCGGAAATCGCTGCAAAATACAAAGCTCTATATTTCAAGGGAAGTGTTATAGTAGACCTTACCGGAGGTTTAGGTGTGGACTCTTATTTTTTTTCAAAACACAACCCTTTTGTCTTTTATATTGAGAAAGATCCTTTTTTATGTAGAGCGGCAAACCACAATTTCAGAGTATTGTCTTCCAACAATATTTCCGTACTAAACAAAAGCATAAGTCCTCATAACATTACAAAAATACTGGAAGATATTTCCAAAGAGCACAATGGAGCATTGTTAAAAATCTACATAGATCCGTCACGTAGGAAAAATGGTACAAGAGTCAAAGCCATGGTCCAGTACGAACCATCTGTAGCAGAGATAAAGAGAGAGATTTTCAAATACTCCGACCACATTATGGTAAAAATCTCCCCTATGGAAGATTTGAAATCTACCATTGAAGAACTTGGCAACGTTTTCCTTATAGATGTGGTATCCATAGATAATGACTGCAAGGAGATACTCATCCACATGAATCCTCAACAAAAGATAGCACAAAACAATATTCCCATACATATTGCCATACTTAAAGGCATGTCAAAACAAATTATTGAGTTTACCTTTGAACAAGAGAAAAATACGATTTGTCAATATTGCACCGATTCAATAGAGGAGTATCTTTATGAACCTGATGTTGCAATTCTTAAAGCAGGAGCATTTAAGTTCGTTGCAAACAAGTACCAGTTAACCAAACTATCCAGGAACACCCATTTGTATACTTCAGATGTACTTGTTCAAAATTTTCCTGGAAGGGCATTTAAAGTGAAAGAGGTTGTGGATTTTGATAAAACAACAATCCGCAACCTCAGTAAAAAAATTCCAAAAGCAACAATATCCACAAGAAATTTTCCCTTACCGGCAGAAACTCTCAGGAAAAGAGTCAAAATTGCCGATGGTGGTAAAGTTACTTTGTATGGGTGTACATTAGAATCCCATGTAAAGAAAATCATTATTTGTGAAAGGGTCAACTAAATATCTACCCTTTCATTGTTAGAATCCAGCCAAATAACCTCCAAAAGGGCATTGTCTGTTGATGTGACAATTTTAATCTTGCTTTTGTACTTGAAGTTCCATTTTCGCAAAATACTGAACAAGCCTTTTGTAAGATAGGCTTCAAGAACAGGATTAACTTTCATTGTCAAATTTTTGTAACCTTTTTCCTTTACATAGTATGCCAATTCTCTTTCAATTGTTTCGTCTATAATAATTGTAGACGAAATTTTCCCAGTTCCTTTGCACGAAGGACACACCTCTGAGGTGTTAATTTCGGTGGCAGGCCTTACTCTTTGCCGTGTTATTTGCAACAAGCCAAATTTTGTTATTGGCAAGATATTATGTTTAGCCCGATCCTTTTCCATCAAGCTTAGCATATGCTTGTAAAGCTTGACTCTATGGTCATTGCTATCCATATCAATAAAATCGACAATTATAATTCCGCCCATATCCCTGAGACGTAGTTGCCTTGCTACCTCATCGGCAGCATTCATATTCACTTCAAAAGCATTTTGCTCTTGGTCGATTCCGGATTTTGCCCTAATCCCACTGTTAACATCTATAACATGTAATGCTTCGGTATGCTCTATAACTAAATAGGCACCCTGTTTGAATGGTACTACCTTTCCGAAAGCTCCCCTGATCTGTTTAGACACATCAAAATGATCAAAGATTGGTTCGCTCCCTTTGTAAAGCTTGACAATCTTTTCCTGCTCAGGGGCTATCAAAGATATATAATCTTTGATTTCTGTCACAACATTCTCATCATTGACATAAATGTTTGAAAATGAATCGTTCAACAGATCTCTTAGAATAGTAGTAGTCCTACTGTTTTCTGTAAAAAGCAATTGTGGCGGGTGGGGCTTTGCCATTGAAGACCATGAATCTTCCCATTTTTTTATGAGGGACCTTAGTTCCCCATCCAAAACTGCAGCTTTTTTACCTTCTGCAGCAGTTCTGATTATGACCCCGTAGTTAGGTGGCAATATACTATATACCAACCTTTCCAGCCTCTTTTTCTCTTCCTTGGAAACAATCTTTTGTGAAATACTCACTTTGTCCGAAAAAGGAATCAATACCATGTTCCTTCCGGCAATTGAAATCTCTGCAGTCAGCCTTGAACCCTTTGTAGAAATAGGCTCCTTTACAATTTGGGTTACAATGTGCTGACCTGGTTTCAAGACATCGGCAATCTTACCCTCTTTTTCCAATATATCACCCAATTTAACGGATGAAAAGAAATCTTTGTAAGATTTTTTGTTTTGTCCAATGTGTCTTAAAAAATAATCTAGGGCTTTAAAGGATAATCCGAGATCAAGATAGTGAATGAAAGCATCTTTTTCGTCTCCGATATCTACAAATGCAGCATTCAGGGCAGGCATGATACGCTTGACCTTTCCGAGATATACATCTCCCACCGAATAACTACCATTGTTTTGCTCTTTGTTTAGCTCAATCAACCTATGGTCGTCGAGCAGAGCAATTGATACCTCCGTAGAACTTACATCAATAATCAGATCTTTATCCATCTACGTGTTTAAATAAAAAGAATCTAAAGCAAATCTCCCGACTTGCTTTAGATTATCATACATTGAAGACCAAATTAGCAACTATTTTTTCTTTTTGTGTCTGTTTTTACGTAAACGTTTTTTACGCTTGTGAGTTGCCATTTTGTGTCTCTTTCTTTTTTTTCCGCAAGGCATAATTAAAAATATTAAAATATTTGGTTGTTATTTTTTGACGTTGTTTTTCACTTTAGTCATAAACACTTTAGCTGGTTTGAAAGCCGGGATGAAATGCTCCGGTATAACTAGTGTAGTGTTCTTTGAAATATTTCTGGCAGTTTTCTTTGCACGTTTTTTTACAATGAAGCTACCAAAACCACGTAGGTATACATTTTTGTCTTTTGAAAGTGAATCTTTCACGCTGTCCATGAAACTTTCGATTACATTTTGAACAGCAATTTTTTCCATTCCAGTTGCTTTTGCAACTTCATTTACGATATCCGCTTTTGTCATGATAATAAAAATTAAAGGGTTAGTCTTTTATTGGACAAACAAAAATACTACTATTTTATTGATTTATGCAAACAATAACCCATTTTTTTTCATTTAATCAGCAGTTTAGAGCCCAAAATCGCTTTTTTAGCTATATTTGAGTATGCGAAAACTACTTATTTGTTTTTTTCTAACTGTTTTACTACTGAGTAATTACCTGGATTCTTATTCTCAGGAGCATGTTTTTATTTCCAAAATCAATATTTACGGAAACATCAAAACCGAGAGTAAAATAATCCTTAGGGAATTACCCTTCAAAACAGGAGAACTTGTAAACATAGAAGATATACCTATACTTTTAAAGGAGGCTAGGAACAATCTTTTAAATCTTTCCCTTTTCAATATAGTCCAGGTTTACGAGTCTCACGCACAAAATTCTTGCAATAATTATGCCGACTCTGAAGTCACTATAATAATTGAAGAGCGATGGTACTATTGGCCACTTTTCGGAATTATCCTTGAAGAGAAAAGCATGGGAAATTGGTTAAGAGATCCGGACTGGAATTATGTCACATTGGAGACTGGAATAAAGGCAAACAACATCGCAGGAAAAAACCAAACCTTGAAAGCTGTAATGACAAATGGATTCAACAAAGGCTTTTACTTTGAGTACTCCAACATCAATCTTAGCCCAAACCAAAAACATTTGATGGATATCATATTCAAAAGGTCATATTCCAGGGTAGAAAATGTCCTATCTTTAAACGACCAACCTTATTATATCAAATCTGATTCAACCTATCTCAACAGCAGCTATTCCACAACCGTAACATATACATACAGGCATTCAATACATACTAGGCATAAAATAACTGCAGACTTCACGTACAAAGAACTTGACCCTGCTGTATTGAATGAAAATGCCAATTACTGGGGATGTCAGGAATTGAAAAGAAGGGCATATTCACTCTCATACGAATTGGTCCATGACAAACGCGATAAAATCCAATATCCTCACAACGGTTACTTCTTGAGGACAAATATTGGAGGATACACTACAAACCGTTTTGATATAAGGCATTTCAGTATTAATGGTGACCTTCATTACTATGGCACCTTGGTTGACAGGCTCTTTTATTCTGCCAGGCTGCAAGGAGGATACTCATGGTCCAATACCGGAGGTTATATTTTTGACAGGGCTATAGGATACGACTTGGTCACTATGAGGGGTTATTATAAATATGTTGCTGATGGGCAAAAGTATATGATTTTTTCACCGACTATCAAGTATAACATATTGCCACAAACTCAATACTATTTGAAATTCATTCCATCTTTACCTAAATTCAACAAGTTCTATTTCTCGTTGTACGGCAGGATATTCAGCGACATCGGATATGCATGGCATAATTCTCCTGCTGAGCACAACTCTTTGTCCAATCAACTTCTGTATAGTTTGGGTGCAGGTTTGGATATAGTTGCATATTATGATATTACCCTGGCATTGGATTATACCCTGAATCATTTTGGAGAACATAACTTTCACATTTCCCTTTCAAAACCTATCAAGTAGTTTGGCATAAAGATTGACTATACTATATTGACAAAGCAAACCTGGGTGATTATCCAGGTTTTTATGACAAATTGACACACAACTATAAATTACTTATATGAAGTTTTCGGACATTTTTTTACAACATACAACAGCAGACGAAGTTAATATAATACCAGTAATGAGTATGGAGGGGGAACGCGAACTAAGTGATGCCGAACTTCCGGAAACTCTGCCTATAATAGCGTTAAGAAACGCTGTATTGTTTCCGGAAACAATTATTCCAATAACAGTAGGCAGGGAAAGATCGGTCAAACTTGTCAGGGAGGTGTACAAAGGCAATAAAATTCTTGGTGCGGTTTCTCAACTGGATGCAAAACAAGAAAATCCTGAAACCAGTGACCTTTTCAACATTGGAACCATTGCAAGGATAATAAAAATAATTGAAATGCCGGATGGTGGAATAACCATCATATTACAGGGGATGAGGCGCTTCAGGATCATTGACTTCATTACAACTGATCCTTATTTTACAGCTACAGTCAAATACCTGCCAGAAGACAAAGTACCCAAAAACACAAAGGAGCTGGATGCTATTGCTGGTTCAATAAAAGACCTGGCACTACAAATAATAAAACTTTCCCCACATTTACCTCAAGAAGCTGCCTTTGCTATAAAAAACATAGAAGGATACAGTTTCCTGGTCAATTTTATTGCATCCAGCATGGAGCTGGACAATATTCACGACAAAATCCTGCTTTTGCAGGAAAACAAAATTAAAAGCCGTGCCCTTAAATTGCTGGAAATTTTGAACAGGCAAATAGACCTGCTCAAAATTAAAGATGATATCCAACAGAAAGTAAGGTTGGAAATTGACCAGCAACAAAGGGAGTATTATTTGAATAACCAACTGAAAACAATTCAGGAAGAGCTTGGAATGAACAATAGCATACAAGACTTCAATGAATTGAGACAACTTGCCCAAGAAAAGGAGTGGCCGGAACATGTGGCAGAGGTATTCGAGAAAGAGATGCAAAGATTGGAGAGATCAAATCCAAATTCCCCAGACTTCAACATCCAGCTATCATATGTAAGGTTCCTTGTAGAACTTCCATGGAGTGACTACAGCGAAGACAACCTGGACCTTAAACACGCCCAAAAAACTCTTGACCAAGATCACTTTGGCCTTGACACAGTAAAGGAAAGGATAATTGAACATTTGGCTGTCCTGAAATTGAAAGGAGACCTTAAATCTCCCATCATTTGCCTTCATGGTCCTCCCGGTGTCGGTAAAACCTCGCTGGGCAAATCAATAGCAAAGGCACTTGGCCGAAAATATGGCAGGATTTCACTTGGAGGTCTGCATGACGAATCAGAAATCCGTGGTCACAGGAAAACTTACATTGGAGCTATGCCAGGGAGGATTATCAATACAATAAAAAAAGCTGGTACTGCCAACCCTTTGGTTGTACTGGACGAAATTGACAAAGTAAGCAGTGATTTTAGGGGAGATCCCGCTTCTGCGTTGTTGGAAGTGTTGGACCCGGAGCAAAACACAGCATTCCACGATAACTATCTGGATATTGACTACGACCTTTCCAAAGTTCTTTTTATCACTACTGCCAATAACATAAGCACTATTCATCCGGCATTGAGGGACAGGATGGAAATGATAAATGTAAGTGGCTATCTTGCAGAAGAAAAATACCATATAGCCAAGGACCACCTACTGCCAAAACAGATGGAAGCACATGGTCTAAAGAAAGGTGATTTGAAAATAAACAAACTTGGACTGGAGACAGTAATAAATGAATATACAAGGGAGTCCGGGGTCAGAGGACTGGACAGGCAAATTGCAAAAATTGCCCGTATAACTGCCAAAAGAATTGCCCTTGGAGAGGAATACCCATCTGTATACGGAAAGAAAGAGGTAAAGGATATCCTGGGTCTACCTACTTATACTCCTGACATCCAAAAAGGGAATGAAGCTCCAGGTGTTGTTACCGGATTGGCTTGGACTCAAAACGGCGGAGAAATCTTGTTTATTGAATGTAGCCTTAGCAAAGGTAAAGGAATCTTGTCTACAACGGGAAACCTTGGCGACGTAATGAAAGAGTCTGCAACTATTGCATACCAATACCTGAAAGCAAACCCACAGTTCCTCAAACTCACCAGTAAGGAGTTTGCAGAAAGGGATATCCATATCCACGTACCAGAAGGAGCAATTCCAAAAGACGGTCCATCAGCTGGCATAACAATGGTCTCTGCAATGGCCTCTGCATTCTGTAAAAAGAAAGTGAAAAGTGGGATAGCCATGACTGGAGAGATAACTTTAAGGGGGCGGGTTTTGCCCGTTGGTGGAATCAAGGAAAAAATCCTGGCTGCCAAAAGGGCAGGTATCAATACTGTACTACTTTCAAGTGAAAACGAAAAAGATGTAAAAGAGATCAAGGAAATTTATGTGAAAGGTTTGAATTTCCGATATGTCAACAACATTTCTGAGGTATTCTCCTACATTTTTGACTAAAAACACACAGAGATGGAAGTGAAAATAGAATCCAGCTGGAAAAACCTTTTAAAAGATGAGTTTGAAAAAGAGTACTTTTTCAAACTCACAAGTTTGATCAAACATGATCTTAACGAGGGTATAACCATATACCCAAAAGGGCAGGATATTTTCAATGCTTTCAATTTAACTCCATTTGACCAGGTTAAAGTGGTAGTACTAGGTCAGGATCCATACCATGGGCCGGGGCAAGCCCATGGATTATCTTTCTCAGTTCCCGAAGGAAAAACATTTCCGCCATCATTGATCAACATTTTCAAAGAGTTGAAAGATGATTTGGGAATTGAATATCCAATTTCGGGAAATTTGGAAAGATGGGCAAAACAAGGGGTCTTTCTATTGAACGCTATTCTCACCGTAAGAGCCGGACAAGCAGCATCCCACAGTAAAATTGGATGGAATATATTCACAGACCAGGTAATCAAGAAAATTTCAGAAAACAAAGAGGGAGTCGTTTTCCTTTTGTGGGGGAATTTTGCAAAAAGTAAAAAGGATTTGATAGATTTATCAAAACATCATGTGCTGGAGGCTGCACATCCTTCTCCTCTGGCCAGAGGAGCCTTTTTTGGATGCAAACACTTCTCCGCAACAAACAATATTTTATTATCCAAAGGAAAAGATCCTATAAACTGGTAAATGAGTTCCTGTCACCAAAAATCAAAGAACCAATCCTGACAATTGTGCTTCCTTGTTCAATGGCCAATGCATAATCACCAGACATTCCCATGGACAACTCCTTGAAATATGAGGCCATTTCCGGATTTTCCATGCGAACCTTGTCAAATAACTTTTTCAGAGATGCAAATTCGCCGGAAACCTTTTCCTTCTCTTCGGAAAACGAAGCCATACCCATAAGCCCGCAAATCCTTACATTCCCATAACTCTCCCTTTGCTGCACCAGTTTTAAAACCTCTTGGTTTGTCAGCCCTTGTTTGGACTCTTCAGTTGCAATATAGACTTGTAACAAACAATCAACTACCCTGGATCTCTTTTTTGCTTCTTTGTTTATTGAATCCAATAATTTTTCACTGTCAACGGAATGTATTAAATGTACATTATCTATGATCATTTTGATCTTATTGGTTTGCAAATGGCCAATGAAATGCCATCTTATATCAGTTGGCAGTTCCTCCATTTTCTTTTTGAGCTCTTGCGGTCTGTTTTCTCCAAAATCCATAATGCCCAAACCATAGGCATCCAAGATATCTTGGTTAGGTTTGAATTTGGAAACTGCCACCAGTCTTACGTCTGATGGCAGTGATTCCATGATATTTTTCAACTCTTTTTTGTCTATCATTTCCTGTTTTTCATTTGTTGCTGTTGAGCTTTGTAAGCAGAATCCAACCTCTCCTGGAATTTGGATTTTTTCTTTGGTGTTGCAGCTTTCTGCTTCAATTGAGCATATATCTTGTCTTCATCTACAAAATACTTCCTTATAACCCATGTTTGGACCATGGTTATTAAGTTAGATAACAAATAGTAATAACTCAGACCACTTGAGAAGTTATTCCCAAGCACCAGTAAAAACAATGGCATAAAATAGAGGGACATGTATTTCATGCCAGCCATCTGAGGTCCGGCATTCATCTGGTCCATATTCATCCTGGAGTAGAAAAACATGGATATGGCCATCAATACCGCAAACAAACTAACATGGTCTCCGAACAATGGAATTGTGAATGGCAAGTCCAGGATTGAATCGTATGAACTCAAGTCATCTGCCCAAAGGAAACTCTCCTGTCTTAATTCAAAAGAAGATGGGAAAAAACGAAACATTGCAAACAGAATAGGAAACTGAAGCAACATAGGAAGACAACCTCCAAACATACTTACCCCAGCTTTGTTGTACAATGCCATAACCTCTTGCTGCTTTTTCATGGCATCTTCCTGCTTTGGATACTTTGAGTTTATCTTGTCAACTTCTGGTTTCAAAACCCTCATTTTGGCAGAAGAGAGGTAAGATTTGATTGTAAGAGGAGAGATAACCAATTTGATGAGAATTGTCAGCAAAAGGATTATCAACCCATAATTATTGATAAACTTCCCTAGTGTGTCAAAAACCAATATGATTACATATCTGTTTATCCACCCTATGATCCAGCCACCAAGAGGGACTATCTTCTCAAAACCCATATCGTAAGATTTCAGTGTTTTGAAATGGTTAGGCCCGAAATAGAATTGCAAAGGAATATTGACCTGCTGACCCTCATTGTATGCCAGTTCCATCCTGGAAGTGCACTTCATAAGGTTTTTGTCTGGGTCAGTTTCTGGATAAACCCTGTACGAAACAGAACCGCTACTGAAATTTTCGTTGGCTACAAGTATTGCAGAAAAGAATTGTTGTTGGAATGCCACCCATTGTACACCAGTCCTGATATCTTCCTGAGCTTCATCTTTCCTTAGTCCAAGGTCTTCTACCGAAGATGTGTTAGGAAATTTGTAAACTACGGTAGAGTAGTTTTTCTCGTTGTCATAACCCTTCTCTAACCTAGGTATATCAACATTCCATTCCAAATCCATGAATGATTGGTTACGAGGAATGTATTTGTCCATACCAACCATGACAATATCAAGGTCCAGCATATGGCTCTTCTGAGCCAAACTGTAATTGTACTCCAGATATGACAGGGAATCCAAATAGAGACGGTAAGAAATCGAATTTTGGTTTTGGTTATGTTTTGTAAAACTAAACGCAGATGTTGAAATTTGCTGACCAGCAAAAAAATTCAATGAAAATTGAGTTCCCTTCTCTTTTATCAACATCAGATCCAAACTATCGTGTGTAAAATAGCCCTTTATCTGGACATTTACCGGTTTTGCACCCAAACTGGACAACTCAATCTTAATCAAATCGTTCTCAATAAAAGACCTTGTCTCCGGGGCGTTACCCGCTTGAGATAAATAAGAATTTGTGTACAAAGATGTATTTGAACCAGATATATTGCCTTGTTCCACTGGTGGCTCTTGCTGCAAGCTACCCTGATTTCCGGATTCTATTGGAGTTATCGAGTCATTATCATCAGTCAACTCCCCATTCAGCATCCTTTGTGCCATTTCAAGCGAATCCTTGCTTGCCTGGAGAGCCTCCTGCTCTTTGAAAACCTTGGTGTTGTACCAGCTGAAACCAATTAATATAGCCCCGATGATAACAAAACCAGTAATTGAATTTTTATTCATGCCTTACTATTCGTATTGTTTGTCTATTAACTTAATTTTCTCTTCTACTTGCACCATCTCTTCCTTTGCCTTAGAAATTTTCTTCTTGAAGTCATTTATAATATTGTCTGCATTTTTTGACTTTGCAAAGAACCCAATGTTGTTTTCCCAAAGTGCAATATCCTGCTCCAATTGACGGAACCTTTGGAAAAGCTTATCCCTTTCTACCTTAACACCCTTATCTCCCCTGACTGATGTCTTGATCTCCTTGATGTGTTTTTTGAACCTTACGAATTTTGTCTCGTCATTACTTCCTGCAGATTCAGGGAATTTGGCATTTATTGCCTGCCTGTAAGCACCTTGTACCCGCTCTTTTTCCTTCAAAGGCACATAGCCAATTTCGTTCCATCTGTTCTGGAAATCCCTGTAGGCAACAACATTGTCTGCAGAGTCGGGCTCTGGTTTGTACTCATTTATCTCTTGGATAAGTTCCAGTTTCATTTTCAAGTTATCATCATAACTCTCTTCGATGGACGAGAAGTGGTTCGATTTCCTTTCGAAAAAATGGTCACATGCAGCCCTGAAACGTTTCCATATTGCATCCGATTGTTTTCTTGCAACCGGACCAATCTCCTTCCATCTCTTTTGTAGCAGAATCAATTGGTCTGTTGCTTTTTTCCAATCTTCACTATCTTTTACAGCCTCTGCCTGTAAACATAATTCGGTTTTCTTTTCAAGGTTCTCCAACATCGTTTTCTTGAACTCAGAATAGAAATCCCTTTTTTGATTGTAAAACTTGTCACAAGCTGCCCTAAAACGGTCGTATATTCTTTGGTTATCTTTTTTTGATGCAAAACCAATATGTTTCCACTCTTGCTGCAACGACTGCATCTCTTTGGACATGGAATTCCAATCGTTACTCTCCTTAGCTTTGGATATCAACGTCTCAGCCTTTTCACATAACTCGGTTTTCTTTTCAAGGTTCAGCTTATGTTCTGCTTTCAATCCTTCAAAATACTCTTGTTGTTTTTTGTTGATATTACTGGTTGCTGCTTTGAACCTTTCCCAAATCTCTTCCCTTAACTCTTTTGGAACCGGACCCAGCTCCCTCCACTCTTCGTGATATTTCTGTAGTTTCCTGAACGCAATCACTACATTAGGCTCGTTTATTAATTCTTCTGATTTAACACACAACTCTGTCTTTTGCTCCAGGTTTTTCTTGAGGTCCAAATCCCGGAGTTCATTGTTTATCTTCACATAGTCATAAAACTTCTCTACCAAAAACTGGTAATTTTCCCACAAGTCTTTGTTATACGATTGGGGAATTGGTCCAACAGCTTTCCACCTGTTTTGCAACTCCCTGAAAGTAGGAAAAGTATGTTGCAAATCTTCTTGTTTTTCCAACAAATCCTTCAATTCTTGGATTATTTGGTTTTTTGCCTCCAGGTTTTGCTCTTTTTGTTTTTCCAGGACTTGTAAAAATGATCCCCTCTCTATCTTGTATTTCCCATACAACTCTTTAAAACCCCTTTCTAATTCTGCAAAAGGATTGACTGAAATCTCCTCTTCATTTTCTGCTTCGGATTCCTGATTTTCTCCAGGCAGAGGAAACACAATGCCGGCAGCAATCTTCTCTTTTTTAAGGGTTTTGTAAAAAGATGCTTTGATGGTATCTGCATATTTGTACATCTCCTGCTGGTCACCCCTTTCCAGCATATCCTGGAAATGTTGAACAAGCTCCTTGAGGCTCATTTCATTAAAATCGGGTACCGTTTGATGTACTGGTAGCTCCTGGTGATTTCTTTCAGAATTCTCGTTATTTTGTGCAGATTCTATATTTTCAAGGGATTTGTTTTCCTCGAATTGCTCGTTTTGAGCAGAATTAAGTGTGTCCTGGGTCATAATAATTTTGACAAAAAGGTTTATTAACCCGCAAATATACAAAAAAAGTTTGCTAACCCTGTGATTTATGTAAATTTGCACCATGATAAGGATAGATATACTTTCAGTACTGCCAGAACTTCTTGAAAGTCCGTTAAATCACTCAATTGTAAAACGAGCTAAAGAGAAAGGTCTCGCAAAAATTGTAATCCATAATTTGAGGGATTATGGAAAAGGAAATTACAAACAAACAGACGATTACCCATTTGGTGGAGAGGCTGGAATGGTAATCATGATAGAACCAGTTTTCAACCTTATAGAAAATTTGAAAAGTGAGAGGACTTACGACGAAATAATTTACATGAGTCCAGATGGTGAGCTGCTTGACCAAAAAAGAGCCAATGCATTGTCAATGAAAGGGAACATCATGATTCTTTGTGGGCATTACAAAGGAGTTGACCATCGCATAAGGGAGCATTTGATAACCCGGGAGATCTCTATTGGAGACTATGTTCTTAGCGGCGGGGAGATTCCTGCAGCTGTGCTTTGTGATTCAATTGTACGGCTTATACCCGGCGCAATATCAGATGAAACCTCTGCTTTAAGCGACTCATTCCAGGACAATCTTCTCGCACCACCTGTCTATACAAGACCTGCAGACTTCAAAGGATGGAAAGTCCCCGAAGTTTTGCTAAGCGGAAACCCCAAATTAATACATGAATGGAAAGAGTCCCAATCGATTGAAAGAACAAAACGATTGAGACCCGATCTTTTTGAAAAAAAAGGAGAAGATTAAAAACCGAAATCGTCCACCTCAATCTTCTCTTGCTTGTCCAAAGATGGCTTCTTTGCTTTTACCTGTTTTGGCAAGCCCTGTACCACCATGGCTTTTTGAGGTATGGCAGGACAAATATACTCACATGCACCGCACCCGATGCACAAAGAACCATTTACTTTTGGGATGTAAAGGCCATCATTGCCAAAGGGGACCATTGTAATTGCTTTGGTAGGGCAATGCTCATCACAAGCTCCGCAATCGGTTCCGTCTGTTTTCACAATACACCTATCCTGGAAAAACTTAACCTTTCCGACAGCCGTGACTTGTTTTTCTTCCAATAAAAGAGGCATCAAAGCATCATTAGGACATACCAATGCACACTCGTTGCATTCGTAACTGCAAAAATGATTTTTGAAGCTAAGTACTGGCAGAAGCACGCCATCCAGTCCATATTCGTTAGTAGCCGGTTTAATTATATTATTCGGGCAAGCGGCAATACAAGCATGGCATGCCGTGCAGTTCCTTTTGAAATGATCACTATCTGCTGCACCAGGAGGCATTATCCCAGAAGGTTTTGGTTTTGTTTTCATTACCGGTCCAAGATTCATAGCCTTTGTTGCCATTGCAGTTCCTAACAGACCAATTGCAATCAATGCGCTTCTTCTTTCCTGTGATACCTTGGATGTTCTTGTTTCTATTTCTGTTGGTTTTACTTTCTTGTATGAAAACAGATATGATATACCTCCATTTTTGCATGCTACCATACAATCAAGACATCCGACACATCTGCTTTCGTCTATGGTTTGTGTTTCAAGATCAATACATTGCGATTTGCATTTCATGACACAAGCTTGGCATCTGGTGCATAAATCTCTGTTTATAGCAGGCTTATAGAGTGATAACCTAGATAACAATCCTAATAAAGTACCCACTGGACAAATTGTATTGCAATACAACCTGCCCCTGAATGCGCTCATCAAAGTAACCAGCAATAAAAATGCTAGTGCAAACAAAAAAGAACCTAATGTGAAATGCGCATAACTTCTGTAAAACACTGTATCCGGGAAAAGGAATGAGACACCATTATGCATCAACTGTTCTGACCGGCTTATAATTTCATTTGACACCCTACCCCAGTTAGAATAAGGGTCAAGCAAACCAAGAGGCAATGTTATACCGCCTATGATAAATAAAACCACAATCCCAAAAACAATATACCTGATATTATTCACAGGAGAAAATTTAAATCGCCTTTTTTTCTTGGTTTTGAAATAATAAGCTATCCTGCTGACAACATCCTGGTAAGTACCAACCGGGCATAAAGTAGAACAATAAACCCTTCCAAAAAGAAAAGTAAGTGCCAGCAATATTACAAACACAAGGAGACCACCAGAAAAAACACCCAGCAAAGATGGTACAAACTGCAACTTAAGGAAAAAAGAGAAGAATGGAGACTCCCTGTTTACAAAGAAGATAAAGGCTGCAGTGATTGCAATCATAAAGAAAACGGATAACGCAACCCTTGCCTTTTTCAAATATGTGTACATACCTAACCTATTCTAATCCTTTCTACCTTGAGTTTGCTTAGATCCGAAGTACCAATATTCATGGATTCAGCTAAACCTATATGGGAAACCTCTTCCAGTTTCATCTCTTTGAACTGTGCAAAAAATTTAACAGCAGCAGCATCCACAGCCACAATATCTGTTGACATGAAAAGGGCTTTTGGAACTTGCACATCCTCGATACTTTTACCCTTAGGTCCATTCTGAGTCATGATTCTGTAAGCATCCACAATATTTAGAACGGGCATTTTTTCAAATGTAGAACAGTCGGCTATACATTGTTGCAAATCATTTGCATGCATAAAACGCCTATCCCAAACGATACCCATGAAATTCTTCATGGAAATGGTCATCCTGGCTCCACCGTGGTTTTTAAGAACAGGAACATTTATCCACGCATCGCAATCAATTATTGCCTCATGTATCTTAGCACTTTTCATACGTACAGCCTTTGGCAGCTGGACCTCTTTGAAATATTTCTGGTCGTGGGCAAAAGCCATTCTTGCTCCAGCATCTTTTACAGCCTTCTCAATCCCGCTGTTTTTGTAACAAGCTTGCCATTCATCACATGTATTGTCAAAAACAGTGACCTGTGAAGCTCCTGCCAAATAACAATCTTTAATGATTGCAGAAATCAGATCTGGATTGGTGTTAGCCGCCATTTCTGGTGCTTTGTCCCAACCGATATTAGGTTTTATGACAATTTTATCTCCTTTTTTAACAAAACGGGTTATTCCGCCCATGGCTTCTATTGCCTTTTGGTACATTTGTCCGGGCTCTCCACCCATTACAGCTACCAAATCATTTGAAGCATCCACACTCATTTTCCCGGCGCCAAAAAGATCATTGCTTTTCAAGCCTACTGCACTGGCAATCCCTCCCAAAAATGCAGTTTTTATAAAATTTCTCCTTTCCATTTGCATTATAGTTTTCACAAATATAATCATTAGGTTGCTAATTTTATTACGTCTGTTACCAAAATTCAAGCTTTTGTACTATCTTAGATGAAATTTTTTTTATGGAAAAGTCTATTGTACAGCGTATCTGGCTATTTTACTACGAGGGCTTCAAGAGCATGACTATTGGCAAAACCCTTTGGGCCATAATACTTATAAAACTATTTATAATGTTTTTTGTCCTTAAACTTTTCTTTTTTAAAAGCGAGCTAAGTGTTTACTCCACTCCAGAAGAAAAAAGCAACCATGTTATAGAACAACTGACCTCAACAGATAATTAATTATACAAAATACTAACCTAAACTAAATCTTTAATTATGCTATTAGCTTCATTACTAGGTCTATCAAGGCTTCAGTTTGCGCTTACGGCTATGTTTCACTGGCTTTTTGTTCCGCTGACCATTGGATTGGGCTTTATTATTGCCATAATGGAAACATATTACGTAAGGACAGGCAATGAGTTCTGGAAAAGAACCACCAAATTCTGGATGAAAATTTTTGCAATCAACTTTGCCATAGGAGTTGCCACTGGTATAATCCTGGAATTCCAGTTTGGGACAAACTGGAGTAATTACTCTTGGTTTGTAGGGGATATTTTTGGAGCGCCACTGGCAATAGAGGGTATATTCGCCTTTTTCCTGGAAAGTACATTTTTTGCCATTATGTTCTTTGGATGGGAGAAAGTGAGCAAAAAAGCTCATCTTTTATCAACATGGCTGGTAGCAATTGGAACAATCCTTTCTGCACTATGGATATTGGTTGCCAATGCATGGATGCAGTTCCCTACCGGAATGGAGTTCAACCCCGATACTGCAAGGAACGAAATGACTGATTTTTGGGCTGTAGCCCTATCTCCCGTTGCTATTAACAAGTTCATCCACACCGTAACAAACTGCTTTGTTATTGCTGCAGTTGTAGTCATAGGAATATCCAGTTGGTACTTGTTCAAAAAGAGAGAAGATGAGTTTTCCAGGAAAAGTATTAGGATTGCCTCTGTCTTTGGGATGGTATCTCTAGTCATACTCATTTGGTCGGGAGACGGTTCTGCAGTGCATGTGGCAAAAAAACAACCTATGAAGCTTGCAGCAATGGAGGGGCTTTATCAAAGCACAGAAGGAACACCAATAGTTGCTTTTGCAATACTTAACCCAAAAAAGAAAATCTCTGACATGGAAGTGGATTCACTAGCATACTCTTTGCAAAAACCATTCCTTGTAAACATTTCAATTCCTCAAGGTCTTTCACTACTTGTTGACCGGAAAATGAACTCGTTTGTTCCTGGGATAGAAGATATCATAAATGGAGGTTACAAGTACACCGACCAATACGGCAACCAACAAATTGCGTTGCCTGTAAAGGAAAGGATGAGAAGAGGGAAACTTGCAGTCAATGCTCTTGCTGCTTATCAAATGGCCAAAGAAGCTGGCGATGAACAAAGTAAAGAATACGCTCTACGTGCACTTCGCGAAAACTATCCACATTTTGGATATGGTTTCATTGAAAAACCCTCAGATATTGTTCCAAATGTTCCATTGACATTCTACGCTTTCCATATAATGGTAATATTAGGTGGTTTTTTCCTTCTGCTGTTTGGCCTGGCTATCTTTCTTGACAGGAAAGGCATGTTGACCCGATTCAAATGGTTTCATTTGATGGCAATAATCAGCATACCATTAGTATATATTTGTACCCAGGCGGGATGGATCGTTGCAGAGGTTGGGAGACAACCTTGGACAATACAAGACCTTTTGACTACAAATGCATCATTGTCAGGGGTTAGTTCATCTGCTGTCCTAACAACCACAATCATGTTTTTTGTATTGTTCTCTGTTTTGCTTGCTGCAGAGCTTACCATCATGTTCAAAGTAATCAAAAAAGGGCCTGCCGCCCAATAATAACCTGTAAAAAACAACTAATCATGTTATATCAACTTCAACATTACTGGTGGCTGGTTGTAACCCTTTTGGGTGCATTCCTGGTATTTCTTATGTTTGTCCAAGGTGGGCAGTCATTAATCTTTGGTATCGTAAAAAACGACACAGAAAAATCTCTTGTAATAAACGCTCTTGGACACAAATGGGAATTGACCTTTACCACACTGGTCACTTTTGGAGGGGCAATGTTTGCATCCTTTCCACTCTATTACTCTACAAGCTTCGGTGGTGCCTACTGGCTTTGGATGGCAATCCTCTTTCTTTTTGTAATACAAGCCGTATCATTTGAATACCGTAAAAAAGCTGGAAACATCCTAGGTGCAAAGACATACGAAACATTCCTGTTCCTAAACGGATCTTTGGGAACAATCTTGCTTGGTGTGGCCGTCGGGACATTTTTCAGTGGAGGATCGTTCACTATGGACAAAATGAGTATAACATCATTGGAAAGCCCGGTCATCTCGCAATGGACAAACGGATGGCATGGTCTGGATGCCATTGTTGTACCATTCAACCTGCTTATGGGCATAGTTGTATATTTGGCTGCAAGGACACTTGGATTGCTTTATGTAATCAAACAAATTGAGATGGAGACATTGGTTCAAAAAGCCAAAACCCAAATAAAAGTTACAGGAACTGCATTTGTAATCACATTTGTTGCTCTGCTCATCCACTTATTCACAATGACCGGTTATTCAGTTAGTCCGGAGACAGGGATTATAAATCCCGTGAAATACAAATATTTTTTCAATATGACTGAGCTTGTATGGCCATCAATCATGTTAATATGTGGTGTTTTACTGGTACTTTACGGGTTATCTACCACCTACTTTTCAAAAGGGAAGCACAGTTTTTTCCTGACAGGTGGCGGAGTTATCCTGGCCGTTTGGAGTATACTTATTTGTGCAGCATTCAACAATACAGCCTTTTTTGTATCGACCATAAATATTCAACAGTCATTAACCCTGTACAATAGCTCTTCCAGTGAGTTTACCTTGAAAGTTATGGCATACGCTTCTCTATTCATTCCTTTCGTTCTTGCCTATGTGGCGTACGTCTGGAAATCACTGACAAAAACCAAAATGAGTGAATCAGAGCTTAACCAACCAGATAGCCACAAATATTAGTAAAGTCAATTACCGGTAACAACAATACCCTGCTCATAGTCAAATTCACTCCCGGCTGTGCTGTGGGGTATTGTGTATACAAGCAGCATAGCAACTGAAGCCAAAACATAGAGATACCTGCGATTCCTTTTCCTGTTGGCAAACCAGGCTGCAAACCAAATAAGGAATGCAAACAAAGTTTTCGTATCAGTAAGGTCACCTCCAAATGGCCAACCGGTCCAATATTCCCCAAAAGCAGCCTTTTGAACCAAAGGACCAAGTACCAGACCACCTGCAAACAATGCTACCAAAGTAACAAGTGCAAAAAAAGATGCATTATTTATTCTTAGCAATGCAGCAATCCCAACGTAATTGGAAAAGAGCATTGCAATGAACATTAGTAATATATGAGGGATTAAAGTAATTGCGCTTACAGGAGCTTTAAACCTAAGAGTAACAGCTTGACCAACCCTGTATTCACCTCCATTGAACCTTAGTACAGGATAATATGCTATCTTTCCTGCCGGGGGCTGGGAGGGAATTTCAAAAGAGCAAACGCCATCTTTACAAACAGCATCTATCCTTGACAAGGAATCATTTCCAGGAAATCTTTTCCACAATATGTACATATCCATCCCAGATACTTCATTTGGCAATGCCACTTCCAAACTGGAAAACATACCGTCAATCGTAAAACTATTGAAAGGCACTTTTGTTTCCAGACTTCTGGGAAATTCCATATCCAATACCTGGCTCCCCATTTCAACGGAAACTCGCTTAGGGTTTGTAGGTCCTGTCATACGTTGATAAACAACAGCAGTCAAAGTTAGTGCAATTGCCAAGCTCCATGCAACGAAACTCTTCATAGTAATATCTTGTAATTTTAAAGTTTAATTATCACCTTTTTCAAATTGCCATCCCTTAGATAGCAAACTTCTACTTGGTCCCCCTTTTTGAGTTTACCAAGAGAATTCATGTAATCGTAAATATTGGCTATTGTATTGTCATCCATGCTAACAATAATATCTCCTTCCAACAAACCCGCTTTGTGAGCTGGCCTTCCATCAGAGACAGGTCCTATCCGGAACCCGTCACCCTTGTCATATGTGAAATCCGGAATTATTCCCAATGTAACTTTGAAATTTGTCCTTGCCTGCATAACAGGTTCCTCTACTTGTACATATTCAGGGATAAAAGTAGAAGCACCTAACTTTTTGACCAATTCCACAATATAGTCAGTTACCAAAGCTAGCCCTTCGTAATTAATAAGCTGGGCACTATCAGCAGGAGTATGATACTCTCTGTGAACCCCAGTGGTAAAATAAAGCACAGGAACTTTCTTGGAATTGAACGAAGAGTGGTCAGAGGGTCCTGAACCCTCTTTGGTAGTAATCAAATCCAAATTGAACAAATCATTGATGCAGGTCAGTATGCTGTCTGCCTCTTCAAATGTTCCCACACCTCCTGCCTGGAGCTTGTTATCCCTTAACCTGCCAACCATATCCAGATTAATCATGATATCAGGCAAACGACCTGTTTGCAAAAGAGTATCTGCCATCAACGATGACCCTAACAAACCTCTCTCCTCTGCTCCAAAAGCAACTATTGCAAAACCTTTACCAAGGCTGTCCAAACTTCTTTTTTCCATAATTACCCTGGCTGCCTCCAGTATTGCAGAGACTCCACTGGCATTATCATCGGCACCAGGGTGTACCATGGCAATATTTGGCCTGGTACTGCCCGAACCCTCTCCTCCCAAGCCCAAATGATCGTAGTGAGCACCGGCCAGAATATAAGACGACCCATTACCAGGAGTTATCCCTGCTATATTGAAGGTTTTGGCTTTTACCAATTGGGTATTTGATTCAATTGTAATTTCTTTACCTATGTTGTGTTTGATTGTTTCAACTAATTTCCCAGATACAAAAACAACCGGGATGGAAAAAACAGCCCCCCTTGCAGTAGATTGGTTCTCTACAATTGTGCTGTCAAAGCACACCAATGCATCAAAACCCTTTTCTTTCAGGTCAGTCACCTTGAAAGGTATGGAATCTGCCGGAGTCTCCAAAAAAGCTATGTTCCCAAGAGATGTCCCGTTTGGATTACCAACAGTCCCTTTTACGTTGGAGACTGGAGACAAAGGGTGAATCCAGAAATCAGCACCTAACTTGTAACTCTTTTTACCAATTTTTAGAAAAGAGCTAATGTTGACCTGCCTGTAAAGTGTTATTTCAAATGGTATCAAGAAAGAATCTCCAATCAAAGGGACAAGTCCTGCTGTCAACATTTTATTTGCAATGTAACCGGCTGCAATGGAATCAGCATATGTTCCAGGATACCTTCCTCCCATAGATTCAGAGGCCAAAGTAAAAATAACATTCTCCAATGAATCGACATTTGCAAATTTATTTTGCGCAGATACATTTGACCAGCTAAAAAGCAACAACAATGAAACCAATGAGAAAAAGATCTCTTTTTTAATTAAAATAATTTTCATTTTTATTCTATGAATCAATTCTTTACAAATATATGCAAAAATTAATTAAAATTTTATTTGCAGAAAAATAATTCTTGCTTACATTTACGGTGTACCACCTTTCTAATACACTAGGACTATTAAATCAAACTATATATGATACAAATTGAGAATCTATGTTTTAGTTACTCCAAAAAAAGAGTCCTCAACGATATTTCATTGAAATTGAAGCCAGGTAACATTTACGGTTTATTAGGACAAAATGGAGTTGGCAAGACCACTCTATTGAAAATTATTTGTGGTTTATTGCCAATAAAAGAAGGTAAGTGCCAAGTGATAGGTTACAGTCCCTTCAAAAGAGATCCATCACTTTTGGAAGAGATATTTTATGTTCCGGAAGATTTTACTCCACCAGAAATGGTGATCAAGGAATATGTCAAAAACAGAGGAAAATTCTACCCTCGTTTCGATAACATGAAGTATTATTGCAAGCTCTGCCAATGACGATTGTTGCATAATAATCTCAACACATCAGGTCAGGGACCTGGAAAACCTTCTAGACCCAATAATAATTCTGGACTCCAATACTATACTACTGAATGAGTCCATAACCTCCATTTCAGAAAAACTAATATTCAAAACTAAAGGCAATCGGGACCAGGAGGCTCTATTATGCGACAATGCACCGGGAGGATACCTCTGCGTAGCGAAAAACGATACCGGAGAAGAGTCGGCGGTAAACATCGAGGCGCTTTTCAACGCTGTTGTAAACAAAAAGGAAGAGATCAAAAACATTTTCAATTTAAAAAAATAGACAGAGATGAATAATATATTCAACATAAGAAGATTTGGTAAGTTTATGGGAAAAGAGTTTACAGAGAGAGCTCGTATAATCCTGATAATAAACGTAAGTATCACTTTCGGATACATTGCATACGTTCTATGGGAAACGCTGATGGACGGAAATCCTATTATGAGCATGGGGGCACGCACATCATTCATAATATTTGCA
>JAQWAL010000057.1 GCA_028707695.1 Bacteroidales bacterium | reverse complement strand
ATATTCAGCACTCCATCTGCAAACTCATCCATGCTCTGAAGCTCGGGACGCAGCATATCCTCGGGGAAAATCACATTAGGGTTCTCGAATACACGGCCAAAGAAACCATTCACAAAAGCCTCGGTTATCCTGTAACCGAGTATGGAAGCAGGAATCTTCTTACCATTGTACTCGAAATCTTCTATCTTTTCCAGGTAACCCTCTTTCACCATTTTCTCGGGAATCCTTTCAGATGGATGCAACCTTGCCCACAATTCGGGGATCAACAAACTCAAATCATGGTCTATACGGTATTTGCTCCCAATGTAACCGGCCGGGGTTGTAAAACCGGGATAACCAGTCAGTATGTACGATACCAGAGCATTGTTCAAATCTATTATTGGCAACAGGGCATTGAACGGTGCCTTTGTAAGTGCACCTTCGCTGCCGGCACCTGTAGTGGATGGCGATTTTCCGGTCAAAGAACAGATGAAGTCCATGAATAACTCAGGCAGCTCCTGGAAATGGACAGGGTTGTAAACCGCCAACGGACGGATACCCTTCTCTGCAGGATTGTTCCTCCTTCCCGGCAACACAGCATTCACCGGAATGTACAACGGTTTATCCATCGGTAGCAGGCGGGAAATCCTCATACCAATTTCTGCGATGTATTTGTTCCTCGGGTCAACCACATCATCCCTGTTTTGCAGGTACCTTACGTTCTTTGTCAATTTTCCGTCCACTATCCTTGGGTTGGAAGAAGAAACGAAATACTGCTTTGCACCGCTTTGTGACACCTCTTTGATAAGGTCTTTCATGGGATCGGTAAACAAATCAAAATCAATCACATCCTCTACCATGTTTTTGGCATCCTCGTTGGTCAACGGCTCAAAATTGGAGATGAAAGTGTTGGCAGAAGAGAGATCCATCTCTGCCTTTTTGTCGAAACCCCTGTTGATAGCTTCGTCCGGCCTTTGGAAAAACCTGAACTCACAGTTTTCTATGATCTTCACGCTCTTGTTGTCCACTATGGGATTAAGGTTAGACAAAGCAGAGGATGGCACAACAGTAGAGACAGTAATGTCATCTTCCATTTGCAGTTTGTCTGCATGGACAAAATCCTGCCTCAACTTGAACGTACGCCAGGCACCTTTGCTATCATAACCAACCCTCAAATAACGGGCAGCCAATTTCCTGTTTTGGTATTTCAACTCATTGCCGGGCTGGCCGTTGAGTATATCCACAGAGAAATAGCTCTTCCAGTTGTCGCCCCACTCATCCCTGTAAAAACGTTTGACAATAAATGCTATACCCTTTATATATTGAGGAATGGACTCGAGCCATGCATTATATTCATCGGTAAATTCAGGTGATGGTGTAAGCAATTTTATTGACGAACCCATGGAACGCTTGCTGCTCAAAAATGACCTGCTGTCTTTTTTATCTTTCTTTGGACTGCTGAACCGGCTGAAGTAGTTGAAGTTTATTATCTCCTCTACCTTTTTGAAATCAGACTCATAATCCTTGATAAAGAAAGAGCCGGAAATTATGGAGTCAGATATGGATTTTGATATTTCAGATTTTCCACCACCCGAAACCGTACAAGGCTTGTGTATGAACAAACCCTCTCCGTTGGTCTCCACCAGCCTGTAATTCAATGTACCGGCCGCCTTCTCCATCCTGTACTTGTGGCCGTTTGGCAAAATGTACCATTTGTTTGGCAACAGTTTGATACTGAAATCCTGTTTCTTACGTGTCCAGGTAATGGTCTGGTTCTTGACATCAAACCTGGATAGTTCCGGAACATATACAATATCGGAATAGTTTTTGTCCAGTCCGTAACCCTCAGGCTTCATCTCAATGGTTTCGGGAAACAACTTGGCAACACTCTCCAAGCTTGCAGAGAAATTCTCTGCCTTTGTTATCTGCCCCTCTCCCTGGTTGTACGAAGGAAAAATCAATGCACCGCCTGCATGCTCCTCCTCTGCATTACCCAACAGGTTTGCCGCATATGATATTTGAGTCTTTATCTCTTTTTTGGAATAGCCAAAATAGTTGTCTGCAATGACAGTCACAATAACCCCTTCATCTGTCCTTATTGTGAGTTTGAAAGGTACACCGTCGTTGTAAAGGTCACTCTCATTTTCCCAGCACATCCCGTCCCTTTTCTGGCGTTCGGTAGCTTGTGAAACATGTGGAAGCCCCACCTCTTTTTTGGTTACCTTGCACAATTGCGGAGCAAGTATTATGCAACCGGTATGGCCGCTCCAGGATTCGAAATCGAGCCCGGAATCATTGTTTATGTGGTATGGAGAACCGGCATTCCCAAATATGGATTCTACAAAATCCAGGTTGGAGACCAAAGATCCGGGAGCAAAGAAACGTACCTCCATGGTCCTTTCTGCACTGATACCCTCTACCTCCGGACACACCATAGGTTTCAGCATCAATGAGACAAACACCTTGGCTTGCTGGCAATAATCCTGCGTGAAAGGAAGGTTGAAGATATCCCCCTCCATCTTGGTCGCCTTGTTCAGCAAATGTGCTGCGGCAATTGCAGGAACAGCTTTCTTGTCGTCCGGAATGGGCAACCCACCTTCTGCAATGTGGAATACCCCTTTTGTGGTCCTCCTGTCATGTTTGGGATTGTGAAGCACACCCTGTTTCACACGGTAAGAGCTCAAAAACTCCGATGCGTATTCATCTCTCTTTTCCGGGAGCGACAATTCCCTTGCAATACCATAAAAGTCAAGAGTGAAGGTAAATGAAGGGATCTTTATGTCAGGAACATCCATCCCTTTGAAATAATTCTTTATAAATGTTTGTATCCTTTGGTCTGCAGGACAGAGATAGTTCTTGAACTGCCTCTCCCTTTCCCTGTAATTTATAATCAACGACTTGGCCAACGTCAAAAAGCCGTTTGCATCATCATCGCTGCAATCCTCATCAACCAACCCCAATGCCTCCAACCTAAGTTTGATGTATTGATGGATATAATCTTTCGAATTGTGTTTTGAATCTTCAAAAAAACCAAGTGACTCCAATTTTCTTTTCATACTTCCTCAAATTATTACTGTATAAAACTTTAGGCAACCCCTTTCACAAAAAGAAGGTCCCGCCAAGATATATGCAAAAATAGTTCCTTAAAACCAGAAAATTTGCATTGGACATGAAAAAAAGTGATATTTGGATTGCATAACATTAACATTAAAATGAACATGAAAAAAGTCCTTGTTACAATCATATGTATGACAACCATTTATTTGTCATTTTCCCAAAACCATTCAACCCGGGACAAAGAAATCTTTGACAAATACATAAAGGAATTTGCAAATAAAGGGATGCTCCCGACAAGCCAGCTCATCACAGAAACCGCACTCTTTTTCCTGGAAACTCCCTATGTTGCACACACGCTGGAAAAAGAACCGGAAGCACTCACCGTGAACCTTGGTCAACTTGACTGCACAACTTTCGTAGAGACAGTCCTTGCTCTTTCAAGGACCATCAAATCCGGCAACCACACATTCGAAAGGTTCATGGAATATTTGCAGAGCATCCGTTACCGAGACGGAGTCATCGAAGATTACTCCAGCCGGATACACTACACCTCGGAATGGATTTCAGTCAATGAAAAAAAGGGTATCCTGGAAAACACAACCTCTGCCAACGGAGGAGTTCCGGTAAAATTTGACCTAAACATAATATCTTCCAATCCAGACAGGTACAAACAACTCAAGAACAATCCGCTGCTCACCGCAAAAATAAAACAGAGCGAAGCCCGGGCATCGGGATACCCCCATTCCTACATCAGGAAACAGGATATCGAAAAAAACAGGTCGGGGTTCCAAAATGGCGACATCATAGGATTTGTCACCTCTGTAAAAGGAGTGGATGTGTCACATATGGCATTTATCTATTTCCAAAAAACAAAAGAATCACCCGAAGGACGTCTTACGTTCATACACGCATCTTCGGGTGAAATGAAAGTTGTCGTTGAAAAGCTCACACTCGAGCAATACGCCAACAAATCCAAATCCAACAAAGGGATAATTACCGCCAGGGCTATTTTTTAGCAGTGGCTTTCTTTCCTTTTTTGGACAAATCTTCCTTTACGTCGGCATAATCCAGCCCCTCTGTATACACACTCATCGCAGCCAGGCTCATACCCATGCTCGAATAGCCCCCGTCGTTGTAAAGGTTTTGCATTGTAACCTTTTTGGTAAGGTCAGAGAAAAGGGTGATAAGGTAGTCGGCACACTCAGCGGCAGAAGCATTGCCAAGAGGAGACATCCTCTCTGCAAAGTCATACAACTTGTCAAATCCCATGATCCCGCCACCGGCAGTTGTCATGGTAGGAGATTGCGAAACTGTATTTATCCTTATGTTCTTTTCACGGCCATAAATATATCCGAAACTTCTTGCAATAGACTCCAGCAACGCCTTGGCGTCTGCCATGTCGTTGTAACCATACAAGGTCCTTTGGGCAGCAACGTATGAGAGAGCCACTACCGACCCCCAATCGTTGATAGCATCAAGTTTGCGGCACGACTGCAACACTTTGTGGAAAGAGATTGCAGAAATATCCAGCGTCTGGTGAAGGTAATGGTAGTTCAGGTCGTCATAAGTGCGTCCTTTCCTCACATTAGGAGACATACCTATTGAATGCAGGACAAAATCGAACTTTCCGCCAAGGAACTCCATACCCTTTGTAATAAGATTTTCCAGATCCTCTACATTTGTTGCATCTGCCGGTATTACTATAGACTCGCATTTCTCTGCAAGTTTGTCAATTGTTCCCATTTTCATGGATGCCGGTGTGTTTGTAAGCACGAATCGGCCACCCTCTTCAAAAACCCTCTCTGCAGTTTTCCATGCGATTGAGTTCTCGTTCAAAGCCCCGAATATGAGACCTCTTTTTCCTTTAAGCAAATTATAAGACATATCTTTTTGTTTTTACAAATTATAAAACATCACAAATTCTGTTTTGTTTGTCGTGGTGCAAAAATAGCTTAATAAATCCAATGGGCAAACTAGAATTATTCAATATTTTCCTATGGAAATTTGTTTTAATAGAAAATATGCCTATATTTGCAACATATTTTCCAATAGAAATTATTTCTGGTGAAAATTACTACAAATAGCAATGACATTGAAATGAAAGAAAAGATAATAACATTGTTTAAAAAAGAGTGGCTTTTGATAGCTGGAGGAATAACCGGAGCCATAGCAGGATACCTATATTGGTTCTTTATCGGTTGCAATTCCGGATCTTGTCCCATCACCTCTTCCCCTTTGAACAGCACATTGTATGGCATTGTGCTGGGAGCTTTGTTTTTCAGCCTTTTCAAAAAGAAAGAGAGTAAAAAATGAGAACAGTAATAAAAGTAGAAAGAGCCGCCTGCTGTGTTTTCAACAACTCGTTGAACAGGGAAATTGCTTCCATCAACGGAGTGTACGGAGTGAATGTGGACAACTACAAGAACCAGGTCACAATTGACCATACAAACGATGTCTCATTCGACCTCATTGTAGCCAAACTGGAAGAGAACCAATACAAAGTGTTGCCGGGCCAAATCCCACAACAAAGGGATTACTCAAATTTCGAGTGGCCTTCCGAAGAAACAGAAGAAGATTACAATTTATAAATTAAAAAATAACAATTAACCAATCATGAAGACAATACATCTAACCAAAGAAGATTTTTTGACCAAAGTTGCAAATTACGAAGCAAACCCAACAGAATGGAAATATCTGGGTGACAAACCTGCAATAATAGATTTTTACGCAGATTGGTGCGGCCCGTGCAAAATGGTTGCTCCAATCCTGGAAGAGCTTGCAAAAGAGTACAACGAGCAAATATATATTTACAAAGTTGATACAGAAAAAGAGCAAGAGCTGGCAGGTGCATTCGGAATAAGGAGCATCCCTTCCATCTTGTTTGTTCCAAAAGAGGGACAACCTCAAATGGCTATGGGAGCACTTCCAAAAGCATCCTTCAAAGATGCCATTGACAAAGTACTTCTTGGCAAAGAGTAACTACCCGGTCAAACAACAATTGAAAAAAGAGGGAGCCTAAAAGGATTTTTTGGTTTCCCTCTTTTTTATTCATGTGCCCTTGTAAGATACAAAAAACCGTAGGAAATTTCCAATTTGGCAATCTAATTGGTAAATTGGCACAGTAAAAACTTTGGATGGATACAAACCAAGAGATTGAACTCATTAAGGAGATTCTGGATGGCAACACACAAATGTTCCGTACCATTGCAGATGAGTACGGCGAGCAGTTGTTCCGGGTTGCCATGGGTTACATGCACTCCAGGGAAGAGGCACAAGATATTGTGCAGGAATCACTAATCAAAGCATACAACTCATTATCTTCATTCAAAGGAGATTCAAAGCTCTCCACCTGGTTATACCGTATTACAGTAAATAACTGCCTAAACCAAATTGAAAAAAACAAAAGAAGGTGGCTTTTTGGCCAGGCAAGCAAAGAGAGGGAAGATATTACCGAAGTATTCGGCAGTTCCAGGGAAGAGACACCAGAACAAAAAATGATAGACGCAGAAACTGCCAAAATAGTAAGGGAAGCTATTGACTCGCTCCCTCAAAAACAAAAGACAGCATTCATTCTGCAAAGATACCAAGAGCTGTCGCAACAAGAGATCGCTCAAATAATGGGTATAACGGAAGGGGCTGTGGAACAACTCCTGCAAAGAGGCAAGATGAACCTGAAAAAGAAATTATCCCTTTGAACATAGTAGGAAAACAATAAATGAAATGTCAAACAACAAGATAGATAAATAAATACCGGGAGGGAATATGGAAAACAAGCAAAACATACTGGATGAGTTCATAAAGCAAGAACTCGAAATGAAACCAA
>JAQWAL010000056.1 GCA_028707695.1 Bacteroidales bacterium | reverse complement strand
GTTTCATAATATGACATACATTTTAAGTGGGGTTAATATAACATTTTTTATTCTTTTTGCATAACTTAAATGAATACAGGATTTCTCACAAGATCTCATTGCATGATTGGTAGTTTGGGGTTTTGGAATAAATTTGCATTTTGCTTGTAACATTCCTTTTATTTGTTCGTCATAACCCTGAGATGACTGCAGAAGAACTTAAAAAACTATCTCTACAACTGAGGCCCAGGCTGATAAACTTTGCAAAAGGGTTTGTAAAGGATGGTGCATCTACACCCGAAGATATGGTGCAGGAGGCAATAATCAAGTTATGGATGTCCAGCCAGGTTCAGCAGGTAAGGAATCCAGAAGCCATGACCATGCATATCCTCAGGAATGTGTGCCTGGACTATCTGAAACTGAAAAAGAACAATACAGATGGTCTCAACCCCAACATGAGGGTGTTCGATTCACAGGATCCGGCGGATATCCTTGAAAGCAAAGATGAAATGTGCAGGATCCAAAGGCACCTGGACTCTTTGCCCAGGGAGCAGATGCTGGCCGTAAGGCTAAGGGATGTAATGGGATATGAAATGAGTGAGATAGCTGTTATTCTGGACACATCAGAAGGAAATGTGCGGACTCTGTTGTCCCGGGCAAGGCAAAAATTAAGGGAAAAATTGTTAGCAAAATGGAAACAATAACAAAAGAAAAAATCAAGGAATTGCTGGATAGCTATTTCCAGGCAACAACATCTTTGGAAGAGGAAAAGTTGTTAAGGAATTACTTTGCAACGGGTGCCCACAAGGAATTTGAACAATACAAACCTCTTTTTGATTGCTTCAATATGGAGATTGAGGCATTGGACAAGGAAAAAGTTGTGGGTCCAAAGATTCCCCTGCGAAACACAAGGAGTGGGCGTGTCAATTTTATGTTCCGGCTGGTCTCTGTTGGTGCTGCTGCTGCCATAGTTCTTTATACATTCATATTTGCTCCTCAAAAGAGTGATTCCTTAAGATTGTTTATTAACGGTGAGAAAATAATGAATCAGGAACTGGCAATTTCCATGGCAAACGACCAGTTTTCCAGGTTGAACTCAATCCTTGGCAAATACCAAGGGGGGAGTGAAAAGCTGGAATCACTCAACAGGGCAGGGGATGCAATCTCCCCACTCTTTAATATTGATAAATTGTTGAAACAAAACAGACATGATGGTCGTCTTGAAAAATAGAACGGGGAACGATCTCAAAAATTAACGGATATGAAAAAAATTGTAATAATAGCATTGTTGTCTTTTGTCCCTTTTTTGGCAATTGGCCAGGTAAAGCAGATTAACGACATCCTTGACAAATACGAGAAGAATAAATATGTAGAGTCCATATTGATTTCTCCGGAACTGTTGCAAATGGCAGGAGAGTCACAAATGAACCAACCTACCAAAGATCTTTTGTCTAAACTGACAGAGCTAAGGATATTGTCAGTAAAAAGCTCTCATAAAGAGAACGGGGTGAGTGTGGCACAATTGTTACGTCAGGACCTTGACCGCGTTATATCCCAAGAGAACATGAGCAGGATTTTGAAGATCAGGGACGGAGAGGAACTTATGGAGATGTTCAAGACAAAGGAAGATAAAGGTGCTCTGCTTTTCCTTAATTCCAAACCCGGAGAATTCACGGTAATTTCAATCTTTGGAAAGATAGATCCTTCTGTGGTGAACGCTGCGATTTCCGGAGAGATTAATATCAAATAATGTAAATATAATTCGGATATGAATATTATTAAAATCAAGTTTATTGCGCCATTGGTAATGGGGGTGGTGCTGTTTGCCTCTAGTATGGAAAATGCCTACGCACAAAGAGTGGTGAGAATTGGAGAGGCAGAAATTTCGGTTCAATCTCCAATAAGTATAAGAAAATCCATTCCGGAAGAACAAACCAACAGGCCAAAGTATCCCAAATTCCAGGATGAGTCATACATTGGTTTTGGAACTGTTTTGCCTATGGACAGGGAGTCATTTATGGATATGCATTATGGCAGGATAAATTCCATTGAGTTTGGGCATAACTACTTTTTCAGGCCAGTACCAGGATATGCGATAGGGACTTTTGTCCAGTACTCCTATTATAATTACAAGCTTAAGGATGCAGCTGTAAATGATGTAATTATGGAAGATGTGCCAGAAGTTGTAAGAAGTGAGTATTACAGAACCGACAATATCGGTACCGGTATTGTGAACAGGTTCTATTTTGTTCCCAAAAAAAGTCTGTTTAAAATAGACATTGGTGCCTATGTGGATTTTGCCTTCAGCAAAAGATACAAAGTGAAAACTACAGAATCTGGTAAGAAAGAGAAGTACAAATTCCGTGATGGAGAGAAATTCAACCCTATCCAGGCAGGTTTGTACGGAGCGGTTTCTGTGGATGATTACTCCTTGTTCGTAAGGTACCGTGCAACCAATCTGTTCAATCCATCCCTTTTGGACCAGCAGCTTCCGGATATTACCATTGGGTTGAGGCTTGTCCTTGACTAGGGTGTTATGTTCTTTAGAGATCGGTCAATCCTTTTGGAAGGATAAGCCGTATCTCTTTTTTGTCAAAATTGCTGTCAAGGATAAAATCTTCGTGGACAGGCACCAGAAACTCCGATTGCTTGGTGCCGGAGGGAGTTATTCCAAAACAGGGGTTACCGGGATAATCATGGAAAGAAGAGATTTTCCCGAGTGTCTTCCCATCTTGGTCCAATACGGAAAAACCCACAAGTACAGAGAAATCTGAGTCGTCAACTTGGGCCTCCATATAGTTGGTGAATATTGTTTGTCCGGTTATCTCTTCACTCAGGGAACTGTTGTCTATGCCTTTCAGCTTAATTATCGCCTGGTTGTTGCCTTTGGTGGTCATGCAGGATATGAAAAAAGGAACCGGTAGCCCATCATATTTGATGAATACCGGTTTTTTCTCATTTATATCGTCCCGGAATGATGAGGCAAACCTTACCACGATTTCCCCTTCGTTACCGAAAGATTTTATGACCTTTGCGACAGGCATTAGTTTGTCAGCCGGCGCATTCATAGCTGCTACTCTTGTGTTTCAGCTGGTTCTTGTTCGGTAGCTCCCTCTTCCTGTGCTGCAGTTTGGGCTTGAGCCTCTGCAGCGGCCTTGGCGGCAGCTTCTTCTTCTTCCCTCTTCCTTTTTGCAATTTCCTGAGCCCTGGCCTCTTTTACTTTGGCTTCTGCTTCCAAAGCTACTTTTTTGGCTTCACGCTTAGATTGTGCAAGTTCGGTTTTCTTATTGCTTAGTTTAAGTTCTTTTTCCTGAACCCATGCATCCCATTTCTGGTCGGCAACCTCTTGGGTCAAAGCCCCTTTCTTTACGCCTTCCTGAAGGTGTTTCCTAAGCATTACTCCTTTGTAAGAGAGAATCCTGCGACAAGTTTCTGTAGGCTGGGCACCATTGAAAAGCCATTGCAAAGCTTTGTCGTTGTCCAGTTCGATTGTTGCAGGGTTTGTGTTTGGATTGTAAACGCCAATGCGTTCAATAAAGCGACCATCACGTGGTGCGCGGCTGTCTGCTACTACGATATGGAAGAATGCGAAATTCTTTTTACCGTGTCTTGCCAGACGAATTTTTACAGCCATAATACTGTGGTTTTAAAGTTTTTATAAAAATTAACTTCCTAATCTTCACGAGAAAAGGCTTGCAAAGATACAATAATTTGGATTCAAAACAAAAAAGAAAAGCACCGCCAATATTATGACGATGCTAGTCTTTTTACTTAACCTAAAACTTAAACTATGAAAAAACTTCTCGATTAAATAAAATACAAATCGTGTGCCAAAGTTTTATTTTCATGTAGAAAGAATATGTTTTTATAGTATTCAAATATTAGGTTGCTTTTTTTCAATCTTTTGTAATTCTTCAAACGAAATATCCATCAAGGAATATTTGTTCCTTCCCTTGATGTTGTAATGCCACCACTCATGTTCGTAAAAAGTAAAACCGTGGGATGTCATTATTTGGTGGAGTTTTTCGCGGTTTGCTATTATTTCCTGTGGCAAGTTATTATAGGAATGGGAAGCTTTTTCTGAAAATTCATCAAAAGGAGTTGGCATTGCCAGTTCTTTACCGGTTTCCAGGTCTATGAGGGTTAGGTCAATGGCGCCGCCACGGTTGTGGATGGAGCCCGACCATGGTGCAGCCACAAAAGTAGTGTCTTCATATACTTGGTAAAAGTAAAGGGTTGCTGCATATGGCCTGTATGCGTCAAACACTTTTATCCCAAGTCCTTCTTGGTTGAGGGCTTTTTGTATGGCAAGAAGGGAGTCTGCTGCCTCTTTACGGAGCCACGCTTCGGGAGCAGTGTAGATTTGTTTGCCTGTGAAGTTGTTTTCTGTGGCGTAGCGGATGTCAAGCACAATGCCCGGGATATAATGCTCAAGGTTTACCAGCAGGTTGCTGCTGTCTGCTTCTACGGTTTGAAAATACTCTTGAGCAGAAGCAATTATTTCCAGTCCGTAGGGATTCTTCTCATCTGTTTTTTCTGTTTTGGATTTGCACCCAGCAGTTAATACCATTGTAATTGCCAAAAGAGCAGCAATCCACATATTGTTTTTAAGATTGGTTTTCATGAAAATCAAATTTTGAAAATAGTCTTTGTTATTGTAAAGGTGCCACAACTTCTATCAGTTCGGGAAGATCCATTCCGATGGATTTGAGGTGTTCTAACTTTGGCACTCCGTTTTTGTTCCACCCTCTGCGGAAATAGACTGCATCCAATAGCTTTTCGTATCTATCTTCGCGATATTTGCGATGGGCATCCATTTTTTGTTCGAGGGTCATTTTCACCGGGTCCATTCCAATATCTTCTATTAGTTGTTTGTCATATCTTTCGATCCTGCTAAGGTACTCCTCTTTTGTAACCGGACCTGCAGCCCTGTATGGTTGTTTGTCAAATTCCCTGGTGCCGAATCCAAGCCTGATGTTGAATATCTTTTGGAAGTTGTATACTCTTTCTGACATCCTGATCATCTCTTCCTTGTCAAAATCCCTGCCTGTTACAGCTTTGAAAATGGTCACATAGTTGTCAACATGTTCAGGAACCTTGTTTGGTTCTGGTTGCTCTGCATTGTCGGCGGGTTCTATGTCGTTCCAGCATAGTTTGCAGAATCCTGCCAATCCGAACCAAGTGCGGAAATAGGGGAAATAGTGGAGAGCTTCTGCCTTATCTTCAAAAGAAGGTATTGCATTGTTTACCATATCCATGAAAATGAGCCATGCCTCGTCGTGTTGAGGTCCTTTGTTGGTCATTGCATATCCTCCTTGTTGAGCAAGTGACTCCTTTGAAAGGTACATGGAATATTCCAATCCTTTGTTTTCCATTGCAATGTCCTCTATAAACTGTTTTTCTCCCCATCCCTTCTCTATGAACAACTCCTTCAGGCGTTTGACTCCCAGCCCTGCGGTTACGCCAAAACCTTCTCCTCTTGCCATTTGATGAAGCAACTCCAATGATGAATTGGCATTGCCCCATGTGAGGTCGACTCCTCCTGTTCGATCTTTGTTGAGTATCCCGTTTTCCCAGCATTCCATAAGGAAGCCCATCACGTTACCCCAGGTTATTGTGCATACACCGTAGGTGTCACAATAGAAATTTTGTTCAATGACATCCAAAGGATCGAATATTGCAAGATTGGAGCCCAAACCAGCAGCATTTTCATATTCAGGCCCATCCACAATTACCCTGGAGCCTTTGTAAGGCCCCGTCCGGAGTTCAAAGTCATCTACCCCTTTGGCGCAAGACATGTTGCAGCCTATCCAGCAGCCGTCCGGGACACCTTGTGTAAAGTACTTTTTCCATACTTCCATGTCAATTTTGGGACAATCTTTGTGGTCTCCATATTTGAAATTCATTACCGGAAGGATGTCGTATTTCTCTAAAACTCCCATCAAATGGGCAGTCCCAATCTGGCGCATCTGGCATTGGATATCATCCAGCTCACGCATCTCTTTGTTGAAACGTTTGCCTCTTTCCAGGATAGGTTCCATTTCGTTTACATTGTTGATGTTGCCGGTAACTTTCGGGACTTTGGCAACTATCGCCCTTATGTTTTTATGCCTCATCAAGGTTCCTATACCACCTCGTCCTGCTTGTTTTAATCTTATTTTTTTGCGTTTTACATCGTAGAAAGTAAAATTGAGCATACCAATGAGTGAGTGCTCAGCCGCTTTGCCGGAAGAGACTACAGACACATTGATTTTGTCTTTTTCGTTGTCCGAGAACATTTCGTGCAGCTCTTCTCCCAGAAGGTGAGAGTCATAACTTAATTCTTGCGGAGCTTCGAATATCTCTACCTTATGGTTGACACCGTCCAGGAAAACAATCACGTCTTTCTCAGAAATTCCTTGCAATTCTATGGCATCAAAACCTGCAATCTTCAAATGCGGGCCAAAATGGCCTCCAACGTTACTGTCGATGATTTTTTCGGTCTGGGGGGATATTGCCACCACTATGGATTTGCCGGAACCTGAATATTGCGTGACACCACAACATGGTCCTCCGGAAATGACAATTTCATTTTCCGGATCACTCCATTTTGTCCCGGGATTTACAGCATCCCAAAGCAGTCGCAGTCCATAGCCTTTTCCCCCAATGAACTTCTCTTTTGTCTCCGGTGCCACATTCCTGACTTCCATTGAGTTTGTTCCCACGTTTACATACAAGGTGACATCGCTGTACCCTTTTTCCATTGGTTTCCAGTTGTATGGGAATGATGCGATAATGTCTCTTTTGTCTTTGATTTCCCGCATTTTCATAGTTGTGATTTTTTGTTTAGAATTTGATTAGGTAAATTTACGAAAATTTAATGCCGCAACAACCCCTGTCATGTCAACTTTCAATCAAATCAAAACAATATTGTCAAATAAAAGAGTAGGAATTGCCGGAGCGGGTGGTTTAGGTTCCAATTGCGCTGCTTTTTTGGTAAGAAGCGGGATAGGGAAATTGATAATAG
>JAQWAL010000055.1 GCA_028707695.1 Bacteroidales bacterium | reverse complement strand
GAGTCCGCCCATCTCCACATATTCAATCTGTATCCTCGGCAATTTTTCCGGGGATATATGGTATCTTGAAGGTAAAGAGAGTACCCTTTCCCTCTTCTGATTCCAGGAATATCTTGCCATTTATGGACTCCACATACCCTTTCACAATTGACAACCCAAGCCCGGAGCCTTCGTAAGGCCTGCTAAAGTGGCTGTCTGCCTGAACAAACCGATTGAACACAGAATCCATCTTATCTTTTGGAATACCAATTCCGGTATCCTTGACGTAAAAACAGAGTTGGTCTTCTTCCATGTAATTCCCAAATTCAATAAAACCCTCGTTTGTAAACTTCATGGCATTGTTTATTAGGTTGGTCAGTATGGCTTCCAACTTGAACTGGTCTGAGTATATGATTGAATTCTCTTTTGGGATCGATTTCCCTTTTATAAACTCCAATCCTTTGCCAACAATTTGTCTCTCAAAGAAATTATAATGGAAATCCATAATTTCGCTGCAATCAACAATATTGAGGTTAACCTGCAACTGACCTGCTTCTATCTTTGAAACTTCTACAATAGCGTTTATTGTATCCAGTAAACGCTTCCCGCTTTTTTCCATCAAAGCCAGATACTCCTCTCTTTGCCCCTCGTCTAATCCCGGTTCAGATAAAAGTTCCATGAATCCCAATATCCCGTTCATAGGGGTACGTATCTCATGGGATAAGTTTGAAAGGAAAGCACTTTTAAGCCTGTCGCTCTCTTCTGCCCTCTCCTTGGCAGTTTTCATTTCATTCATTGTTGCCTCTTTTTGCAATATCAAAGACAACTCCCTGGCAACCATCTCTGCCAGGCGGGACTTTTGCAAATCATAAGCATCCGGACTTTTGTAACTTTTGAGTATCAGGATTCCACGTGACTTATCACTATCCTTGATAGGCACACAAAGGCACGCCTTTGCAGAGTTTTTGGTCTCCAGCCCATTTTGCATTGCAAAGTCATCCATCTCCTTCTCATTCAAAACCATGCTTCTCCCTTTCTCCAAAATCAACCTTGCCATTTCCAATTGCTCTTGATTCTCTGGCCATACCATCTCGTTGCCTGATATCTGAACTGGTTCCAGCCTCCCAGTTGTTTGGGAAATCAACGCCACATAAAGGTTGGAAGAATCCATTACCCTTCCAAGCTCCAGCTTCACTAATTGGAGTAACTCCTCAATTTTAATGTATGTCATTGATTGTCTTGCAATTTCGTACAACATTTGTTGTACATTCTGGTCATATTTTTTTTGTGTGATATCCATGAAAGTAATCACAGCTCCCTTTACGGTGTGTTCCTTATGTACGGGATATGACCAATATTCCGCGGGAAAATAAGAGCCGTCTCTCCTGTAAAAGATATCATCTGTAACATGGACCTCTATCTTTTTTGTCAATGTCTTGTTTATTTGGCACCTGTACCACGGATGTCCATTCCCGTCAATATCTGTGTGGTGGATAAGGTCATGGAAGGAAAGCCCCAGCACTTGTTCTTCCATGGAATAGCCAAGCATTTTCAAAGCAGCATTGTTACAAAATGTGCAAATGCCCTTGCTGTCTACTCCAAAAATACCTTCTGCGGTGGAATCCAGCAACATCCTGAGCCTCTCTTCACTGTTTTCCAATTGGTTCCTGTTCTTGGCAAGCTCTTTGTAAAATTTCCTTTGTCTGGAAAGTGAGAACCTGGAAAAAGTGAAAGCAATGAGCAGCAGGGTCAAAACAATAACAATCGCCACCAAAGCAGAACGTTTGTAAAAATCAGACAACAATTCATTCACAGAGACCTTTACAATCACTACCCAATCAGTACCGGGAACTTCTGAGATATCTCCTAAAACCCTTTGTCCTGAGTAATCAACCATCTCTGCAAATCCTCGTTTACTCAAGACGGCACTGGTTTCAATTAATGAAGAATCAGTCAGGCTCAAAGATACACCCATTGAGGTATTGTCTTCAAAGCGAAGGTTGTTCAAAAGTTTCACCCTTTCTCCCTCCCTCCTTGCCACAACCACCTCTGCACTACGCGACCAGACAGGCCAACTTTCAATCAACGGGAAAATATGCTGGGTGGGATCATTCAAAAATACCACAGCAGCATATACATTGCCATGTGTGTCCATTACCGGAGCAATTATTTGGCTGTGAACCTTTCCGTGAGTTTCACAATAGAAGAAATCCCTTGACATAATTTGTTTTGAAGTGAATACCCTGGCAAGATATCCCTTGGAAACCGAGTCCATGTACAAACCTTTGCTGTATACCGAAAAGCAAGGAAATCCATTACGGTCTGCTATAAAGATATTGGAGTATCTGCCATTTGACATGATAGCCTTTAAAGATTTCCTGTAAACACCGGAAACCGAAGTATCCCCTTCCATAATGGATTTTATGTAACTACTAAAAGGATATGTGGCTGTAAAGAAATTGACCTCGGAAAGCCTCTCTGTCCTCCATTGTTCCAGTTGGGATACCTTCAAGGAGGTGATAGAGCTAAGCTCACGGTGTTTATCAATCTTGACCTTGCTCAATTGATGGGAAAAGACAGTATAACCAGTTATCAACACAACCACTGCAGAAAACAAGAAAAGATATAGCAGCAAAGTATATCGCGGTCCGTAACTGTACTTATTGTTACTATCCATAACATCGTTTTTGGTGAGCCAAATCAACTCCGGGACAGAATAAAGGTAACAAAAAAAACAATTTGTTAAAAATATAAAAATTATCTTTTCCTTGATGGATATGTTATCCTTCCATGATGGGATTGCAAGAGTTTCCGTTTGAATGTCTCTTTGATTATGTTTATCTCTTTCATCGTTATTTGAGACTCAACCAATTGGTTGGACTCCAACCGTTCTTCTACCATTTTATCTACTAATTCAGATATATGGTTGGCAGAGAATTGTTTCAATGTCCTGGATGCAGCTTCTACCGAGTCTGCCAACATCACCACCACATGCTCTTTTGTAGTAGGGAGATTCCCGTTGTAAGTGAACTTCCCGATTTCATCCGGATTTCCACCCTCATTTACAAATTTATTGAAGAAATAAAGTGCCTGGGATTTTCCGTGGTGTGTAGATATGAATTCAGATACTGCAGAAGGCAGCCTCATCTTGTGGGCCAATGCCATACCGTCTTCTACATGGCTCAGGATAATGGCAGCACTCTGCTCTGTAGAGAGGTCCTTGTGTGCACTGACCTCTCCGGCAGGGATGTTTTCTATGAAAAATGATGGATTTGAAAGCTTCCCTATATCATGGTACAGGGCTCCAACCCTTGTCAACAAAACATTCGCCCCTATCTCCCTGGCAGCACTCTCAGAAAGGTTTGCCACCTGCAACGAATGGTGGAATGTACCTGGTGCCTCCTCTGCAAGCTGGGTCAGTAAAGGAGTTGTTGCATCTGAAAGGTCCCTCAGGCGTGAATTGGAAACAAGTCCGAATAATTTTTCAAAAAGGAACAAGAAGGGATATGCTGCAATCACCAACAGTGAATTCCAGGCAAAATATATAAAAAGGTTACCATCAGGTATTGACAAAGCACCCTCCTCAATCAATCTGAAAGAGATATAAACCAATGAGAGGGCACAGAAAACAAATACAGAGTTGATAAACTGAAGCCAACCCCTGTCCCAGTACCGGAAGGTGAAAAATGCGGCAGAGCCGGCTGTCAGGTTGGCAAAATATATTTCAAACCCTCCCTGGGAAAGGAAAACAATCGGCAACATTATTATCGCATACAAAGGGATTACAACGGAAGATGAAAAAAACGAGTACAGATAAAGGGCTATCACACTGTATGGAACAATATAGAGGTACCTGCTGCTTGTGTCCATTACAAAAAGTGTAGATAAAACAACCAAAATAAACAACAACAATAAGAAATTGAAGCTGTTTGGATCGTTGAACATATCTTTTGAAAGGAACCATAAAGTTGCTGCAAATAACAGCACAATAAATGCAGTTATCAGCAAATGTCCGGTCTTCAGCAACAGGATATTTCCTGAAAAACCCATTGACATTTCGAACTCTGCTTTGAAAGAATCCAATATCTGCTCGGTCTCTGCAGTGATTATCTCTCCGTTGCTCACTATCAATTGCCCTGAATAAATGATTCCTTTGGTGGGTGAAACATCTGACAAGGAATTTTTCAACGAGGCCTGGGTAGATGAATTATCATAGAAAAGGTTTGGAGTAACTACACCAGAAGGGAAAATTCTTTGTAGCAAGGATATACTCTGATTGTTTTTGAGGGTATCAAAATGGTGGGTTTTCACAAATGTCTCAAAAGCTTCGTATGCTTCCACCCTGTTTTTCAACTCTCCCATGGGCAAATAGGAAATCCCGTCATCGGAAACCACGGCAATGACTCCCCCGGTATAGGCAGAGTCAGGAGACTCGTCCATAATTCCAGCTTTGTAAGTATCGTCGATAAATTTAAAAACAAAATCAGATGTGGAATCTGGCAGCTCAGCATTTACAACACTCTTTACATTTTGCAAAAAATCTTCCGAAGGTTTTTTCCTGTAGTGTGGGATTGTCGAAGATGAAATTTTATTACGCTCTTCCCTCAGTTCTGCCCCACTTTTCAGTATCGGAAAATCGACAGGAGCAATTAGGGTTTCATATATCCATGGCCTTCCTTTTTGATATTCATACCTGAACTTCCCCTCGTTGGGCATCAGGAAAGTCATAAGTAGGATTATGAACAAGATGCTGATAAGTATTCTGAATTTTTTTATTTGAAAATTGGAAGACATGGTTTTACTTTGTAATTGATTTGTTAGTTAAAACAAAAATACTCTAATTTTGATCAATTTATAAATAAAACGTTAATCATGAAATCATCCAGTACATGTAACTCACCCTATTTGGCGGCAAACAAGGTTGCCTTGGCCATTGTTCTTTTTGTTCTTGGTATTGCAATAACAAAAGAGACTAATGCCCAAGAGAGAATAATATTCGAATCGGAGTATTTGAAGTGTAATGACACTGTTTTGGTATTCACTCCCGATCATGTAAGCAAAGAGACCCCTTTGTTGTTCTTGCTTCACGGATGGAGCGGTGCCTACCACAACTGGAGTGCAAAGACAGACATCCAAGAATTCAGCAATAAGTATGGATTTATTATAGTGACCCCGGACGGGTTTTACAACAGCTGGTATTTGAACAATATAGACACTGCAAAAATGCAATGGAGAACCTTTTTTGACAAAGAGCTTTACCCCACTATTGTTTCCAAATACAAATCTGCTCCAGAAAGGACATTTATAACAGGATTGAGTATGGGAGGTCATGGAGCCATAAATATTTTCCTGGATGATACTACCCGATTCAAAGCTGCAGGTAGCATGTCCGGTGTCCTAAATCTACAGGATACTCGTCTAAAATCCAACCAAATAAATGAAGTCCTGGGAGAATATTCCCCGGAAAACAGGCTTTTTGACCAAAATTCGGCTATATACAGGCTGGAAAACTTCAAGGGGTCTAAAAAGATGATGCTCATTACATGTGGTGCCCAGGACAACCTGGTTAAAAGCTCTGTTGATTTCACAAAGAGATGTAGTGATTTGGATATTGCAAACACGCTCATCTTGAGCCCCGGAGTTCATAGCTGGGATTATTGGATTTATGCTCTGGATGTGCATCTGTTCTTCTTTGACAAATACTTAAAAGACTAGGGATAAACAGAATAGCTTGTCAATTAACTATTTGGCTCTTTTTTTTATATATTTGTGGTTGATTTTCAACTTTTGCCATTCGGCAATCAAAAAAAAAGATTATGGCTATTCATTTCATAGATCTCTCAATTTTTATAATCTATTTGTTGTTGATGCTGGGAATAGGGTTCTATTTCATGAAAAAGAACAATTCCCGTGAAGATTATTATGTAGGCGGCAGAAGCATGTCTGCCGGACACATTGGGCTGTCAGTTGTCGCTACAGATGTAGGGGGAGGTTTTTCAATTGGTTTGGGAGGACTTGGTTTTGTCATGGGGCTCTCTGGAAGTTGGATGTTGTTTACAGGACTCATTGGAGCCTGGTTAAGTGCAGTGTTGTTGATTCCAAAAGTATATCCGATAGCCAAACAAAAAAAGTTCCTTACATTCCCGCAATCCCTGAGCCATCATTATAGTCCAAAAGTTGCACTGGTTGCAGGCATCATATCCTTGATCGGTTATGTAGGCTTTACAAGCTCTCAGATACTGGCAGGGGCAAAACTGGCCTCTGCCACTTTCCCGTCCATAACAATAGGAAACGCAATTCTGATAATGGGAGTCATTGCTGTTGCATATACTGTTGTCGGAGGTATAAAAGCAGTTATATATACAGATACCGTACAATGGATATTGCTAATGGTGGGTCTCATTTTCATTGGCATACCACTAGGTTATTTCAAGCTTGGCGGATGGGAAATCATAAGCAAAAGTGTCCCGGATCATTTTTTCTCTCTTACTGAGATCTCTTTTGTACAGATTTTCAATTGGTTCATAACAATTGTACCTATATGGTTTGTAGGAATGACTCTTTACCAAAGGATTTTTGCATGTAAAGACAAACGTACTGCTCAAAAAGCCTGGTACATAGCCGGTTTGTTTGAGTGGCCCGTAATGGCGTTTATGGGAATCATATTGGGAATGTTTGCAAAGGTGGCTTTTGACCAAGGCATGTTTGCTTCAATCGGTTTTTTCCCGGGAACAGATATCGACCCCGAACTAGGATTGCCACTTCTGTTGAGGACCATTCTTCCCGTAGGGCTCATGGGTATAATGATGTCTGCATATTTCAGTGCTATAATGTCAACAGCAGACAGTTGCCTGATGGCTGCCTCGGGCAACCTCTCCACAGACATACTAGGGCAACTCAAAGGAAAAATCGGGAAAGCAAATATCAAATACCCGCAAATGGTGACTTTGCTGATTGGTGTGTTTGCCATTATTTTGGCAACCAAAATGCAAAACGTTTTAGAATTGATGCTCTACTCGTATGCATTCATGGTATCTGGATTGTTGGCGCCGGTAATAGGAACCTTGGTTGTCAAAAAACCATCGCCAACAGCTGCAATGATGTCAATGATTTTTGGTGGCAGCACCACATTGGTTTTGATAATCAGTGGAATGGATTTACCTTATGGGCTGGATGCCAACTTCTTCGGGATAACAATCTCTGCTTTTATGTTTGTTTTTTTTCAATGGAAATCAAATAAGTCTTAGGGCTTTTTTCAATTTCAGTTTGAACAACACCTTGTGGATGAATCTTAATCTCA
>JAQWAL010000020.1 GCA_028707695.1 Bacteroidales bacterium | reverse complement strand
TCATTTTCAAAGATCTGCCCAAACTAAAACCGCATCGCTGCGGCGCCTTGTTCCGTTTGGGGAGTGCAAAGATAGGCAACATTTTTCATCTACCAAATTTATTTCAAAAAAATTCTAACCAAAATTGATGGAAAAACACTATAGCGCTATAAAACAGTAATTTCAGCATAATCAAAAAAAGGATTGCCATTAGCAGAAATTCCTTCTACCAATATAATGAACTCCCCCTTTTTTGATGATGTTTTAAAAACAATTTCCCTGCTTGATTTTCCATCAATATTACACATAGGATTCCAATAAAGCAACGAACGCAAATCGGGTAAGTTTTCCGGATAATCTTTCATTTTTACACTCATAAAAGATGGATAGAGCATTCCATCGAAATCTTTTATAAAGGTGTTTTTTTCTCCTGATATCCCAGGATGATTCCCATTATAGGTATTGAAAATAACCACACCTGTAAATTTTAAGTGGCCGATTGAATACTCATCGGTATAAATTGAGATTGACTCAATTTTCAGAGGGTCTACCTCCAAAATCTTAGAGTGATCGAATACAGGCACTCCATCCAACAACACTAGTGTCCCTTGGTCAGCAAACGAAAGAGCCCTAAACTCATTCGTAAGCCTCACCTGTAGATATGTCTTGCCCTCTCGCTTCCTGTATCTCAATTCTGGTATAAACTCTACGATAACCTCCTGCATGGCAGGAAAACGGACATAATCGTCCAATTTATAGACAACCGGATTAGATTTCAAAAGAGGGTCTTTATATGGAATCACATATTGGTAGATTGTATCCAAGCCACACCTATGAGCAATCTGCATCTCTATACTCCTTTCCAATAAAGAACTGGCTATAGACTCATTTAACAACAATTTTGGAAAATAAGTGGGAGCCTCTTTAATATAAGAATCATCCAACAATATATCTAACCCAGTAACATCATTTAAATATGGGAACTCAACAACAATCTTCCTGTTCCCGAAAAAAGGAGGAGTATATACTTCAAAACCACCTGTTCTATCCAGCAATGTCATGAAAACAAGGGAGGGTTCTCCAACCACAGAAAAAGACATGACAGCACCATTAATATCAAGAGGAGAATCACAAACAACCCTGCCCGAAATCACTTCTCCCTCTAAATCCGGCAAATAATGCCACCTGAAACCAGCTCCAACATCGAGTTTGCCCAAAGTATTCACTATATTATTCGCCCCAAAAACAGAAACAGAATCCTTTCTGAACACAGAAACATTGGTAGTGATATTGTCCAAAGTCTTATTTTCCAACAAAAAAGAAAAGTTCTGCCCGGCATTTACACGCACACCACCCTCATTAAAAGCAAACCCCACAATAGAGTCAGAGTAGCCCATACTCAATTCATGCAATCTAAAACCTGTTGTAAAAGAATCATCTTGCAAATGAGAGACAGCAACATTGTCCTCTACCCTATCATTGGTAAGAGCATTGTAAACAGGAATGGTTTTTTCAAAGATAACAGGAACCAATTCATTGTACATATGTTTTGTATAGGCCTTCAATATATAGTTTCCCGTAGGCAGAGCTGTGGGTAATTCAATGCTGCCTGCCCCTCTGCCTTTTGACAACCATGTTTTTGCCGTAAGAACCAGGTCAGATGCATTGTAAAACTCCAAATATGCTACCTCGCTTGTTGCCGATAATGTACCACCATCGTTTGCATCTACACAATAAAGAGATAACCACATGGTCTCTCCGGCCAAATAAGCCCCCCTGTCTGTAGCCACATAAATTCGCTCAGCACAAATAATTGTATCTTCTGCATTATTAACAGGAATTGACTGCCCGTTCATAGTTTCCGACACACACCAAAAGGCAGCAATCATCAGGAATTTATACCTTTTCATTATCCAGGTCATTTTATATTAATGATTTATTGATGATTATTGGGCCAGTAAGTAGGTTTCTCCTTGGTGCCGAAAATCGTGCAGTCAACACATCTCTTTGGAGCCCAATGACTCTCCCCCGTATCAGGTTCATATAATATCACATCCATACCCATATGGTAAAGAGAATCCCTTAAAAAATAATCATTACCAATTATCTCAGAAAAACAGTCATAAGGATACTTGTAAATACCAATATCACTGGAATACGCAAAAATCCTTTTTTTACTCGGGACGGTAGCACTGATATAACCAATAACATACTCGTCACTGTCAGAGACACATCTTATGTTGCCAGACATCTCCGATGGTTGAGGAGAAAAAATTCCTCCAATATCATCGGAGTTCTTCTTGATGTTCTCCCAATAAAGGTAAGCTTCCCTGGTCAATGCATACTGTGTTAGCTCCATGGAATATAAATAATTGATCCTGTTTTCGTATCTGCCAATGGAATTAAGTTTTTTCCTGTACACTACATCCTCATCCAGGAAATCTGTAGTTGCAATAAGAACTGCTGTTGATTTTGAGTTTTGCCAACAATTGAACCTGTTTTCATAATCAGCAATCCCAAAAATCTCTTTTGAAAATGGATCATACCTGAATTCGGAGTATATCCTGGGATTGAACTCCCACGCCTCGGTATAACTCCACATATAATACCTTGTACTGTTAGTACGGTCCCTTGAATTGACATAGAATTCTACTTCTGTAGAATCCCCTGTAACCATATATGCCACAGTATCTATAGGTGGAGCAACCTTGACCGGAACAAAATCCGATTCATAATCCTTGCCCTTGACAACCAAATACAACCTGTATCTGTCATCCAGGCCGGCATCGGACATGTCTGCCTGGTAACTAACAACACCATCCTCCACAACCTTCACAGCCTCATACACACTCCCTGACTCGCTTTCAACGCGAACATTTGCATCTTGTACATAAACGATCTTCCCGTCATCATCCAAATCCATGGAATAAGCCAAACTGACAGTAGTTATACCACCCAGGATAATATTGCCCTCTACAACCAGCATCTTCTTGTAACCAGCCATACCTTCAGGTTCGAAAGGAGTAATACAGCCGTTAGCACATAATACAACAACCGCGATACACAACAAACATATGCGCTTCATATACATTTAAAATTTAATATTATACGTAACATAAGGAATCGGAGCACCAAATATCGAAAGTTTGTAACCCTGGATTCTTTTACCCGAATTGGTATCATAATAGACAGAGAAGGCATTTTTTCTGCCGGTCAAATTATAAACACCTATAGTAATTGTACTATAAGTCAACAACCTCAAGTTGTGACTTGGCTCAATATTAATGGAAAAATCCATCCTGAAGTAGTCTGGAATCCTGTATGAATTCCGCTCTGAATAATATAACCTGTATCCCCCTCCATAATAATACTTTACAACAGGAATAGTAACAGGCCGTCCCGAGGCATAATCCAAATTGAAAGAAATACTAAACCTCTGTGTAAATTTATAGTTACCAATAATTTTAACATCATGAGGTTTATCGTACGATGCGTTGTACCACTCACCTCTGTTAATTGTATAAACTCCGTTTTCGCCATTATCCCTCAACTGAGTTTTGGAGTAAGTGTAAGAGATCCAACCATTCAGTTTTCCAAAAGGTTTCTTTGCCAAAAACTCAACACCAAATGCTCTCCCCTCGGTTCGCAAAACATCCCTTTCTATAGTTTCATTCATGTTCAGGATTGCCCCACTTTTGTAATCCAAATAATTATCCATTTTACGGAAATATCCTTCGGCAGAAAATTCAACCCTGTTTCCAAAAATATTTGAATAGAGTCCTGCCGCAGACTGCCATCCATTTTGAGGCTCAATATTGGCATCGCTCAACTTCCATACATCAGTGGGAGAGACAGCTGTAGTATTGGACAACATATGGATGTACTGTCTCATACTGTTGAAACCCACCTTGACAGACATATTGTCATTCAACGAATACCTTGCAGAAAGCCGGAACTCCGGGCCATGATAAGGTTTTACAAATGACCCTGGTTTTGCATAAAGGGTATCCAACACAGACGATTCGTCCTTTATGCTCCCCTTGTAACTAAACCAATGTTTTGGCCCCAATGCAGAGTAAAAAGAGTACCTCAGACCCAGGTCCAGGGAGAATCTGTCTGCGATATTCCAGGTATCACTCAAATATAAAGAGAGTTCAGCTCCATTTTCCCTTTCCAGACTTCTGGGAATAACCAACGATCCTGAAGCAGCCGGGAAAGTCTCTCCGGGAGACAAATTGTAAAACACAGAGTTTATACCGTAATTCAAACTATGTTCATTATTTAAAAACCAACTGAAGTTTGCTTTTAAAAAAGCCTGCCTTATTCTGAAATTCATTCCATATGCATTGACAGAATCCCCCGTTTCACTAGATTTATGGTTATACTCGTCAAAACCGGCACTTAAAGCCAAATTGTGATTATCATTCATCACATGTCTCCATTTGACCGACCAATTCAGGTTTGAATAATTGTAAGCAGTATCTTTATTGAAATTGAACCCGTCAGAAGAATAATAACCATTTAAGTACAAGTAATTCTTATCGTCAAATTTATGATTCACACCAAGGGTAAAGTCATTGAAAGAGGCAGTTCCGTTGTTATACCCGCTATCTTCGGGTAAAAGTTTCAAGATCCAGTTAGAATAAGTAGTCCTTAACCCGGCAATGAAAGTAGTCTTCTCTCCTCCCAACGGGCCTTCCAAATGGATTTTACCTGTCAACAAACCAATTCCGGCAGAACCCGATATTTTCTTATTGTTCCCATTCTTGCTGTTTATCTCCAGGACAGAAGAGATCCTCCCCCCGTATTTGGCAGGGATTGTACTTTTGTACAACTCAATATCACTAACCACATCGGGATTGAATGCAGAGAAAAGACCAAATAAATGGGTCGGATTGTACAAGGTCCCTTCATTGAAAAGGATAAGGTTCTGATCTGTTGCTCCCCCTCTTACGTTGAATCCACCAGAAGACTCACCAACCGACTTCACACCCGGCAGAGTCAAAACCACCTTCATGACATCTGCCTCGCCAAAAGCCGCCGGCACATGCTTGATCCTGTCAATCCTGACCCTTTCCAAACCAATTTGGGTACTCCTTATCTTTTGGGTACTCTCTGCAGACAATACTGCTCCTTTGAGTGAGTAAACCAATTCATCGTTCATAATTTGAGCGTTAGCCTTGTTTTCTGCTCGATTATCTGATTCTGTATTGGCAGAAATCAACTCCGGAACCCCTTGGGTGGGGGCAACCACTGCTCCATCCTTAAAATAACCATCAGGTAAACCAGCTATCAATCCAGAACCTTTAAGAGCAATAATATCATAACCAATCGTAGACAGGCCATAACCATATCTTCCCAACACCAAAGGCAATGAATCAAGCAAATCCATAACATTACATTCCAAAGAAACAGCCAATGAATCCACAGCACTGCCAAAATATAAATTGTAACCACTGTTTCTTTTTACAATTTTGGAAAGCGAATCCAACGATATATTTTTCAATATCAGATTGTTCCTGTCGTATTCCTGTGCCTGTACAACTTTAAACAGCACAATAAAAGAGAGTAATAAAAGAAGTTTCTTCATTTTAGTTAAGAGGCAAACGGGAGTGTATAAATTTCATCAACATAGAAAAAGCATTGTCAGTATCCTTTCTAAGGCTCAAATTATTGGTTTTTTTAAATTTATACAACAATGACTTTTTGACCCCAAATATCCTCCTGAAACTATTTAAGTTACGGACCTCATATGCCGTCTCGTCATCAATTATATAATACTCAACCTCCGGAACGAAAGACCTGGCTACCTTGTTTTTGCTTGTGGTATTACCATCTTGTGCAATTTTTTCGGAATAATTTTTCCTGATTCTTTTCAACAACTTAGTACCGGCTCCGCTCCACAACACTTGGTAATAACCCTGCTGTAACCCCGCAGATATCTCATTTCTATTTAAGTTCACAAAACTATTCTCTCCCATGGTAAATGACTCAACAAAATCTTTGTTAAGGACAACATTAACTCCATTGTCCATATCATAAATATAAAGTTGGTCCAAATTACTGTTAAGGTTCAACAACACTCCATAATATCTTTTTCCATTGTAAACTACCTCTCCTTTCAAATATTCATCGGAATATGCAAAATAGGACCCTGTGAAATAAAATGGATAATACATAGGAGTGGCTCCCCTGTACAACACAGCCCTCTCTTTGGCATTTTCCATATATTTAGCATACTCAATGCTATTTTGGGAATAACCACATGTTATACAAAGTGACATGGCAATTGCCAAAAGGAATGGTAATTTCATAGATGTTTGGTTAAATTTGCAACTGAAAAAAGCGTGTAAATGTAAATATAATTTAGATTAAAATTCTAATTCCCATGGATTATTCCAAACTAATTGACAATCCTTCCCAAGAAAAGATAAACAAGGTACTGGAACACCTCACAAACCTGGATATCAAATACCAAATATGGTATCACCCACCACTTCCCACCATAGAAGAAGCTATCGAATATTGGAAGGAGATGCCGGGTACACATTGCAAAAACCTGTTTTTCCGCAACCACAAAGGCAACAAGCACTATTTGGTGATACTTGAATGCCATCAAACACTGGATATCCACACTCTTGAAAAAAAATTGAAACAAGGGAAACTAAGCTTTGCCTCCCCAAAGAGAATGGAAAAATACCTGGGAGTAACACCTGGGTCCGTTACCCCTTTTGGGTTGATAAACGATCACGAAAAACATGTCAAAGTATTTATTGACAAAGAACTGCAAAATACAAACATGATAAGTTTCCATCCCAACGACAACAGGGCCAGTGTGGTGGTTGCCAATGAAGATTTCAAAATATTCCTTAATATGTCAAAAAATGAATATGAATATATATAACCCGACTATATAACCTCACACAAAAAACAAAAGCTGCCCAAACGGACAGCTTTTGTTTCCTATATTTAACCAATTAACTTTATTCTGCCTCTGGAGCTTCTTCGGCAGGAGTCTCTTGTTTTTCAGCAACGGTTTCTTTAGGAGCAACCTCAGCTTTTGCAGCTGTTTTAGTCTCCTTCTCTGCTTTGGGAGCAGCAGTCTCTGTACTTTTCTTTGAACGACGGCTCCTGCGGGTTGTGCTCTTTTTGCTCTCCCCTGTAGCCGAAGCCAAAGCAGCTTCGTTAAAGTCTACAAATTCTATCAAGGCCATCTCTGCTGCATCACCCTTACGGAATCCTGTTTTCAGAATCCTGGTGTAACCACCCGGACGCTCAGCAATCTTAGGGGCAACTGTACGGAAAAGTTCCGATACAGCCTCTTTTTGCTTTAGGTAAGAGAAAACAGTACGACGAGAATGGGTTGTATCGTCTTTTGATTTGGTTACCAAAGGCTCTATATACACCCTTAGTGCTTTTGCCTTTGCTAAAGTTGTCTCGATTCTTTTGTGCAGTATTAGAGACGAAGCCATATTAGCCAACATCGCTTTACGGTGTCCGCTTTTACGGCCCAGGTGATTAAATGATTTATTATGCCTCATTTTTCAATACTTTCTTTTCAATATTAAACTTAGTTACGTCCATCCCGAAGTTGAGTCTGTATCTCTCAACCAGGCTATCTATTTCTGACAGAGATTTTTTTCCAAAGTTACGGAACTTCATAAGTTCTGACCTCTGAAGAGATACCAAATCTGCAAGAGTATCAATCTCAGCAGCTTTCAAGCAATTAAGAGCTCTTACAGACAACTCCAAATCAGCCAGCTTTGTCATAAGCAAATGTCTCATTCTCAATGATTCCTCATCAAGTTCATTGCTCACAACTTCTACCGGGGTTTCAAGGGTTATTTTCTCATCAGAGAAAAGCATAAAGTGATGGATCAAAATTTTTGCCGCCTCTTTAAGTGCCTCTTTAGGATGAATGGAACCGTCTGTTGTTATCTCTAAATTCAATTTTTCGTAGTCAGTCTTTTGCTCCACACGCCAGTTTTCAACGGAGTACTTCACGTTTTTTATAGGAGTGAAGATAGCATCAATGGGAATCAGACCAAACGGAGCATCCTCAACACGATTCTCTTCTGCCGGTACGTAACCTCTACCCTTTCCTATCCTGAGTTCAATGGAAAGATTAACCGAAGGCTCCATAGAACAAATATGCAGCTCGGGGTTGAGTACTTTGAACGAAGAAAGCTGCTTGGAGATCTCTTCGGCGGTAAACTGTTGTTTCCCGCTAACCGAAATGTTAACGATTTCTGTCTCCTCGCCCTCGATCATACGCTTGAAGCGTACTTGCTTTAGGTTGAGCACGATATCCACTACAGTTTCGATGACACCTGGTATGGTTGCAAACTCGTGATCCACACCTTGTATCCGTATAGCTGTGATGGCATGCCCTTCAAGGGACGATAACAGAATCCGGCGCAGTGCGTTTCCAACAGTGATGCCGTAACCGGGCTCCAATGGACGGAACTCAAAGCGACCGAATGATTCGGTTGCGTCAAGCATTATTACCTTATCGGGTTTTTGAAATGCTAAAATTGCCATTTTAATTTTATTTAGAGTATAACTCGACTATTAATTGTTCGTTGATTGTTTCAGGAACTTCGCTTCTGATTGGCATATTCAAATATTTACCAGTCAAATTAGAAGGATCCCACTCAATCCACGAATGTCTGGCTGTACCACGTGAAACACTGTCCAGGATTGTTTCCAGGCTCTTTGATTTTTCACGTACAGCAACAACATCTCCAGGTTTTACTATTGTAGAAGGAATGTTGCAGAGTTCACCATTTAAAACAATATGACGGTGGGTCACCAATTGCCTTGCAGCTGCGCGGCTTGGCGCAATACCCATCCTGAACACCAAATTGTCTAAACGTGATTCAAGAAGCAAAATCAAGTTTTCGCCTTTACGACCTTTCATCCTTGAAGCCTTGTCGTACAATGTACGAAATTGCTTTTCCAAAAGACCATATGTATACTTGACTTTTTGTTTTTCTTTCAACTGAATACCATATTCAGATGTTTTCTTACGCTTTTTTGCGATACCGTGTTGTCCCGGAGGATAGTTCTTTTTCTCGTAACTTTTATCGGGACCAAATATAGGTTCTCCAAATTTTCGGGCGATTTTTGTTGTAGGCCCTGTATATCTTGCCATGCTAAATCTTTTATTATGATTCTAAAAAGGTTAAACTCTACGACGCCCTTTAGGACGACATCCATTATGAGGTACAGGAGTGATGTCAATAATTTCTGTCACCTCTATACCTGCTCCGTGAATAGTACGGATTGCAGACTCACGTCCGGCACCAGGTCCTTTCACATAGGCCTTAACCTTACGAAGACCCAAATCATAAGCCACTTTGGCACAATCTTCGGCAGCTGTTTGTGCTGCATAAGGAGTGTTCTTCTTTGAACCTCTGAATCCCATCTTGCCTGCAGAAGACCAACTAATTACCTGGCCGGTTGCATTTGTGAGAGATACAATGATATTGTTGAAAGTAGATGAAATATGTGCCTGACCGTAGGCCTCTACTTTTACAACTTTCTTTTTATTTGATGTTCCTGTCTTTTTTGCCATGATCTAGGTTCTATTTAGTTGCTTTCTTCTTGTTAGCTACAGTTTTCTTCTTACCCTTACGTGTACGGGCATTATTCTTGGTAGACTGACCGCGAACAGGAAGCCCGATACGATGACGGATTCCTCTGTAACAACCAATGTCCATCAATCGCTTGATGTTCATCTGAACCACAGAGCGAAGTTCACCTTCAATTTTGTACTCACCTGCAATTGTTGCTCTTATTGCAGCTATTTGATCGTCATTCCAGTCCTTCACTTTAATACTGAAATCGATGCCATTTTTGGCAAGGATCTTTTGCGCAGTACTGCGACCGATCCCGAAGATATAGGTTAGCCCTATCTCTCCACGTTTGTTTTTTGGTAAATCAACTCCGGCTATACGTGCCATAATTTATTCTATTCTCTTTATTGTTTACAATTAATATTATCCCTGACGCATCTTGAACTTTGGGTTCTTTTTGCAAATCACGTAAAGACGACCTTTACGCTTAACAATCTTGCAATCTTCGCTGCGCTTTTTAATGGATGCTTTTACTTTCATGTTTTCTAATTTTTATTTGTATCTGAAAGAAATTCTTCCTTTTGTTAAATCATAAGGTGACATTTCCACTCTTACCCGGTCTCCGGGAAGAATACGGATATAGTGCATTCTCATTTTACCGGAGATATGGGCAATTATCACATGCCCGTTATCCAGTTCTACTCGAAACATAGCGTTTGACAGAGCTTCAATTATTGTACCCTCTTTTTCTATAGCAGCTTGTTTTGCCATTTAAAATCCTTATAATTTAAATATTTTTACCCTCAATAAATTCAAATGTCGATAGTATCTCCGGACTATTTCCCGAAATTGCAACCATCAGTTCAAAATGTGCAGAGTTCATGCCATCGGCAGTACTCACAGTCCAACCATCATCGTGCATTTTCACATTTTTCTTGCCCGCATTGATCATAGGCTCTATACATATGACCATCCCATCCTGCAGTTTCTTACCTTGCCCTTTAAGTCCGTAATTTGGAACTTCGGGGGCTTCGTGAAGCTTTTTACCAATACCGTGGCCAACCATTTCCCTTACCACAGAGAATCCATTGCTCTCTGCATGCTGTTGAACAGCAAAGGAAATATCACCCACCCGGTTTCCCGAAACTGCTTGTTTTATACCCCGGAACAAAGATTCCTTTGTGACAGCAAGCAATTTTTCAGTATTGTCAGAAACCTCTCCAACTGCGAATGTATAGGCAGAATCACCATAAAAACCCTTGTATACGGTACCGCAATCAACAGAGATAATATCTCCCTCTTTCAAACGGTATCCCGAAGCAAACCCATGAACAATAACATCATTCACAGAAATGCACAAGGTATACGGAAATCCTCCATAACCAAGGAAAGCAGGCACAGCACCATTGTCACGGATAAATGTTTCAGCAATATTGTTCAACTCCAGAGTTGTTACACCTGGTGCAATATTTTGACCCACTTGTGCCAGAGTCTTAGAGACCAATAAAGCATTCTCTCTAAGTAACTCAATTTCTTCCCTTGTTTTAATACTAATCATCATTCAAAGAACTTGAGACTTGGTTACATACCCGAACGGCCCTTGAGACGCCCGGTCTTCATCAAGCCATCGTAATGACGCATCAGCAAATGACTCTCAATTTGCTGCAGAGTGTCCAAAACCACACCAACAAGAATCAGCAAAGATGTTCCCCCGTAAAACTGGGCAAACTCATTGTTGACTCCCAACATAGAAGCAAATGCCGGCAATATTGCAACTATTGCAAGGAAAATTGATCCGGGCAAAGTTATACGGGACATTATGCTATCCAGGTACTCTGTGGTTTTCTTGCCAGGCTTGATTCCAGGAATAAACCCGCCATTCTTTTTCATATCTTCTGCCATCATAGATGGGTTCACAGTTACCGCTGTATAGAAGTAAGTGAACGCAACCACAAGAAGTCCAAAGATAAAATTATACCAAAAACCCATTGGGTTGGTAAGAGTGGCAGCTATTCCGCGAGTAGAGTCAAAACCTGCAAATATTAAAGGGAACATCATCAACGCCTGAGCAAAGATAATGGGCATTACACCAGCCGCATTTATCTTCAAAGGAATATACTGACGCACCCCGCCATATTGTTTATTGCCTATTATCCTCTTGGCATATTGGACAGGAATTTTTCGTGTCCCTTGCACCAAAGCAATTGTGGCAACAAACACAAAAAATAAAATCACCAATTCTACTATGAGCATCAAGATACCACCGCCAGCTGTCTGATTCATCCTGGCTCCACCCTCGGCTATAAGGGCAAAAGGCAGACGAGCAATAATACCAACCATGATTATGAGGGAAATACCATTACCTAAGCCGCGATCGGTAATTCTCTCTCCTAACCACATGATAAACATAGTACCACCAATTAAAATAACTGTGGCAAAAACATTATATGAGAATCCTTGAAATAAAAAAGCGCTTTCGGGCAACTGCACGTGCAGGTTTGCAATATATGCAGGACCTTGCAAAGCTAAAATTGCAATTGTCAGATAGCGTGTCCACTGATTCATCTTCCTCCTGCCACTCTCTCCTTCTCTCTGTAATCTTTGGAAGTAGGGAATCATAATTCCCAAAAGTTGAATAACAATAGACGCAGAGATGTAAGGCATTACACCCAGCGCAAAGATTGAGGCATTACCAAAGGCACCACCGGAGAACATGTTAAGCAGCCCTAACAATCCCTCGGAAGCCTGGTTTTGAAGGTTCGCAAGTTGAGTCGGATCAATACCCGGCATCACTATAAAACTACCGAGCCTGTATACCAACAGCAACAGGATAGTATAGACTATCCTCTTGCGAAGTTCCTCAATCTTGAAGATGTTTTTGATTGTATCGATCAGTTTTTTCATTGTACAATTTAGATTTTGGTAGCCTTACCCTCAAGTGCTTCTATCTGGGCAATTGCCGACTTGGAAAATGCGTGTGCAGTAATATCTAATTTAGCTGTAAGCGGACCATTTCCAAGGATTTTAACCTTGTCATTTTTAGATACCAACCCTGCCTCTATTAGAGTGTCCAATGTAAGGGTTGTTGTTCCCAGTTTCTCTGACAAAGCTTGGATTGTTGTCAAATTCAATACTTTGAATTCGACCCTGTTAATATTGTTAAATCCAAATTTTGGAAGACGCCTTTGAAGAGGCATCTGTCCTCCCTCAAAACCTTTTTTACGGGAATAACCAGACCTGGATTGTGCTCCTTTGTGTCCACGGGTAGATGTACCTCCACGGCCCGATCCCTCTCCGCGACCAATCCTCTTAGTACTTCCCAATGACCCCTCTGAAGGTGTAAGATTATGTAATTTCATTTGTTAGATCTCCTATTAGTTTAATTCTTCAACTTTTACAAGGTGCAACACCTTTTCCAGCATTCCTTTGTTCACAGGATTCAAATCAATCTCCACAGATTGATGCAATTTACGGATACCGAGTGACTCCAAATTTGCGGATTGCCTTTTGGTGGCGCCGTTTTTACTTTTAATTTGAGTAATTCTTACTTTAGTCATTTCTATACCTCCTTATCCATTAAATACTCTGTTCATCGGAATACCACGCAATCCTGCTACAGTATAGGCATCACGCATCTCTAGCAAAGCTGCTACAGTTGCCTTCACAAGGTTATGAGGGTTTGAAGAACCTTTGGATTTTGCAATAACATCAGTTACACCAACCGAATCAAAAACGGCACGCATCGCGCCACCGGCATTAACTCCGGTACCTTCGGCTGCAGGTTTCATATAAACCCTTGCACCGCCAAATTTTGCTATCTGTTCGTGGGGGATTGTGGTTTTGTTCAAAGGAATTTTCACAAGATTCTTTTTTGCATCTTCAATTCCTTTGGATATAGCAGTAGTCACCTCATTGGCTTTGCCCAGGCCGTAACCTACAACACCTTTCTCGTCTCCAACAACAACAATTGCTGCAAAGCTAAAGTGACGTCCACCTTTGGTTACCTTGGTAACCCTCTTAACTGCAACCAATCTGTCTTTCAACTCTAGATCGGTAGTCTTAACTTTTTTTACGTTTGTATTTATCATACTCAATATCTTAGAATATAAGACCACCTTCACGGGCGGCATCTGCTAAACTTTTTACTCTTCCATGATAAAGGTAACCGCCACGGTCAAAAGCAACTTTAGAGATACCTTTCTCTGTTGCCCTTTTTGCAGCCAACTTACCAACTAATTTTGCAACTTCTGTTCCCGGTTTGCCCTTGCAATCAGCTACAATCTCCTTATCTACAGAGCTTGCAGACGCAAGAGTAACACCTTTTACATCGTCTATGAGCTGAACATATATTTGTTTGTTGCTCCTGAATACACACATTCTTGGTTGTTCGGCAGTACCATTAACCACCTTGCGAATGCGCATCCGTATTCTGTCTCTTCTTTCTATTTTACTTAAAGCCATAAATCCTCCACTTATTATTTAGCGCTGGCCGACTTACCGGCTTTGCGACGAAGTTGTTCACCTACAAACTTAATACCCTTACCTTTGTATGGTTCAGGTTTGCGCAACGAGCGCAGCTTAGCGGCTACCATCCCAAGCAATTGCTTATCGTGGCTTGTTAAAGCCAAAATTGGTGCCTGTCCTTTTTTAACTTGCTCAGCAACAGCTTTCACTTCATTTGGCAACATCAAGTGAACGTCATGAGAGTATCCGATGCTCATTTCCAACACCTGGCCTTTTACCTCTACACGGTAACCTACACCCACAAATTCTTGTTTGATAGTATAACCGGTACTTACACCAGTTACCATGTTTTGAATTAGTGCGCGGTACAGACCATGCATGGAGCGATGTCTTGGTTGATCGGTCGGCCTGGTAACTTTAACCACATTTCCCTCTACGGCAACTCTAATATCGGCATCCACCTTTTGCGAAAGTTCTCCGAGCGGGCCTTTAACCTTAACCACATTACCAGCTTCAACTTTCAAAGTTACGCCGGCCGGAAGGTTTACAGGTAATTTTCCTATTCGTGACATTATAATTTCTTTATAAACTAAATTGATACTAAATTAATAAACGTAGCAAATAACCTCACCACCAATGTTAAGTGTTTTAGCTTCTTTATCGGTAATAAGACCCTTTGAACTTGAGATAACAGCAATGCCCAGGCCATTCAGCACCCTTGGCAAATCTTCTACCCCAACATAACGTCTTAAACCTGGACGGCTCACCCTGGAAATCTTCTTGATTGCAGATTTTTTTGTTTCAGGATAATATTTCAAGGCAATTTTTATTGTGTTGAAAGGAGTACCTTCAACAAGTTTATAGCTTAGAATATAACCTTTTTCATGAAGAATACGGGTCAATTCAAGCTTCATTTTTGATGCAGGTATATCCACTACTTTGTGGCCTGCGAGAGATGCATTACGCACCCTAGTCAAAAAGTCTGAAATTGGATCAGTCATTTTTAATTTTTTTTAAAGTCTATTCGACGCTGTATGCACAACGCCCGATATCCAACTTTTATGTTAATAAATATTAAAATTGCGACTCGCGTCACTTAAATGCTACCAACTAGCTTTGCGAACACCAGGGATAAGTCCTTTGCTGGCCATTTCGCGAAACTGGATACGGCTTATACCGAAAACACGCATATAACCCTTTGGACGTCCAGTTATTGAACAACGGTTGTGAAGCCTTACAGGACTAGAGTTCTTTGGAAGTTTATCCAAAGCTGCATAGTCACCGGCCTCTTTTAGGGCTTTGCGTTTTTCTGCGTATTTGGCACATAATTTTGCGCGTTTTACTTCGCGTGCCTTCATTGATTCTTTTGCCATTATCTATCTCTAAAGTTTAAGATTATTTCTTGATATTTTTAAACGGCAGACCAAACTCCCGAAGCAATGCAAATGCCTCTTCGTCCTTTAGTGCAGTAGTTACAAAAGTAATCTCCAGACCAAGGATTTTTGTAATCTTGTCGATATCTATTTCCGGGAAGATTATCTGTTCTTTTATACCCAATGTATAATTCCCTTTACCATCAAACTTCTCGTTGATACCTTTGAAGTCTCTGATCCTGGGAAGTGAAACAGAAATCAGCCTTTCTAAAAATTCGTACATTTTTGCCGCACGAAGAGTAGTCTTAACACCAATCGGCATACCTTTCCTCAGTTTGAAGTTGGATATATCCTTTTTAGATACAGTTTGAACAGCCTTCTGCCCGGTTATGATTGTAAGTTCTTGCTGGGCAATCTCTACAAGTTTCTTATCTTGCGTTGCAGAGCCAATACCCTGGTTAATCACAATCTTCTCAAGCTTCGGAACCTGCATAACAGTACTGTAGCCGAAATCCTTCATTAGTTTCGGAACAATCACCTCTTTATACATTTTTTGAAGTGATGGCATATAGCCTTTCACTAGAACCTGTTCAGCTTGGTTTTGAGCGGCTTTTGCCGGCTTTTCGGCTTTACCTGTCTGAGTCTTAGCAGCTGGTTTCTTTACAGCTCCATCTTTAGTATTTGCCATTATTTAATCTCCTCTCCAGATTTTTTCGCGTAACGAACTAATTTATTCTTATCATTCAAACGACGGCCGATCTTTGTTGGACCTCCCTTCACAGGGTCAACAACCTGAAGGTTGGAGATATGTATCGGAGCCTCTTGTTTGATTATACCACCCTGTGGATGCTGTGCATTGGGTTTGGTATGTTTGCTAACCATGTTGATTCCTTCAACAATGGCGCGATTCTTATCTGTAATGACTTCCAGAACCCGTCCGGTTTTTCCGCGGTCCTCACCTGCATTTACAAATACTGTATCGCCTTTTTTAATATGTAATTTTTTGTTCATATCTTTTTTTTATAAAAAATTATAACACCTCAGGTGCTAAAGATACAATTTTCATAAAGTTCTCACGTAACTCCCTGGCTACAGGACCAAAAATACGAGTCCCACGAACTTCACCCTGGCTGTTAAGCAAGACACATGCATTGTCGTCAAAACGTATATATGAGCCATCAGCGCGACGGATCTCTTTTTTTGTACGTACTATTACCGCCTTGGATACAGTTCCTTTTTTTGTATCACCACCCGGGATGGCACTTTTTACGGTAACCACAATTTTATCGCCAACTCCGGCATAACGGCGGCGGGTTCCTCCCAAAACGCGGATACAAAGGACTTCTTTGGCTCCACTGTTATCTGCCACCAATAATCTCGATTCTTGTTGTATCATGGCTATTTAACTTTTTCTACAATTTCTACTAGTCTCCAGCGTTTGGTCTTGCTCAACGGGCGAGTCTCCATAATGCGCACTTTATCTCCCTCACTGCACTCGTTTTTCTCGTCATGAGCTACAAACTTGGTGGTTTTATTTACGAACTTACCGTAAATAGGGTGTATTACTTTTCTTTTAACAGCAACAACGATAGATTTATCCATCTTGTTACTTACCACCATACCTATTCTTTCTTTACGAAGATTTCTTTCCATGACTGTTAGTTGTCCTTCTTGTTTTCCATTTGGCTCAGAATTGTGAGCATTCTGGCAATATTTGTCTTTGCCTTTTTAATCTGTGATAAATCATCTAATGGAGAAATAGCATGATTCATCCTCAGGCGCACCAAGTTTGCCTTTTCGGTTTCGATGCGTTCCCTTAAATCATTTATGGATAATTCGCGAATCTCAGTTGCTTTCATCTTAATATTCCTACATTAAATTATTCTTGGTAATCCCTGCGAACTACAAATTTTGTAACTACAGGCAGTTTCTGTGCTCCAAGACGAAGTGCCTCTTTGGCCACCTCCAACGGAACACCCTCGGCTTCAAAAATCATACGGCCCGGGGTGATAGGTGCAACAAATCCTTCAGGAGCACCCTTACCTTTACCCATACGTACCTCTGCAGGTTTCTTGGTAAACGGCTTATCAGGAAATACTCTGATCCAAATTTGTCCTTCACGCTTCATATATCTCACGATGGCCTGACGTGCAGCCTCCAGTTGTTGGCCGGTTAACCAACAAGCCTCCGTAGTCTTAATCCCGAAAGATCCAAAAGAGAGCTGATTTCCCCTCTGAGCGATCCCTTTCATACGGCCTTTTTGCTGCCTTCTGAACTTGGTTTTTTTTGGTTGTAACATTTCTTTTTTTACAGTTTAACGATAACAGTAAATATTTTTGTGTGCTTTGGTCATAAAAATTTTAGGGCTAAAACCCTGCTTCTCTGCTAAATAGGCAAATTGATCACCTATTTGGCGGGTTGCAAATATACCAAAAAAATTAAATGTGCAAAAGGTTGTTGGTTTTTTTTTACAAATTCTGATGTTTGAGGAATCTTATAAAATTGCCTCCCCAGAATTTTGCAAGCTCCTCTTCTGTATAACCTCGTCTTAGAAGTTCTATGGTCAGGTTCATCATTTTTGAAGCATTTTCCATACCCACAACACCTCCGCCACCATCGAAATCTGTCCCCAACCCCACGTGCTCAATGCCCACAAGGTTCCTGACATAATCTATATGGTTTGCAATATGGGCAACTGTAACAGAATCCTTTGGTAATTCAGACAAGAAAAACCTGCCGGTAGCCACCTGTATAAGGCCCCCCTTGGCAGCTATAGCTTTTATTTCATTGTCTTTAAGATTCCTGTTGTGATTCTTGATAGCGTACACGCCTGAATGGGATGCCATTACCGGATATTCGCTAATTTCCAGAACATCAAATACAGTTTCTGTAGATGCATGAGAAAGATCAATCACAATACCAAGCCTGTTCATCTCCCTTATAACATCCCTTCCAAAATCAGACAAACCGTTATGCTCCGGACCACTCTTATCCATTGACGCATCACAAATATTATTGTTACCGTTATGGCATATTGTAATTGCCCTCACACCCATGTCTCGGAACATTTCCAAATTGGAAAGATCGTCACCAATGGCATACCCATTTTCAATTGCAAGCATTACGGATGTAACCCCGTTCTCCTTGTTTCTTACAAGGTCATCCGAATTGTATGCTATTGAGACATCTTTGAAATTCTCTACATAAACCTTGAATCTGTCAAGGTTATCCCTTACATAAAGAGTTGCCGAATCCAAAGACTCCCTGTCCCGGCCCTTTTGGCCAATATATATTGCAAATAAAGCAGCATCCAAACCACCCTGTTTCATCATAGGGAATGTAACCTGCCCTTTTGTGATACGGGATGACTCATTTGGATTATTAATATATAAAGCCGTATCATTGTGGGTGTCTATAGTAAAGTATTCCGAATGTATCCTTTGGGCAATTTCCTGCAGCTCTTTTAAGCTCTTTTGGCCCGTCTGAGAACGAGCATTACAAGTTGCCCCAACAATAACCAAAAGGGCAACCATATATTTGAGTAAGGGAAAATATTTCATATGAAATTATGGTTTTGTATTTTTAACTGGTTTTATCCACCATCCCATCCTTTTTGCAAACAACACTATCAAGAAAGAAAGCAGCAACAAGCCTAAAAGCAGCCACAAGCCCAGTCCGTTCACAAAAAGCACAGGAACAAATGTAATTATCAATATCTCAACAGGGGCAATCGGCAAATATGCCATAGCATAATCATCCATTGCCTTGCTCTCCAACTTTGGATCTACAATCCTTATCAATGCAATACCCATAGCCATGGTACCGGTCCACCAACCCCAGGCAAAAATTGAACGTTCAAACCAAAACGTTTTGCAGAGTCGTCTGCCAAGGAAAAAGGTAACAGCCCAAACAACAAATGCCCCTACAGCAATAAGAATAACCAAAGGAACAGCATATTTAACCACAACGCTAAGTTGTATGGAAGCCACACCACATGCGACAAGCAAATCTGTGAAAGTACTGCTTAACCTGGATGTTTGCCTGGGACAAATATATTCCGAAACCCCGGTGGAGTCGAATATTTTTTTAAAAACCAGACCCACGATAAAAGAGGCAGAGAAAACAGGAATCTCAAGTTTTGGATAATACGATTTAACCCCTTGGCTAAACAAATACCCAATCAAAGCAACAACAAACACAAAAGCCAAATGGAAAGCCAGGGAATCTATTGAAATAGACGATGTAGTACTTGTCCCGGCATCCTCCCTATTTCCCTCTGGAATCAACCCCGTCCTCAACTCATCGGGTAAATCAGAAAAATCAGAGATAAAAGAAGTATCTCCCTTAACTGCCGCCCTTTTTACCATAACCAATCCAACCACAATTGCAATCACAACTCCGGCAGTAGCAGTAGTCATACCCAAACTTTTTGCCTCTTCCCAGCCAAGTGAGCCAAAGGCGTCACCAATTGCAGCAGCAGTTCCATGTCCGCCGTAAAAACCGGTAGGCAACATTATCCCAAATGCAGAGTTTAACTGTGGCCAAATAATATTGAGCACAAACAATCCGAACAAACCCATGAATGCCCACTGCAAAAGCATACCAAGTTGCGCATAAGCCCAAATTGGACCTACCCTTCCGGCAACCTCTTTGAACCTGAATTTTGGAGAAGAGAGAGGCAATGCGGCAAAAACCAAAGCTATCAGCACTCCCGCATAAGTGCCAAGTTGGTTGGAAAAAGGCAGCCATCCCAATCCATTCGGACCCATTGCAAGTCCAAGGAATCCCGCAATCAACGAGGGTGGAATAAAAAGTTTCTGAATGAATTTGACTTTTACCCTAATCAGTTTTCCAACTAAAAGCAAAGCAAAAATCAATCCTAAATCGGTAAACAAGGTCCACGGACCATACACAGAAGAGAACATAGTTAAGTGAGGTAATTGAAGCTTATTAATTAAATAGACCCAAATATAAGGTTTTTGGTCCAATTATTGAAGAATAGCAATAAAAGAGATATTTTTGTTGTGGATGAATAGAAGAGATTGTTTCCTGGTCTTATTGATTCCCCTTTTTTTAATTCAATCTCCCCTTTTTTCTCAGGAGAAGGGGTATTCGGTTGGATATAAAATAGAGGGCAAAGATACTGTATACCAAATTACCCTAAGAGAAGTGTACCATTTTTCATGGGATAAGACAAACAGGAAAGGAAGGGAATGGAGGGAATTTTACAGATTGGTTTACAACTTCAAAAAGACCTACCCATATGCAATGGTTGCAAAAGGCAAAATCCAGGAAGCAGACAGCATACTCAAAAACTCCAACTTCAATTCAAGGGAAAAAGAGAGGTTCATAAAAGAATTCGAAACAAACCTTTTCAAGGAATTCGAACAGCCACTCAGGAAAATGACAATAAGCCAAGGCAAACTACTTCTAAGGCTGGTTGACAGGGAAATCGGGCAAAGCTCTTTTTATATAATCAAGAATTACAGAGGAGGTGCTGCTGCAGGTTTTTGGCAAGGTGTAGCCAGACTTTTCGGTTCGGACCTTAAAAGACCGTACGACCGCTTTGGAGAAGACAAAATTACGGAAGAGCTCGTTCAGATGTACCACAGAGGCACTTTCGACTACCTGTACTATTCAATTTTCCACTAGTCAGTAAATATCCAACCAGTCCATCCCGCTATCAACAACCTTTTTCCCACTCCAGAGTTCCTGATTCAGAATCAAAAACAAGGTACTCACACCCATGGACCCACTCTCCCAAAATGTAAAACCCGGCCCCTTTGGGAGTTAAGTTATTACCTGGGGTATGCATATGCCCAAAAATGAAAATATCTACTAAATTGCTCTTTTCAAACTCAGCTGCAACCCTATACAAAGGGTCCCCCTCCCCTCTGAACTCCAACCTTTCACTCTTTACCAACCGATTATGTTTAGACCAACGTGTTGCAACAGAAAAAGCCCACCTGGGATGTATTGCGCTAAACAGAACCTGAAGAAACCTATTCTTGAAGACTCCCTTCAAAAAATTGTGGCTTCTCTCTCCAATCAACTCATCTCCATGAGCAAGGCAAAACATTTTACCACCAACCGGAACAACGGTCATCTCATCCAATAGGGTCACACCAACCTCCGATTGAAGGTAATCATATGTCCACACATCATGATTGCCTTTAAGGAAAAAAACCTGGACACCCTTGTCAACAAGGAACGACAAAGCACCTAAAGTACGAGTAAAACGCCTTGGAATCACATATTTGTACTCGTACCAAAAATCAAAGATATCGCCCAGCAAATAAAGATGGGCTGTATCATCAGGTAATTGGTATAGGAAAGTGGCAAACTTTTTCTCCCTCTCTTCGGGGTCAAAAGCCCTGAGACCAAGATGGACATCAGATACAAAATAATATTTATTTTTCACCAATTCAGACATAAGAAAACACAATCGCCAAAATTCCCGCAACTGCACAATAGAGGGCAAACCCCCTTAGTTTAGTTCTCTTCACAAGAGCTATCATAGCCTTGCAGGCAAATAATCCCGACAAAAAAGCAGCAACAAAACCAGCTGACAACACTAACACACCAATACCAGAACTCTGAGAAGACAAATCACCCGAAACCAATTCAAGGAAGGCCTCTCCCAAGATAGGAACAAGCACCATCAAAAAAGAGAACCTGGCCATATCTTCCCTTTTGACCCCAAGCATCAATCCGGCAGAGATGGTAGAGCCCGATCGGGATAATCCCGGGACAACAGCAAGGGATTGGGCTACACCAATCAGTAAAGCATTGGAAAAGGTTATTCCCTTCTCCTTTGGCTTTATTATTCCAGAGAGGAACAACAAAAGCGATGTCACAAGCAATGCAAACCCCACTACCACGAGTCCCCCTCCAAAAAGGGCCTCTACACTATCTTTGAAAAACAACCCTACAACCATTACAGGCAACATAGAAACAATGATTTTAAATATGTATATCGTTTCCATGTTCATTTGGAACCTGAACAAACCCGAAAGCAATCCTGCAATATCTTTTCTGAATGCAACCAAAGTACTCAGGACAGTCGCAGCATGCACAACTATTTCAAAAGAGAGGTTGGTACTCTCGACTCCCAAAAGTTCCTTGCCTATTACAAGGTGCCCGCTACTGCTTACAGGAAGGAATTCTGTCAAACCTTGGACAATCCCCAACAATATAGCTTCTAAAAACCCCATTTATTTGCCTTTTGGAACATACATTATTGCAAAAACCTCAACAGCAAAACCCAACAATATCAAAAAAGGGGCAAGGGTTATCCTCCTGAAACTAAACATTTGTTCTTCCGGAAAAACATTAGGGTCTGTAGTACCACCACCCGTCATAAGGGCATAACCCAAAATAAGCAGCACCAAACCTGCCAATATGAATACAAGGTTCTTTTTTGGTAACGCAAAGTTAACTTCGTTCATTATTTCAACTGTTCTAAGTTAATAATCAATAATAGATATCATCCCCGGACATAGAGATAAGTCTGTTGGAAATAAAAAAAGTACTAAGGAGACACAACAAAACTCCCAGCAACGGGACCACTGCAAAAACTGCAATAATCATATTCTTGTCCATTATTGCCAGAAGCTCCGGCAAGTCCCTTACCGCAACATAGACAAGCATACCCAGCAAGATATCGGCAATAACCCCGGAAACGATTCCCTGCCATATGCCTTTAACCAACAAAGGCTTCCTGATGAAAGACCTTTTGGCACCAACTAGCTTCATAGTGTAAATAACAAACCTTTTTGCATAGAGGTTTATCCTTACAGTATTGTTTATCAAGACAAAAGATATGAATAACAAAAGCAAAATAAGCACACCTGCCACATAACCGGCCTTTTCCATATTGTCATTGATTATTCCCACCAAAGACTCTTGGTAAACAACCTCTTTTGCCAAACTCAAAGAAGACAAATCTTGTTTTATGAACGATAAGGAGTCAGTGTATATGTAGTCGGCCTTAAGGAAAATATCCACAGATATTGGTATTGGATTGACCTCAAACAAATCCAGGAAATCTTCTCCCAAAATCTCTTTCATCTCTTCCGTACCCTTTTCCCTGGACACAAACTCAAAATCTTTCACATACTCTTTTTGTCCAATAATATCTAGTGACGGCATCACCTCTTGTTCAGTTGCAATATCTTCGAAAATAAGGGAAATCTTTATATTTTCCCGAAAATAGTCCGAGACCGACTTTGCATTTACACCAAGCATTCCGGTAAGACCCGCCAATAACAGTACCATGCTGATACTTATTACCGACGAGAGGTACGATTGGATAAGCCTCCTGTAAACTATGTTCTTTTCCCTTTTCTTCATTGCTAAAACAAGATTCAAAGATACATAAAATGTCCAATTAAATTAATTTTATTATCTTTGTAGGGTATTGCATTAAATCTTCAAAAAAATGAGTGAGCCCAAAAGAGTTCTTTACGTAAGCTCGGAAATTTATCCCTATTTACCAGAAACAACAATATCCAATATAGGGCGTTACTTACCCCAGGGAGTACAAGAAAGGGGTTGTGAGATACGCTCATTCATGCCCAAATATGGGGTTATCAATGAGAGAAGGAACCAACTTCACGAAGTTATCCGCCTATCCGGCATGAATATTATCATCAACGATCTGGACAGGCCACTAATTATCAAGGTCTCTTCAATTTCATCTGCAAGAATGCAGGTCTATTTCATCGATAACGAAGACTATTTTTTCCGCAAACATATTTATGGGGACGAAAAATCTGAATTTTTCCCCGACAATGACGAGAGAGCTATATTTTTTGCCCGAGGCGTTCTTGAGACAGTCAAGAAATTGAGATGGAAACCAGATATAATCCACTGCCAGGGTTGGATTTCACACTTTCTCCCATTGTATTTGGACAAAGTTTATTCCGATGACCCTATTTTCTCTGACAGTAAGGTCATACTATCACTTTACAACGATGGTGTAAACCAAACTTTTCCAAACAACATAAAATCCAAAGTCCAGGTTCCGGGCATAAAACCAAAAGACCTGGAAGCCTTGGAACCGGCAAATGGCATAAATCTTGCTAAACTTGCAATACAGTATTCTCATGGTATTATAATGGGACAAGAGGGTCTTGACAATACACTTGCACAACATGCCAAAGCCAGCAAGCTGCCAATACTTGACTTTATTGACACATCCGACGAAAATTCGGCATACATGGATGAATACATAAAATTTTACGATAAAATTTCTGCAAAAAAATGACAATAAAGAACATTCTTCGTTCTGTAGCAGCATTACTGCTAGCGGCTTCAATAACTTCATCCTGCATAGAAAAAGACAACAGCACCGGCGCTTCCCTTTTACCGGGTGATCATATAATTTCCCTGGAAAAGGAAATTTTTGATTTACCTGTACAAATGAAGTTGTCCGACAGCATGCAAACCGGGTATACAAGTTACCTCACAATCGGTTCTATCAATGATGCCGACCTTGGATTGGTCCAGGCATCCACAGCAATCCCTATAAGGCCCACCTCCCTTGAATTAAGCTACGGAGACAATCCTCAGGTAAAATCGTTCAAAGCCTATATAACTGTAGATGACAAAACCTTTTTCAAAGACGAAGATGCATACATACCCCAAAATTTCAGGGTCCATAAATTATTGAAATATATAGACTCAACCGTAAATTACAGCAACTCCCTGACCGAATCCGACTATGACCCGGCATCACTGGAAACAAGCGGCAATGTGTTTTTTGGGGGGGACAGTCTGGTAATCGAGTTATCACACCAGTACGCACAAGAACTACTTTCTGCTAACCAGGAAGAAAGGGATAGCGTAGAACTTTTCCAAAAAAGATTCAATGGCCTGTATATAAGTGCCGATCCTCAACCGGAAAACATTCACGGTGGCAGGATAAACCTGATAACCCCGTCTAACATATATTTTCTACTGACATATAGACATATAGATGCGGCAAACAGTATAGACAAAGACAGTACAATTTCCTACATGGTAGATGAGAGTGGCCCTAACCTCAACAGGTTCCAGCACCAATCTGCCACATTGGAAAACAACAATCCTCAAGACAAAATTTTCATGGAGGGGTTGGCAGGGTTAAAACCATACATAGACTTTACACAAATCAAAAACAACATGACTGTTTGGGCAGCCCAAAACAGCATAGACCTCTCCAGGCTCATCATATCCAAGGCAGAGATCCAACTTCCTTTTGAATATCCCGACAATTACAAAGATTTGCACTACTATCCCACACAAATATTCATAAATACAAGGACAGATGTTTCCGGGAGGGTAATATATGATCCTATTGCAGATATCTCCCTTGTTACCAACAATGGCTATATCAACCGCTCATTAAAACACTACTCTTTGGACATCAGCTCATACTTGCAAAAGATCCTCAGTGGTGAATACACCGGCAAGCAATCAGAAGCATACGTGGCTCCGATTTTCCAAACAAGCGATTACTATTCAGGGGCAGTATATTACTATTTGCAAAACTACCTTTACTCAAAAGCCATTTTAAACGGCAACGGGTCCGAAAGGAATCCCAAGCTAATTCTGACATACGCCATACTTCCGTAACCAAACACCCTTTTAAAAGGCAATCCAAGTTATGGAATACAAAAAAAGCAGCCCATCAGGACTGCTTTTTTATTTTTCTTTTCCTTTTAAACCTTTTCAAACCTTTTTGAAGATAACACATGAATTATGACCCCCAAACCCGAAGGTATTGTTCATGGCCACGTTTACTTCCCTGCGTTGAGCTTTGTTTAGGGTAAGGTTCAATTTGTAATCTATCTCGGGATCCTCGTGTTCAAAATTGATTGTAGGAGGAACAATGCCCGAGTTGATAGCATGGATACATGCCAAAGCTTCAACAGAACCGGCAGCACCCAAAAGATGGCCGGTCATTGACTTTGTAGCACTTATGTTTAGTTTATAGGCATGCTCGCCAAAAATAGCCTTGATAGCTTTAAGTTCGGCAATATCTCCCAGCGGAGTAGCTGTCCCGTGAACATTGACATAGTCAACAGATTCCTTTTCCAAACCCGCATCTTCCAATGCATGCCTCATCACATTTATTGCGCCAAATCCCTCCGGATGAGGTGCAGTAATATGATGAGCATCTGCTGTCATGCCTCCACCTGCAACTTCACAATAAATTTTGGCACCACGGGCAACGGCATGTTCATACTCCTCGAATACGAGAATGCCCGAACCCTCACCCATTACAAAACCATCCCTGGTTTTGTCAAAAGGTCTTGAAGCCGTCTTGAAATTATCGTTGTTTGTAGACATGGCTTGTGCAGAATTGAAACCACCTATGCTCGGAACAGTTATACCTGCCTCGGAACCTCCGGTGATTATTATATCTGCCCTCCCCAGCCTGATATTATCGAACGCATCTATCATAGCATGCGTAGACGAAGCACAAGCAGAAACAGTTGTGTAATTAGGACCCCTCAATCCATATTTCATGGATATCATACCCGGAGCCATATCAGGAATCATTTTTGGAATAAGGAAAGGGCTGAAGCGAGGAGTTTTACCTCCATCGCAATAGCCCTCAATTTCCTGGAAAAGCGTCTCTATGCCGCCGATTCCTGTACCCAGTATAACCCCCGCTCTGTCGGGATTAATCTTTGTGATATCAATGGCACTATCGGCCAAAGCTTGGGCAGAAGCTATCAAAGCAAACTGAGTGAACTTGTCCAGTTTCCGCTCTTCTTTTTTATCGATACCAAATTTAGCCGGGTCGTAATCCTTTATTTCACAAGCAAATTTGGTTTTAAAAAGGGTAGTGTCAAAACGAGTTATGGGTCCTGCACCACTCAGCCCGGCATCAAGGTTGTCGAAAAACTCCTGAATACTGTGCCCTAAAGGGTTAATGGTCCCTAAACCAGTTATTACAACTCTTTTTAAATGCATAAGTGTGATTACTTGGTGTTGTTCTCGATGTAAGAAATTGCATCACCTACTGTAGAGATTTTCTCGGCAGCCTCATCAGGAATAGTAATCCCGAAAGCTTTCTCGAATTCCATGATAAGTTCTACAGTGTCAAGAGAGTCAGCACCCAAATCGTTTGTAAAACTAGCTGCAGGAGTAACTTCTGACTCCTCTACGCCTAACTTGTCAACGATAATGGCTATAACCTTTTCATTAATGTCTGCCATGATTCTAAATAATTAGTTAATAAAAAATGTTTGTTATTTCAAAATTAGTTTGCAAAGAAAGACAAAAAAATCCAAAAAAGAAAATTTAGGCAAAGTGAAATGTTATTTTCCTCATTCTTTGCATGTTTAATTTACTGAGTATATTTATAAAAGTAATCCTTTTACACGTGCGAATTTCTTTTAACTTTGTGGCTCAAAAGTATAGGAAAACAATGCACACGGTAAATATAGCAATATTTGCATCAGGTTCAGGCACAAATGCCCAAAAAATAGCAGAATTTATTTCTGACAAAAAATACTTGCAAGACTCAACAATCTATCCAAAAGAGATTTGCATAAATCCCAAACTCATACTTTCCAACAAGCCCCAGGCATATGTATTGGAAAGAGCAATGAAACTAGGGATAGACTCATTCACATTCACCCCGGCTCAGCTAAGAGACGGTCACCAAGTAGATACCATCCTTGACAAACATGATATTGATTACATTGTTTTGGCCGGGTTCCTCTTGAAACTACCCGAAAGGATAGTAAACAAATACAACCAAAAAATAATAAACCTCCACCCATCCCTGTTGCCAAAATATGGGGGTAAAGGCATGTACGGGGACAAAGTCCACCAAGCAGTCCTGGAATCAGGAGAGACAGAATCCGGAATAACAATTCATCTGGTTGACAACGAATATGACAACGGAGAACACCTTTTCCAGGCAAAATGCCCTGTAAACAAACATGACACAGCCGACACCCTGGCACAAAAGATACACAACCTGGAATGGAAACATTACCCGGAGGTAGTATGCCGGTACATTTGCCAAAAAGAAAATTGAAAAACAGGTTATCTGTATATCTCACTCAAAAAAGGCACCTCAACACGGAATCCGGTACCAACATACCTGTTACCCTCAAATGCAGTAAAAACCCCTGCTTTAAGAGCACCTTGTATACCAAACGAGTAACCCGCCTCTGTGTACACAACTCTTTTGTCCGGCAACCACAAACCCTTTAGGTACAAGGCCTCTGTATATAGTGCGCTATTGAGGAAAGGAAGGTTGTTCAGAAAAATGTAATTGCTCCTGAACTCTGCATTGTATTTCAACCACCTTTTTGATGTGGAGTAACGGTAAGGGTCTGCAAGCATAAGGTCGGTTTCAAATCCATCTTCTACAACCATTATGTTGGAAGCCCTGAAATGGTGGAAATTATCAAAAAACAACCTCTCTGTATTGTAAAAGGTACCCGCTTCTGCCCCGTAAACCAACAAAGAATACAATCCGGTATTTATCCTGTGTCTCATAGAAAGGGATATCTTGCCCCAATCAGCATAGTCGCTGTTGTCGTTAAGAAACGATCCCTCTGCAGCAAACACAAAAGTAGGCCAGGCAGATTTCACATAGTCTTTCCTGCCAGAGACAACCCTGTAATAGTACCTGGGGGTATAGCTCACCTTTACAGAATAATCGAGGTTGGAATGCCCTTGTGGCAACTCATCATAAAGGTTGTCGGGCAAATTTGCAGAGGCAGTTTTACCTGTCAAAGACTTTACGTTGCCAATAACCAACGGGGTTACCTTGCTCCAGTTAACAGAAAGATCCAAATGGACACCATTGGCAACATCAATTTCATTTCCGGCAGTTATCCATTGCACAGCATGGTATTTCTTGGGATTCATGCCAAACAGGAAAGAGGCATAAGAACCAACAAAATCAGAGATTGAAGAGTTATCACTCAAATCACGACTAAAATCCCCAACCGAGATATAACTCTTGCCCAGCTTCATGGGAGAATGGCTTAACCAAGCATCTACCTTCCACATCACATTTTTCCTGTAAGTAGAATAGTAAACAGAGGGCTCAACCACAAGGTTGGCCTTCTTGTTGAACCTGTATGCAGAGTAAAAGTTTTGCCCCAGCCAGTAGCCATCGGTAAAAGTAAAACCACCCACTACACGGCTAAGCCCACCGTAACCAAGGGTAAGTTTTTTGCCCACTTTGTATCGGCTATCGTATAAAATCCTGTCAAACAAAACACTTCCGGTACTCCTCCTGATAGCGTCACCCTTCTCACCCTCGGCAATCTTCTGGAACTCCTCCTTGAGGCTATCTGCCTCCTGGTAAGCCACAACCTCTTCTTGCCTGAGAGGGACAGTCCTGACAGAGGCCCAATATGAGCTGTCCCTTTTTGTGGCCATGGAATCTACCTTACGGG
>JAQWAL010000019.1 GCA_028707695.1 Bacteroidales bacterium | reverse complement strand
GAGGTTTCCGGAGATGCTTCAAAAGCAGTGGAACCATTATGGCTGGAAAATGGAAGCAAAAGATTCAGGCTGGGATTTGATTGCGGCAAATGTGAAATGATTATATTTGGATAAAAAGGTACGGTATGCAGTTTACACAAGTAGTAGGGCAAAGCATGGCCAAGGAGAGGCTGGTGACAATGTTTAAAGACAATAAATTGAGCCACGCGGTAATGCTTTGTGAAAAACCAGGTTACGGAGCCCTCCCTTTGGTTTTGTCGTTCATCTCCTACATGCTTTGCCCAAACAGGAGTGCCAACGATTCCTGCGGGAGTTGCCCTGTGTGCAACAGGACAGGTAAAATGATACACCCGGATATCCATTTTGTAATGCCGGTGAATACAACCAAAACAATTTCTTCTGACAAAAAGCCTGTGAGTGATACTTTTTTGCAGGAATGGAGGGAGGTTATCATAAAAGACCCATATTTCACAGAGCAGGATTGGTACAACAAAATAGGAATAGAGAACAAGGTAGGTAACATTGGTGTGAACGAAGCCAACCTGATAATAAAGAAAATGGGATTGATGTCATATGAGGGGGGAGACAAGTTCATGTTTGTGTGGCTGCCGGAGAAGATGAACCAGGAGGCTGCAAACAAACTGCTGAAATTCATAGAGGAACCCTCCGAAGGTACATACATATTCATGATTACCCATGCACCCGAAAAGATCATTCCCACGATTTTGTCCAGGTGCCAGATTGTAAGGATCCCGCCCATAGGATTGGATGAGCTCTCGGGGGAGTTGATGGAGGAGTTTGACCTTAGTGGTGACGAAGCAACTTTTTTTGCCAGGATTTCCGGAGGGAGCCTTGTAAGGGCCAGGGAGTTGATGTTTGACACGCAAATAATGCAGCAGCATGATATACAGCTGGGTTCTTTGTTGGAAGGGTGTGCGTCCAAGGATTTGTCCAAAGTGATTGAATTTTGGGAAGAGATTTCTGCTACCAACAGGGATAACCAAAAGATGTTCCTGGAATATGCATTGGAATTTGTAAGGATGGCCTTGATGCTGTCCAAAGGGTTGCCCGAGATTGCCAATGTGCCACCCTCCAAGATGAAGCAACTGCTATATTGGTCGGAAAAACTAAAGCCCTCATTCTATGGCAAGGCATACGATATATTGAACCAGGCACTCGAAGATGTATCCAGGAATGTAAACTCCAAGTACATCTTTGCCGACCTGGGTAACCGCTTTTTTCTATCTTTGTAATTTATAAAGCATAATCATGGAAGCTCAAGATAAAATAACAGATTGTTCAAGGGGTACTGTTTCTTACAGGACACCGGAGGGGGAGCTCAAATGCGACTTTCACCCAAGTTGTTGTAAATTAAGTGTCCAGGACTGGCTGAAAGGCATACCGGACTCGCTTACACAAGACCTTTTTGAAGTCAGGTTCAAGAATACCCGCAAGCTCTATTTCAAAAACACATCGGGACAATCACTCAAGGTGGGCGACATTGTGGTTGTAGAGGCCCAAAATGGTCATGATGTAGGAATTGTATCATTGTCAGGGCCGGTTGTATTGCCACAACTCAAGAGGAACAAAATTGATGTGGCCAACTACGAATTCAGGAAAGTTTTCCGTACGGCAAGACCGCTGGACATAGAGAGATGGCAGGAGGCAATTGCAAGGGAGCACCAAACAATGATAAAAGCAAGGCAATTGGCCGCTTCGCTCAACCTTAACATGAAAATCGGGGATGTGGAATTCCAGGGAGACGGAACAAAGGCAATATTCTATTATATTGCAGATGAAAGGGTAGATTTCAGGCAACTGATCAGGCTTTTTGCAGAGGAGTTCAGGATCCGTATAGAGATGAAGCAGATAGGTGCCAGGCAAGAGGCAGGTCTCATTGGCGGGATTGGTGTATGTGGACAGGAGTTGTGTTGTGCCAGGTATATGTCCGATTTCAAATCCATCACAACACAGGCCGCAAGGACCCAGGACCTTTCACTCAACCCTCAAAAACTTGCCGGGCAGTGCAGCAAACTCAAATGCTGTATCAACTACGAAGCTGCCGCATACATAGATGCCCACACGAATATCCCTCAGCTACGGGGTCCCCTGGAGACAGAAGAGGGTCCCGCTTACCTGGTAAAGACAGATACTCTAAAGGCAAGGATGTGGTTTTCGTATGAGCAGAACAGCATGACAAACATGTTCCCGCTGGATGCAGAGAGGGTAAAGGAGATTGTACGCCTGAACAGGAAAGGGGTTGTGGTTTCCAATATCAATCCTCTCAAAGAGGCCAAGAATCCGGAGTTCATGAGTGCTGTGGGAGAAGACAGCATATCCAGGTTTGACGATACCGGCAACGGCAACAAAAAAAGTGCTCCAAGGAAGAACAACAAAGGCTACCGTGGGAAAAAAAGGATCAAGAAATAGGATGTTTGCATGGCTTTTGTTACCGATCCTTTTCTTGTGCAGTTGTGCCGGCGGGGAAGGGAAAAGCCAAAATCAGGACAATGTTGTCCGCCAGGATTTCAATTATAGTTATTTCAAAAGCACCTACTTTTGCAGGGACACCTCTGCAACATACAACCTTGAAATTTTTTCCAGGCTTCCGGCAAATTACAACCGGCCCGGGCTGAATATCATCCTGTTTGTGACCACCCCTTCGGGGGAGCAATATGCCGACACTCTGAACCTGCCTGTAACAACAGGCGGTGTGGAAGCAAAGAGAATAGAGAATGGTGTTTGGAACGATTTCTCATGGTATTACAGGAAAGGAGTGAGGCTTTCCCAATTGGGTGAGTGGGTTTTCAAAATGAGGGTAAAGGGTCATTACGGTTTGCCCGAAAAAGCAATAGGAGTATTAGTTACTAAACAATAGATGGGAAAAGACAAATTCAAAAGGTTCCGGGAGAACGAAACATTCGGGTGTTTGTACCAACCCGAATTCGAAGAGGTTTTTGGCAAGGATTACAAAATGAAAGGGAACTGGCACAAAGACCATTTCGGGAATGGATTGCCAATAGTGCTGGAGTTGGGATGCGGCAGGGGAGAGTACACTGTTGCAATGGCAAAGAGGTTCAAAGAGAAGAATTTCATTGGAGTGGATATAAAGGGCGCAAGGATGTGGAGAGGTGCCAAAACAGCTACCGAAGAGTCAATTGCAAATGCTGCATTTGTACGTACCAGGATTGAGTTCATAGAGTCTGTGTTTGACCGGGATGAGGTCTCTGAAATCTGGATCACCTTTCCGGACCCTCAAATCAAAAGGTACAAGAAGCGATTGACATCTACCATTTTCCTGGACAAATACAGGAGTTTCCTGAAAGATGGCGGGATTGTGCATCTAAAGACAGACAGTGCGTTCCTGCACAACTACACCCTGGCGTTGGTTTTGCAGAACAACCTGGAATTGATTGAAGCCAACAACGATATCTACGGCACTGACAGGGCAGATGATTTACTGTCCATCAGGACCCGGTACGAATCCATTTTCCTTGGGCAAGGTATAAAAATAACATACCTCTCCTTCCGGTTGAAAAGAGAGGTACAACTAACAGAGCCCGAGTGGGATTCTGAAGCCTATGACAGGTAAGTTGGTTTAAAATTGCCTGTTATTCGTCGTTACGGTCGTTCCTTACGGCATATTCAATCATACGTGCCATCCTGTAAACATCTTTCCTTTGACCTTCCAGTTTGATTGGATTGTCAGAAAAGTCCAGTGTGATGGTATCTTCGAACATTCTCAAAGTCCTCACAAAGGCAGACTTGTGCCTGAACTTTATAAACTCCGTACCTTCGCATTCTATTTTGTAGCGGTTGGTAAGGAAAATATCCTGGATGGTCTTCTTGTCATATTCGTAACCTTTGTTCAGGTATACCTTTTTGGTAGCATACCCGAAAAAAGGATAGATGACAGACATTACAAAAAGGAAGATGGCAATTTGGATACCGGTTCCGGGGCGGAACAAATTGTACACACTGAAAGTCTGGTTGCTTGTAAGTGAAAAGATTGCAATTATAAGGGCAAATACAATTACCAGGTATACCAAGTATTTGACAACCCTTCCCAAATATTTTTTAAAGTCAAATCCCGTGCTCATAAAGAGATAATATTAAGTTTTTTACTATGTTGTTGTTGCAAAGCTATAAAAATTATCTTTACCTATGTAGGAGAAATTTTATATTTTTGTAAGGATATAGTATATCAAAGCAATAGAATAAAATAAAATAAGATGGGAACTGACAAGAATTTAAAGGTATTGGTAATTGTCATGGCAGCGGTGGCTGTTGTGCTGGCAGCTGTGCTTGCCTGGATTTGGATAGACAGGAACGGTATGATCAATGACCTGACCGTAGAAAAGGATCAGCTGACAGAGCAGATGTTCCAATTGCGGGATGATTACCAAATACTCAACACAAACAACGACAGCCTTAATGCAGAACTCAGCCGGGAGAAGGAAAAGGTAGAGCAGCTCATAGAGCGGGTTCAAAAGACAGAGGCCACCAACAGGTCAAAAATAAGGCAATACGAGAAGGAGTTGGGGACCCTCAGGAGCATAATGAGGAGCTATATACATCAAATCGATTCCCTGAATACCCTCAATATATCGTTAAGGAAAGATGTTGCCCAGGCAAAAGAGCAGGCAAAAGAGACAAGGCAGAGGTACGATGAACTCAGGACCACCACAGACGAGTATGCAAAGAAAGTTGAGGTTGGCTCTGTATTGAAGGGAAGGGGCTTTATCCTGACTGCAATAAACTCCAGGGACAACGATACCGACCGCAGCAGCCGTGTGGCCAAGCTAAAGACTTGCCTTCACCTGGTGGAGAACTCAATTGCCGTAAAAGGTCCAAGAAGGATATACATCAGGGTCAAGGGACCCGACGGAATACTCATGACCACTTCACAGCAACAGATATTCACCTCTGCAGGTGAGCAGATGATCTACTCTGCAGTAAGGGAGGTAGATTATCAGGGAAGTGAACTGGAAGTGTGCATCTTCTTTGCAAGCAACCAGCCTTTTGTAAAAGGTGTTTACACTGTGGATGTCTATACAGAGGAGTCTTTGCTGGGCTCTGCAGATTTGCTGTTGAGGTAGGCAGGTGCCACGGGTTTTTTAAAAACAGGTATTTGGCCGGGATTTATATTCATATTCCCTTTTGCTCACAGTTTTGTGTTTATTGTGACTTTTACTCCACTTCCATGCTGGGTAAAAGGGATGCTTATGCAGATGCAGTAATCAAGGAGATTGAATTTAGGTCTTTGGATATCAAAAAGAGTGGCAAGGAACGCAACCTTGTAAAAACCATCTATTTTGGAGGGGGTACACCATCAGTCATGAGTAGTGTGCAACTGAAGCAAATACTGGATGCCGTCAAGGCCAATTTCACATTGGTCCAAAGCAATGGAGCCGGGATGCAAGGTTTTCCCGAAATCACCATAGAGGTCAACCCCGATGACGTAACCCGGGATTATGCAATGAAACTGAAAAATGCCGGATTCAATAGGGTGAGTCTTGGTGTACAGTCATTTGTAGATGACCATCTAAGGTGGATGAACAGGAGGCATGATTCTGAAAAGGCAAAAAATGCGTATCGTTTGCTTAGGGATGCCGGTTTTTGCAATATTTCCATTGACCTGATTTTTGGCTTTGAAGGGCTTTCCATGGATCAGTGGAGGGGTAACATATCAACGGCAACTGACCTTGCTCCGGAACATATCTCCTGTTACCAGCTTGGGATTGAAAAAAACACCCGGCTTTACAAAGATTACCTTTCGGGATCTTATGAACCCTTGCCAGATTCAGGTTCTTATGAACAGTACAGTATGTTGCAGCAGATGCTTTTTGCAAAGGGTTACATACAGTATGAGGTTTCCAGTTTCTGTCTCCCCGGCAAGGAGTCAAGGCACAACAGCTCCTACTGGGATTTTACCCCCTATTATGGATTGGGGCCGGCCGCCCATTCGTTTGACGGGAATGTAAGGGAGTGGAACAACAAAGGGATAAACAAATACATAACAGGCTGGAAACAAGGAGTACGGCATTTCAATAAAGAGCAACTTACAATGGAAAACAGGTTCAATGAATTTGTAATGCTCTCTTTAAGGACCGTCAAAGGTATGGATTTGGCTCTTGTGGATGGTTACCTTAAAGGATTTCCGGGAGGATTCATTGATAAACTGGAGAGGTTGGCCTATACTGGTGATTTGGTGAAAGAGGGTGGCTTTGCCAGGATACCGTCCCATAAACTTTTTGTATCCGATGCCATCATAAGGGAACTGTTTGTCTGACTGACCTATTAAAAAAGGACCTACAAAAAAACACTCCCATATTGATATGGAAGTGTTTTATTGGTTTTGTAAAACTAATTGTACTTTTTCTGACAGTTGTCTTTGTTATGCATTCAGGTGGGCATATATTGCAATAATGCTGAAACCCAAGGCAATGAACGTAGAGTAGATATATGATACTACTTTCAGGCGCCCAAGCCATTTGCTGTTGTTGGCACCCATTGTCTGGAATGCACTCCAGAAACCGTGTGTCAGGTGGAACCATAATGCTGCAAACCAGATAAGGTAGCAAACAAGGATCCATATATTGCCAAATGTCTGGGACATGAGTACATTGCCGTTTTCTGCATGACCTCCTGTGAATTCGGGTAGTTGCATCTTTGCCCAAAAATGCGAAAGGTGGAAGACCAGTACGCCCAGGATAATGATGCCAAGTACAAACATGTTTTTGGATGCCCAGGAGTCTGTCTGGGCCTGGTTGCTCACTTCATACCTTTGGCTGCCCCTTGCTTTGCGGTTTTGGATTGTAAGGAAAACAGCATATATTATATGGATTGCAAAGCCGGCTGCAAGTACCGGTACCATCACTACGATGAATGGCGATCCCATGAATTCTATTACTGCATCAAAGGCCTCCGGCCCCAGCAAATATGCAGAGTTTGCCAAAAGGTGTACTAAAAGGAAAATAATCAGGAAAAGTCCCGAGATGCTCATTATGAGCTTTTTGCCAATAGACGACGTCAAAATGTTTCCCATCTTATATTAATATTTGTTAATTCTTTCCGGAGTCCCGTCCAATACTTTATTGCGTTTGCAAAGATAATCTCTTGCTTGGTATTTTCATAATCTTTAATTACTTTTGTTTGATGAACATGTATTCTAAGATACTATTAAAGCTTAGCGGGGAGAGCCTTGGAGGCGACTCCGGTAAAGGTATGGACAAAAATGTCCTTGAAGAATATGCCAAACAAATTGTATCTGCCGTGAAAAACGGCACTTCGGTTTCGGTGGTCATTGGCGGGGGGAATATATTCCGCGGATTGAGCGGAACCGGAGTTGGTTTTGACCGTGTAAGGGGTGACCAGATGGGCATGCTTGCAACAGTAATCAACAGTATAGCACTATCCATGGCAATCCGGACAAAAGGGTTGGAATGTGAAGTGTTCACAGCAACTCCAATGGAACCATTTGCACGATACTACGTAAGGGACAAGGCGTTGGAACTAATGGCCAGAGGTGGCGTTGCAATCATAGCCGGAGGAACCGGCAATCCCTTTTTCACGACTGACTCAGCAAGTGCCCTAAGGGCTGCAGAACTGGGTGTCTCTGCTCTTTTGAAGGGGACCCGTGTCGATGGGGTTTACGACAGTGACCCGGAGAAAAACCCCCATGCCGTCAAATTTGAGTCGCTCACATTTGACAATGCACTGGAGCAGAACCTCAAGATAATGGACCAGACTGCTTTTGCCTTGTGCAAAGAGAATTCAATACCAATAGTAGTGTTTGACATGAACACCAGTGGCAACCTGGAGAAACTACTCAGGGGAGAGCCGGTTGGCACAGTGGTTTCCAATAATTGAAAAGACAGATTATAAATTTACAAAGCAAAAACTATGGACATAGGTAAACAGAAAGAGGTTATTGAGGCAGCAAAGGAAAAAATGGAAAAAGCCCTTTTGCATTTAGAAGAGGAGCTTAAATCTTACAGGGCAGGCAAAGCCAACCCCGCTGTCTTTAACAATGTTCTTGTAGACTACTACGGTTCGCCAACTCCAATACCGCAGGTTGCGAGTGTGACAACACCGGATGCCAAGACTATGCTGATCCAGCCATGGGACAAAAAGATGATTCCCGTTATAGAGAAAGCAATTATGGTGGCCAACATAGGCTTCACCCCGCAAAACAACGGGGAGCACATCAGGATAAACGTTCCGCCTCTCACAGAGGAGAGACGCAAGGATTTGGTCAAAAGGGTAAAGGCAGAGGGTGAAACTGCCCGCATCAGTATCCGAAATGCACGTCGTGACGGAGTGGAGCAGCTTAAGAAATACCAAAAGGAGGGTCTTCCGGAAGACGTGGTGAAAGATGGTGAGGCAGCAATCCAAAAGGAGACAGACTCTTGTAATAAAATGGTAGAAGAGGCACTTGCCCATAAAGAGAAAGAGATAATGACCGTATAGTATGGTTATTTTCCTGTTGCATTAATGGATTTTACTAAAAAAACCGGCAGCCAAACTGCCGGTTTTTTAATATATTGTTGTGTGTTTTTACTCACGGATTGCTGCTATGCCCGGGAGTTCGATACCCTCCAGGTACTCAAGCATTGCTCCGCCTCCGGTAGAAACATAGCTCACCTTGTTGGCAAACCCCATTTGGGTGACTGCAGCAACGGAATCCCCACCGCCTACCAGGGTGAATACTCCTTTGGAAGTGATATCTGCCAAAATCTCGGCAATACGGTTTGTGCCGTTGGCAAATGCTGCCATTTCAAAAACACCTACAGGGCCATTCCAAAGTACGGTCTTTGAATTACGCAAGACCTCTTCCCACTCTTTTATTGTGGAGGGAGCTGCATCCATACCCAGCCATCCGTCGGGAATGTTGTTGTCCATGCACACCTGGGTGTTGGCATCGTTACTGAATGAATCGGCTACTACAACTTCTCCTGAATAATACAGTTTTACCCCTTTGGCTTTGGCTTTTTCCAGGATAGAGAGTGCAAGCTCCATTTGATCGTCTTCGCAAAGCGATTTGCCAATCTTGCCGCCTTGTGCCTTTACAAAAGTAAAGACCATGCCACCACCTATTATCATGTTGTCGCAAACATCAAACAGCTTTTCTATGATTGTGATCTTGGAAGAGACCTTTGCACCCCCAATGATTGCGGTAACCGGGTGCTCCGGGGTTTTGAGCACTTTGTCTATTGCTTTTATCTCCCCTTCCATCACGTAGCCAAACATTTTGTCGTTGGGAAAGTGTTTTGCAATCAAGGCTGTGGAGGCGTGTGCACGGTGTGCTGTGCCAAACGCATCATTTATATAGCAATCTGCATAAGAGGCAAGTTTCTTTGTAAACTCCTTTTGGCTCTCCTTTACTGCAGCTTTGGCTGCTTTCTTTTGGTCATCGGAAGCATCCTCTGCCAACCCGCGGGCTTTGCCCTCTTCTTCGGCATAGAACCTCAGGTTTTCCAGAAGCAGCACCTCTCCCGGACGGAGAGTTGCAGAGAGTTCACCAGCCTCTGCACCCATGCAATCGGGAGCGAATTTGATTTTTGTACCAAGTTTCTGCTCTATTGCAGGAATGATATGTTTGAGTGAGAATTTATCTGTCGGTCCTTTGGGCCTTCCAAGGTGCGACATTATGATAAGTGATCCACCTTTTTCCAGTACCTTTTTGAGGGTTGGGATAGCCGCCCTTATGCGGGTATCATCGGTAATTTGGAATGACTCATTGAGAGGAACGTTAAAGTCTACCCTAACAATGGCTCTTTTTCCCGTGAAATCGTAATTGTCAATTGTTTGCATATGGAAAAAATGTTAATTTATAATCGGTTCAAGGTGCAAAAATAAGAATATTCTAATAAAATCACTACCTTCGGGGTCGCATTAATTTACAAATTAAAACCGTCAGGCAGTGATATTACTGGAATCTCCGGATAAATGGAGTGATTATGAATTGATTGACTCAGGTGCTTTTGAGAAGTTGGAGAGATTTGGCCCCTATATACTTATCCGCCCCGAGCCAAAGGCTTTGTGGAATAAAAACCTGAGCGAAAAGGAGTGGCTACGCCTTGCACATACCAAGTTTACAACAGGAGCCGGTTTTGGAATGGCAGGGAAGGAAGATTCGGGTACATGGCACCGGCTGAAAGAGATGCCCGACCAATGGGTGATCTCCTACAAAAAACTTATGAAGATGCGCCTGGGCCTCACTTCATTCAAACACGTGGGGATATTTCCCGAGCAGGCTCCCAACTGGGATTATATTTACAATAACACGGCAGAGCTTGCAGGGCAGAACAAATCCATGGGAATGCAGACGCCAAAGGTGCTTAACCTCTTTGCCTATACGGGCGGGGCTTCTCTTGCTGCAAAATGTGCAGGGGCAGATGTGATTCATCTGGATTCTGTCAGGCAGGTTGTCACATGGGCGCGCCAAAACATGGAAATCAGCAGGATGGATAACATCAGATGGGTTGTGGAAGATGCGCTCAAATTTGTAAAACGGGAGGCCAGAAGGGGTAACAAATACCAAGGGATAATAATGGACCCTCCTGCCTACGGACATGGTCCCGACGGGGAGAAATGGAAACTGGACGAGTTGCTTTTTGAGATGATGCAGTCTGTCAACTCAATTTTGGCACCAAAAGACTCATTTCTGGTGCTGAACCTTTACTCCAACGGATACTCAGCCCTGTTGTCCGACACAATAGTCAAAAGCGCAATCAAATATAAAGAGGCAACCAGCCAGTACGGTGAGTTGTACCTGAAGGATAATTCCGGGCGGGCTTTGCCGCTTAGCGTGTTTACACGACTTAGGCGATAATTGGCTATATTTGGCTTAACTTTATGCTTAGAACTAATTTTTAAAGGATATGTTTACTCCTCTTGCCATAACATGGTCCCCTTCACCGGAGATCTTTTCCATAGGTCCCGTGACAGTAAGGTATTACAGCGTGCTGTTTGTGTCCGGATTCATAATAGGATACTATATTTTTACCAAGTTCTTCAAAAGGGAGAGACTCCCCGCAGAGATCCTGGACCCGTTGCTTTACACCCTGCTTGCCTCTGCGGTAATAGGAGCCAGGCTTGGGCACTGCCTTTTTTATGAGCCTGAATATTATCTTGCCAGGCCAATAGAGATTATTAAAATCTGGGAAGGCGGGCTTGCAAGCCATGGTGGTGCAATAGGGATATTGATAGCAATTTGGTACTACATAAAGAAATATGGCCGTAAATACGATTTCGATTATTTGTGGCTTATGGAGAGGATTGGTATTGCAACTGCCCTTGCCGGTGCGTTGATAAGGCTGGGTAACCTGATGAATTCCGAGATATACGGAAACCCTACCGATTTACCTTGGGGGTTTGTTTTTGTACTCAGGGGAGAGATAATCCCGAAACACCCGACACAGCTGTATGAAGCACTTGCATACCTGGTTACCTTTGGAGTGCTCATGTTGCTGTACTGGAAGATGTTGCCACGGCTAAAAAAGGGGACGCTATTCGGTCTCTTTTTGATTGGGATATTTGGTGCCCGTTTTTTGATAGAGTATGTGAAGGAGCCGCAGGTAGCCTTTGAGCAGGGGATGGCTTTGAATATGGGTCAATTGCTGAGTATCCCTTTTATTGTTGCCGGGATAGCTTTGATTGTGTATGGCTATGTGACCGGAAAGCCGGCTGCTTTGGAACAGGCTGCCGGCAGCCAACGGCCCAAGCCATCAACTAAAGGCCCTCAAATAAAAGGAAAAAAATAGTAGGGCCGCATTTTATTTACATGTTGCGGTCGTTTTCCCGACGAAGGTCTTTCTCTTTTATCGAGTGTCGTTTGTCATACTCCCTTTTGCCCCTGGCAAGTGAGATGTTCAGTTTGGCATAACCATTCTGGGCAATGAAAAGACGGGTGGCTACAATGGTATGCCCTTTTTCCCTTGTACCCCTGAACAATTTGCGCAACTCCTTTTTGCTCAGTAATAATTTGCGATCCCTCCTGGGGTCATGTTGGTTGAAACTGCCCCACCAGTAATCTGCAATGTGCATGTTTTTGACAAACAGCTCTCCGTTTACAAAATAGCAATAGGAGTCGGCAAGGGAAGCCTTACCCGCGCGGATGGACTTGATTTCGGTACCGGAAAGTACAATCCCTGCAGTAAAACTCTCTATGAATTCGTATTCGTACGAAGCCCTTTTGTTTTTGATCTCTATTGTGCTTTTTGCTCTTGGCATGTTTTTGTCAAATGAAACAGTTTTTGAATGGTTTGTATTGGAGCCGGAGTGCAAAAATAGTTTAAATTTGTGGATTGAACCAGAAATTGGAGTTTCTGTCAAATGAATTGAACATGGACAAAGTGGATTTGATATGTGTTTTGGGGCCTACTGCCTCCGGAAAAACCAAGTATGCAGTTAAAGTGGCTTATGAAACCGGCGGAGAGATAATCTCTGCAGATTCCAGGCAGGTGTACAGGGGTATGGACATTGGCACAGGAAAGGATCTGGAGGAGTACAACTATAACGGGGTGGATATCCCTTACCATTTGATTGATATAGCAGAGCCGGGCTACAAATACAATATCTTTGAATACCAGAGGGATTTCCATGAAGTGTACAAAGATATCAAAAGCAGGGGCAGACAACCCATATTGTGCGGGGGTAGCGGTCTTTACATAGAGGCGGCCACAATGGGATACCGGCTGCAGGAGGTTCCGCCTGACCCCAAATTGAGGGAGGAGCTGGAAAAACACAGCCATCAGGAACTGGTTAAGATCCTGGAGCAACACAGGCCTCTGCACAACACAACCGACACCACCAGCCGCAAACGGTTGGTAAGGGCTCTGGAAATAGCAATCCACACCAAGGAGTTTGGTTGTGCAGAGCAGCATTTCCCTCAAATCCACACCAGGTATATTGGCATGAAAGTGAGCAGGGAAGAGCGAATTGAAAGGATAGACCGCCGCCTTAGGGAGAGGCTGCAAAACGGGATGATAGAAGAGGTGGAGGGGTTGATAAAAAAGGGGATCCCCACAGAAAACCTCCTTTACTACGGGTTGGAATACAAATATGTGACGCTGTTTTTGACAGGCAAACTGACTAGGGAACAAATGGAAATCTCACTCGCAACTGCAATCCACCAGTTTGCCAAACGCCAGATGACATGGTTCAGGGGAATGGAGCGCAAAGGGATAGAGATAGAATGGGTAGGAATATAGAAAGATTGATATAATAAAGATAGTAATTAAACACAGAAAGCATGAAAAGAGGATTTTGGATTACAAAAGCGGTGATTGTTGCCGTTTTGGTGTCTGTTGCCCATAACGCAGCAATGGCACAAAAAAAGGAAGAGATGAAGTTTACCGACATTGACAGTTTGATGTTGATTGGCAAAGGATTCGAAGAGACCACTGTCAAATACGGGAGGGTTCCCGAAGCCCTGAGGCAGGAGTTGAGGCCGGAACTTTTGAACCTGGGTTCCAACAGTGCGGGGCTGGCTGTGAGGTTTAGCACAAACAGCTCTTATGTGGGGGTGAAATGGACTGTGATGCATAATGTGAGTATGAACCATATGCCCTCTACCGGCATCAAAGGGATGGACCTTTATGTGCTGGAAAACGGCAAGTGGCACTACGTAGGGACAGCACGCCCCACAGGGAAAGAGAATTTTGCCGTGTTTGTGAAAGGGATGACAAGGCACAACAGGGAGTATATTGCATACCTTCCGCTCTATGACGGAGTAGAAAAGGTAGAGATTGGGGTAGAACCCGAAGCACAACTGAGGATGCCGCAAAACACAAGACTGGTCAAAAGCGGGCAGAAAAAGCCTGTGGTTTTTTACGGGACAAGCATAACGCAAGGTGGCTGTGCTTCACGTCCGGGGATGGCATATACCTCTATTTTGGGCAGGATGCTGGACAGGGAAACAATCAACCTTGGATTTTCGGGCAACGGCAGGATGGACTTTTCAATGGCAAAAGCAATTGACATGATAGATGCCCAGGCAGTTGTGCTGGATTGCCTTCCAAACACAACAGCCCAAAGCGTAAGGGATAGTGCATACAACTTCATCAAGCATATCCTGGATTTGAATCCAGGTGTCCCGGTGGTTATGATAGAGAACCCTAATTTCCCATATCTCATTGTAGACCAACAAGTAAAGGCAGAGTTGGAAGAGGAGGACAAAGAGTGGAGGGAGCTATATGCAAGGCTGGTGGATGAGGGATATGCAAATGTAACCTACATAAGAGGAGACAACCTTCTTGGAGAAGACGGGGAAACCACTGTGGACGGGGTACATTTGACAGACCTTGGATTCTTGAGGTTTGCACAAGCCATTTTCCCTTACTTTACAGATATTTTGTAAAGAATTTATTGTTCCACAGGTAAGGCAGAAGATGGATATTGGAAAATCTTCAGCTGGAACTGTGGGACAATTGCCATTACATGGTCAAAGATGTCTGACTGGATATTCTCGTAATCTACCCATTTTTTGTTGGATATGAAAAAGTAAAGCTCTACCGGGATACCTTTTTCCGTTGGCTGTAGTTGCCTGACCATGGCAATCATCTTATGGTTCACTTCCGGATGCCTTTTGAGGTACTCTTCCAGGTAGGCCCTGAATACACCAATGTTGGTTTGCCTGCGTCCATTCACCAGCACACTGTTGTCGTAACCGAACTCCCTGTTATAGTTTTCGATATGGACTTCAGTTTGGGTTATGTAGTCTTTGATATAGGCAATCTTGCGGAACTTGTCCAGCATTTCGGGAGTGCAGAATTTGATTGTGTTCATATCTATGAGCACCGACCTTTTTACCCTGCGACCCTCTGATTCCTGCATGCCCCTCCAGTTTTGGAACGATTCGCTCACAAGCGAATAGGGAGGGATTGTAGTTATTGTCCTGTCAAAATTACGCACCTTTACAGAGTACAGGCTAATCTCCTCTACATCTCCGTCGGCACCATATTTTGGGACTGTAATCCAGTCACCTGGTCGCAGCATATCGTTTACAGAGAGTTGCCAGCCTGCAACAAACCCAAGGATACTGTCCTTGAAAATGAGCATCAGGATGGCCATGGAGGCACCCAAAGCTGCAAAAAGGGAGGTGAAGCTTGTGTTTATGAGGATGCTTAAAATAACAATGCCCCCTACAAAATAGGCCAGCACCATCACAACCTGGAACACAACTTTTATTGGTTTGTCTGCATACTCCTTGGTTCGTGAAAAAATTATGGTAAGCGCTTTGGTGGCAGCCCCTATGGTTCCTAAAAGAGCTATCACGATAAAGATTTGCGCACCCCTTTGCATTACAGTAACCCAAAGCTCACTTCTCAACGCAATTGGTGCAGCGAGGTTGACGATTATACCCGGGATTATACGTACAAGGTGTTTAACAACTTTGTGTTCTATGAAAATATCGTCCCATTTGACAGGTGTTAACCTGGCAAAGTGGACCACAATCCTGTAAACCACAACCCTGGCAAACAGGTTGGCAGTCCATGCCAAAAGGAAAAGCAAAGATACACTGATTACCTCGTCTAAACGTTGTGCCAGGGAGGGGGATAACCCCCACTCCAACAAAACGTTATAAATTTTGTCAACAATGCCAAAAAGAGCTGTTGCCCTGGTTGTTATTTCATTTTCAATCATAGGCAGTTGGTATTATTTTAATTGTCCAGCCAACCTTCGCAGCTGCACATCAGGTTGCGGTCTCCGTAGCCGTTGTCCACTCGGGCTACGTGTGGCCAAAACTTGTTGTCGCGGATCCATTCAAGCGGGAAAGCTGCCTTTTCACGGCTGTATGGATGGTTCCACTCAGATGCGCTCACTTCGTTCACAGTGTGCGGGGCATTTTTGAGAGGATTGTTCTCTTTGTCCATCTCTCCTGCCTTGACAGCTTCGCACTCCTGTTTTATGGCAATCATTGCCTCTATGAAACGGTCGAGCTCTGCTTTTGACTCACTCTCGGTAGGTTCTACCATAAGGGTGTCAACCACAGGGAAAGAGAGGGTTGGAGCGTGGAAGCCGTAGTCCATCAAACGTTTGGCAATATCAGTTGCATCAATTCCATACTCTTTGCGGAAATGTCGCAAATCCAGAATACACTCGTGTGCAACCCTGCCGTTCTCTCCGCTGTATAGTGTTTTGTAATGGTCTTTGAGCTTCTCCGATATATAGTTGGCATTGAGGATGGCAACCTCGGTGGCGCTTTTGAGCCCCTGCCTGCCAAGTAACTTGATGTATGCATGGGTTACAGGCAGAGCCATAGGGTAACCATAAGGTGCAGAACTCACGGCTTTTGCCCCTTTTCCGTTGCAATCCTGCATGAACGGGTGGCAAGGCAGGTAAGGAGCAAGCTCCTTTGTACAGCAGATTGGACCTATGCCGGGACCTCCACCGCCGTGAGGAATTGCAAAGGTCTTGTGAAGGTTCAGGTGGCAGACGTCTGCCCCTATGAATCCCGGGTTGGTCAACCCCACCTGGGCATTCATATTTGCTCCGTCCATATATACCAGACCACCGTTCTGGTGGATGATGTCCATTATCTCACGTATGCTGGCTTCGAAAACCCCGTGGGTAGATGGGTAGGTGATCATTATGCAAGAGAGGGTCTCTTTGTGTTCCTCTGCTTTTTTACGGAGTTCGTTTACGTTGATGTTCCCGTTTTGGTCACAAGGGACAAGAACTATCTCCATTCCGGCCATGGCTGCAGAGGCAGGGTTTGTGCCGTGTGCAGAGGTTGGGATTATTGCCACGTTCCTTTGAGGATTGCCGTTTGCAATATGGAATGAGCGTATAGTCATAAGCCCGGCATATTCGCCTGCCGCACCAGAGTTGGGCTGTACGGAGCATGCTGCAAACCCGGTGATTTTGGCAAGGTCTTCTTCTATTTCATGTATCATGTCCATATAGCCTTTTGCCTGGCTTACGGGAACGTATGGATGCATGTTTGTGAGCTCGCTCCAGCTGAGCGGCATCATCTCTACGGCAGCATTAAGTTTCATTGTGCAGGAACCAAGAGGTATCATGGAGTGGGTGAGGGAGAGGTCCCTGCGTTCCAGTTTCTTGATGTACCTCATGAGTTCTGTCTCTGAGTGGAAGCTGCCAAATGTCTTCTCTTGCATGAACTTGCTTTCACGTGCCATGAAAATTGGCTTTTGCTCCATTTTGGGACACTCTTTGATGTCAATGCCAAATATCGAGAGAACTTCTATGACCTCCTTGCAATTGGAGAGTTCGTCAAAGCTCATCCTCACGGAACTATCGGACGGATAATGGAAATTGTAACCTGCAGCCAATGCTTTTTCCCTTATTTGCTGTGCATTTACCCCCACAACTTCAATTGTGTCAAAGAAATCCTTGGCAGCAATTTCAAACCCGTTCTGTTTGAGTGCATGGGCTGCAACGGAAGCATATTTGTGGATTCCGGAGGCAATCTCAATCAAACCCTCAGGGCCATGGTAAACGGCATACATGCCGCTCATTGTGGCCATAAGGGCTGTGGCTGTACAGATGTTGGATGTGGCTTTTTCCCTTTTGATATGTTGTTCGCGGGTTTGAAGCGCCATCCTCAGGGATGGGTTACCCAAACGGTCTACGGAAACACCAATGATCCTGCCCGGCATGTTCCTTTTATACTGGTCGTGGGTGGCCATGAACCCTGCTGTAGGACCACCGAAACCCATTGGCAATCCAAACCTTTGTGCAGTACCCACAGCAATGTCGGCACCCCAGGCCGCAGGCTCCTTTAGAAGTGCCAGGGCCATCAGGTCTGTGACAGCAGTCACCAACACATCTTTTTGGTGTGCATTGTTACAGAATGCAGAGTAATCGCAAACTTCACCATTGGCTGCCGGATATTGAAGCACAGCACCAAAGCATTTGTCGTCAAAAACATATTCTGCAAAATTGCCTTTTTGTATTTCAATTCCAAGTGCCTCTGCTCTTGTTTCTATTACAGCAAGCACTTGAGGGAAAATATTTTCATCTACAAACACAACATTTTTACCGGCTTTTTGGGCATCCCTGGAACGCAGTTCGTACATCATCCTCACGGCCTCGGCCGCAGCGGTGGAGTCGTCCAGCATGGAGCTGTTTGCCATTTTGAATCCTGTAAGGCTTGCAACCACAGTCTGGAAGTTGAGCAGAGCCTCCAGGCGGCCTTGAGAAATCTCTGCCTGATATGGAGTGTATGATGTGTACCAACTTGGGTTTTCGAAAACATTCCTGACAACCACGGGAAGGGTTCCGGTGCCGTAGAATCCAAGCCCAATCATGGACCTTAGGTGTTGGTTTTGGGAAACCATGGACTTGAGGTTTGCCAGGTATTGGTGCTCGCTCACCTCTTGGCTCATGTCCAATGGTTTATCCAGCAAGATATCTTGGGGAACGGTTTGTTTGACAAGCTGGTCAATAGAGTTTGCCCCAATGGTTTTTAGCATTTCTGCCATTTCTTTTTCACTGGGACCGTTGTGCCGGTATATAAAAGGAGTTGACATATAGTACTATTTGTTAGATTATTAATAACATATGGAAAGCACAAAGGTATACAAAAAATCCCGTAATTTGCTTATTAAAATATTTTCATATTTTTGTCCTGTATCAAAACAAAAACCTATGAATCTATTAAAAAGAAAAATCTCTGAATTGCAGGAACGTACGGCAAAAGTACTGCAAGGCGGGGGAGAAAATGCCATAGCCAAACAAAGGGCAATGGGAAAGCTTCCTGCCAGAGAAAGGATCAATCAATTACTGGACCCCGATTCCTTTTATGAGTATGACCTCTTTATCGAGCATGAGGCCAGGGAGTTCGGGATGGAAGGTAAAAACCTTGCCGGGGATGGCGTGGTTATTGGTACCGGGACTATAAACAAAAGGCCGATAGCTATTTATGCACAAGATTTTACAGTTGCCGGGGGCTCATTGGGCTCCATGCATGCACGGAAGATTACCAAGATAATGGATTATGCCTTGAGGATGCGCATTCCTTTGATAGGGATCAACGACTCGGGCGGAGCCAGGATTCAGGAGGGTGTCAACTCGCTTGCCGGCTACGGAGAGATATTTTTCCGCAATACACTTGCAAGTGGTGTAATACCACAGCTTTCGGTAATCCTTGGTCCCTGTGCCGGGGGTGCTGTATACTCTCCTGCCCTTACAGATTTTGTGTTTGTGGTGGACAAGATTTCCAAGATGTTCATTACGGGCCCCGAGGTTATCAAATCTGTTTTGGGAGAAGAGATAGACATGGAGTCACTGGGAGGTGCCAGGGTCCACAGCGAGATCACGGGAAATGCCCATTTCTTTGCCAACAGTGAGCAGGAGTGTTTCGGCCAAATCAAGACCCTTTTGGAGTATATTCCGTCTCATAACGATTGCAACTGTGCTCCTGCAAAAGCAAAATTGCCGGACACCAAGAATTTCAAGATAGAGAAGATTGTTCCTGAAGACCCCACCAAACCTTACGATGTGAGGGATGTGATAAGGGCAATAACAGACAGCTCCGACTTCTTTGAAGTGCAGCAGATGTGGGCTGCCAATATTGTGGTTGGCTTTGGTCGGCTCAATGGTTGTACTGTAGGGTTTGTTGCAAACCAGCCACTTGTGCTTGCCGGTGTGCTGGATTGCGATTCAAGTGACAAAGCTGCAAGGTTTATCCGTTACTGCGATGCTTTCAACATTCCAATCATAACTTTGGAAGACCTTCCGGGTTACCTGCCCGGGGTAGACCAGGAGCATGCCGGGGTAATCCGCCATGGAGCAAAACTGCTTTATGCATATAGCGAAGCCACTGTTCCAAAGGTAACCGTGATTTTGAGGAAAGCCTATGGTGGTGGCTATATAGCAATGAACTCACGCCATTTGAGGGCCGATTTTGTATTTGCCTGGCCAATGGCAGAGATTGCAGTTATGGGTCCTGAGGGTGCTGCCAATATTATTTTCAGGAAAGAGATCATGGAAGCTGCAGATCCCGAAGCTATGCGCAAACAAAAAGTAGAGGAGTACAAACAAAAGTTTGCAAACCCCTACGTAGCAGCGGCAAAAGGCTACATAGATTCTGTTATTGACCCTAAGGACACACGTAAGTTCTTGATACATGCATTAGACGTTTCCAAAAACAAAGTTGTGAAGAGACCTACCAAGAAGCATGGTATTCCACCATTTTAACCACTTCAAAACGATTGATTATGAAAATGTCAGAAAAAAGGGCTTTGGTACAGAAAAAGCAGGAGGCTGCCGGCCGCAAGGCCAAACCTTCAAAGACCAAGGATCCTAAATTAAAAACGATAAAGACAAAAGAACCAAAGGCCAAAATGGCCGGTGGTGCCAAAAAAAGAGGGGCTGCAAATGCTCCCCTGGCACATGATACATTGCAGATTTTCCCTGATGCAAGGGTTTTTGAAACGAACCTTACTGCCAAATTCAAGGAAAGGGTGGTTTGGCAACGTCCCGACCCCCGGGAGATAAAATCGATAATACCGGGAGTTGTCACCTCTTTGAACATAAAAGAGGGAGACCATGTAGAGGAGGGAGACCTGCTGTTGACCTTTGAGGCAATGAAGATGCAGAACCTGGTTGCAGCTCCTTTTGCCGGTACAGTAGAAAAGATTTTCGTGAAAGAGGGCGAAAAGACGCCCAAAGGAGTAGTGATGCTGTATTTGAAATGGGACCAGGAGATAGTTGAGGATATTGAGGACCCCCTCACTTCCGGCGATCTAGGTCTAATCGTATAAATATAAAGAGGAAAATCGTAAAGCTCCACAAGGATGATCCCCCGTAGCTCACAAAGGGCAGGGGGATTCCTATTACAGGCATGAGCCCGATGGTCATGCCAATGTTGATAAGGAAATGCATGAATATGACAGAGGCCAGTGAATAACCGTAGATACGGTTGAAGTTGTCCTTCTGTTTCTCTGCGGAGTTTAGGATCTTGATAATCAGGAAAAGGTACAAAGAGATGAGCATTGCAGAGCCGGCAAAACCCCACTCTTCTCCAATTGTGCAAAAGATGAAGTCGGTGCTTTGTTCCGGTACAAAGTTGAATTTGGTTTGCGTGCCTTTCAGGAACCCTTTGCCCATGAAACCTCCGGACCCAATGGCAATCTTTGACTGGTGGACGTTGTAACCGGCACCATGGAGGTCTACATTGATTCCCAGCAGGTTTTCTATCCTGGCCTTCTGGTGTGGCTGCAACACATTCTCGAAAAAGAACTGGACAGAGAAGATGAGCATAAGTGAAGCAAAGAAGACCAATGTCAAATGCCACATCCTTGCCATTTTGGCTTTGAACAACTTGTAAAAATGATAGAAGAGTGCAGGCATCAGCACAACCGCCAGCCACCATGTTGGATGGATATCATCTATCCCTTCCAAAAAAGGGAGCTCACCCAATTTTGGGGAGTATATCATGGCCGGCACAAAAAAGAGAAGGAACAGGAAATGCCTCAATGGATATTTGCCGGTGACACCCCTGACAATTGTCATGATGGCGGTAAGGACAATGACAGCAGCAAACGAAGAAATTCCCATTGTGACCAGGAACAAAACAATTGCAAGCATGCCAACAGCCAGGTACCAACCGCTCAAACCCTCCCTGTAGAGCATGAATATGAAGGCAGAGTACACCAATGCAGAGCCGGTCTCTTTTTGCATGATTATGAGCAGTACCGGGGTCAAGATGACAAGTGCAGTGGTTATTATTCCCCTTGGTGATTTGAGGTTGAAGCCATATTTGCTGAGTAAGGAGGCAAGGGCTACAGTTGTGGCTATTTTTGAAAGCTCTGCAGGCTGGAACCTTACCGGGCCAATCTGGAACCATGAATTTGAACCATTTACCTCAATACCCAGGAAAATGACCCCTGCCAGCAAAAGCAAGGAGAAACCATAGATGAATCCCGACAAGGTGCTGTAGATTTTGGGATTGACCAGGAAAAGTATTGCAAAGGCTATGGCATAAGAGGTAAGCATCCAGATGAACTGCATCCCGTAACGTTGAGAAAGGTCAAATATAGTGGCGTGTTCCTGGTCGTAAACGGCCGAAAAGATATTTACCCAGCCAATGACAGTAAGTGCAAGGTATGCAATTACCAAACTCCAGTCCAATTTCCTGTATTCCTGTCCTGCAATCATTTACTGTTTTTTTATTGGAACGTTTTGCATAAGGTTCCCGTTTGTCACATACTCCTGGAGGTACTCCCTGCTTATCTCCCCGTTGAGATATTTCTCTATGAGCAGAGAGGCAATGGGTGCTGCCCATGTAGCCCCGAAACCTGCATTCTCTATGTATGCAGCAACAGCAATCTTTGGATTGTCCCTGGGAGCAAAACAGATGAATACAGAGTGGTCTTTTCCGTGCGGGTTTTGGGATGTTCCGGTTTTGCCACAGATATCCAGGCCGGGTACAGCGGCAATTCGGGCTGTTGCCCCTGAACCAGGCGGGGAGTTGACTGCTTTGAACATACCATCAATCACTTTATGGAAATGAGATGTATCTACCAATGTGTAATTACGTTGCGTGTATTGTGGGTTTATCAAAGTATCGGGAGAGCCTTTGATAAGGTGGGGGGTGTAATAGTATCCCCTGTTTGCCAATGTGGCTGCAAGGTTGGCCAGGTGCAGAGGTGTGGTGCCAATCTCTCCCTGCCCAATGGAAAGTGAGAGGATGGAGAGTGAGCGCCAACGGTCTTTCCCGTGGATCTTGTCGTAGGTTTGGGATGAGGGCATTGAGCCGGCCTGTTCAGAAGGCAAATCGCTGCCAAGCTTTTGGCCGAAACCAAAACTCATCACAAGCTCGCGCCATCTTTCAAACCCCTCCCTTACAGAAGAGTATTTTGGGTTGTCTATGATTTGCCGGAAAACTATTGCATAGTAGGTGTTGCAAGACATCATTATGGACTCTGTGAGGTCTACAGGAGAGGGGTGGGCATGGCATCCCATTCCGCGGCCTACGTTGTAGCCTCCGTAACAGCTGTTGGAAGTCCCGGGCTCTATGAGGCCCTCTTCCAGGGCAACAAGTGCATTGACAAGTTTGAAAACAGAACCCGGAGGATATGGAGACATGGTGGCCCTGTTGAACATAGGTTTGTACGGGTCAGAAGAGATCTCCTTGTAGTGTTTGTTGATTGCTGCCAGTTTGCTCACATCTATTCCAGGGCTGGAAACAAGGGTGAGGATCTCTCCTGTGGATGGCTCAATTGCCACCAGGCTGCCCACTTTGTTTTGCATGAGAAGTTCTCCGTATTGCTGCAAATTTGCATCAATTGAGCTTATTATGGTTTTGCCGGGAACGGCCGGTTTGTCGTATTTGCCGTCGCTGAAACTGGATTTTACCTGGTTGTGGACATCCCTCAGGAAAATATTGTATCCTTTTTGACCCTTCAAAATATGTTCGTAGGATTGCTCGATACCTGTCCGGCCTATGTAGTCCCCCATTTTGTAATCGGGATTGCGCCTTAGGAAGGCGGTGTCGGTTTCTGTGATGTAACCCAAAAGGTTGCCACCGGCATTGAACGGGTAACTGCGTATTGTGCGGGATATTGATGTGAAACCGGGAAACTTCCATGATTTTTCGTGGAAATGCGCATATTGCTGTGCAGGCACTTGTTTGACAAAAGGAAATGACTGATAACCTATTTTTCTCCGGTTTTTCCGGTACTCTTTTAACTTTGTCTTGACCTCTTCTATTTCCAGTCCAAAGATCTTGCACAGGTCCAATGTGTCAAACTCTTTTACCTCTATGGGGGTGATCATTATGTCGTAGGAGGTTTCGTTGGCAACCAGCATCTCACCGTTCCTGTCAAGTACAAGCCCCCTTGCAGGGTATTGGACATCGTAACGGAAAGCATTGTTGCTGGCAGTTATCTTGTACTCCTGGTCAAGGATCTGAAGGTTGAACAATTGCACCAGGTATACCAAAGCAACTGCAAGCAATCCTATTATAAGGATATTCTTCTTTTTCAGTTCTACTGCCATTATCTGCGTCTCCTGTAAAACACACCGTATTCTGCAATCAAAATCAAAATTGTGTTAGCCATCAGGCTGACCACTATCCTGGGAAGAGTGCTCGCAAAGTGTCCAAAACCAAAGTTCTCCAATGAGACCAAAGCAATGTGGTGTATTGCCAGGTTAATTGCAATATATGCAGAGAAGCGGGACAGACCCATCTCACGCATTCCGGGCCTTACCTGGTTTTCCATGTCTCCTTTCCTGTAAAGGAGTTTGAATACCCTGGTTTGTGAAACCACCATTATTATGGAGGCAGCACTGTTTATTCCCATTATAGAGTTGGAAAAGTAATCAATTGTCAATCCTGTTGCAAAAGCCCAAACCATAAGTCTTCTGGAAGGCAGGTACAGCGGTAGTGTAAGCAGGAACAACGGGTAAATTGAGATAAAGAGCAACGGACCAAAATCGATAAGGCCGGACAGGATTATCTGCAGGAGCACAAATCCCGTGAACATCAAAAAAATGCTTGTGTTGGGCCTAATATTCATTGTTGTTGTTACTCTCCTTTAAATTATTAATTTCCTGAATGTTAAGGTTTACAGCAATGTTCACCAGATGGAGTGAGCTGAAATCCTGGAAAAGTTTTACGGTTATCATATGATGAGTCCCTCCTTTGAGTGTGGAGGATTGTGCAGTGCCAAGCGGAATCCCCCCGGGGAAAATGGATGAGTAACCACTGGTGCTGACTGTATCACCCATGTTGAACCTGATATGTTGCGGAATTTGTGAGAGGATTGCATGGTTGGTGCTTTTGCCATCCCACTCCAAAGGGCCGAATGCTCCTGAAGGGCTTATGCGGGCACTAATGCTTTGGGTGGTGTTGAGGAACGAAATGACATAGGAGTAATTTTCCGTCACCTCTTTCACTACCCCTACCACTCCCAGTGCAGAGACAACGCCCATCTCTTTTTGAACCCCATGACGGCTCCCTTTGTCAAGGATGATGAAGTTTTGCAATTTGTTGGTACTGTTGGAGATTATCCTTGCGGGGATGTATGAAAACCCGGGCCTTGTGCTGTCTGCTGTTACAGAGAACAGGGTGTCCCTTTGTCCAAGCTCAGATTTGAGATGATCCAGCTTGTTCTTGAGGGCGATGTTCTCTTGGTGCAGCATGTCGTTTACCTTCCAAAGCCCAATGAAATAACGTACATCGGAAGAGAAACCAGAAATATCCCCTTTTATACCCATCATTATACTGTTTATCCTGGCTTTCTGGAACAGGCTGTCCTTTGCAATGAACAGCAACGAAACCCCCTCCAATGCAAAAAAGAGGAGGAGTGTTGCCAAACCGCGTATGATGGGGGACTTGTTCCACATTTTGTTACCTCATCAAGAATGGTAGCCTGTCTGTATTCTTTAGTGCGATTGATGTACCCCTGGCAACTGCTTGCAGAGGCTCATCGGAAACATGGAAAGGGATGTTTATCTTGTCGTACAACCTTTTGTCCAGACCTCTAAGCAGAGCCCCGCCACCGGTGATGTAGATGCCATTCTGCACAATATCTGCATACAATTCCGGAGGAGTCTGTTCCAGTACCTGGATTATGGCAGTCTCTATCTTTGCAAGGGATTTGTCTATGCTGTGGGCAATCTCCTGACTTGTGACATTGACCTCTACCGGGTGTGCAGTCATGAGGTTCGGACCCCTTACGGTGTATGGTTCGGGATATTCATCAAGCTCTGACATGGCGGCACCTACTTTGATTTTGATATCTTCTGCAGTGAGTTCCCCAATCTTTATGGAGTGTTGTTGCCTCATGTATTGCTGGATTTCGTATGTGAAGACATCTCCGGCAACCCTGATGCTCTGGTTTATGACAATACCACCAAGGGAAATGACTGCAATCTCTGTTGTGCCGCCTCCTACGTCCACTACCATATTGCCTGTGGGTGCCTCTACGTCGACGCCTATACCGATTGCTGCTGCCATAGGTTCGTATATGAGGAACACATCCCTTCCCCCTGCATGCTCTGCTGAGTCCCTTACCGCACGTATCTCTACCTCTGTGCTGCCTGACGGTATGCAAACCACCATCTTGAGGCTTGGGGTAAAGAAGGAGTTGCGATAGTTAATCATTTTGATGAATCCCCTGATCATTTGCTCGGCAGCATTGAAGTCAGCAATAACACCATCCCTGAGAGGCCTTACAGTCTTGATGTTTGCATGGGTCTTGCCATGCATCATGCGGGCTTTTTGCCCGAAAGCGATAGGTTTGCCGGTATTCTGGTCAATTGCTACAATTGACGGTTCGTCTACCACCACCTTGTCGTTCATCAGGATTATTGTGTTGGCAGTACCCAGGTCAATTGCCAGCTCTTGTGTTAAAAAAGAAAATCCCATAAGTTTTGTAGTGTTTATCCTTGGTTTTGTACATTAGTGTTTGAAATGGCGTATGCCGGTGGTAACCATTGCCATTTGGTTGTTGTCGCAATACTCTACGGACTCATTGTCCCTGACAGAACCCCCTGGCTGTATGATTGTATCTATACCGTGTTCGTGGGCAATTTGTGCGCAATCGGGGAAAGGGAAAAAGGCATCTGATGCCATTACAGCCCCTTTGAGGTCAAACCCGAAACTTTGTGCTTTTGCTATTGCCTGTTTCAGGGCATCTACCCTTGATGTTTGTCCTATGCCCGAAGCAATGAGCATGGAGTCCTTTGCCAGGACTATGGCGTTGGATTTGGAGTGTTTCACCAGTATGTTGGCAAACAACAGGTCTTTTACCTCCTTGGTTGAGGGGGCTGTTTTGGTAACGACTTTCAAGTTTGAATCGGTTTCGCACAGGCTGTCCCTGTCCTGAACCAATACCCCGCCCATCATGCTGCGGAATTTGACAGGTGTGCGCAACTCTTTTGTGTTTACAAGGATGATCCTGTTTTTCTTTTGCTTTAAGATTTCAAGGGCATCGTTGTCGTAGGAAGGAGCAACCACAACCTCAAAGAAAAGGTTGTTCATTTGGGCCGCAACCTCTTTGTCTATGTTCCTGTTTGCAGCTATCACACCGCCGAATGCAGAGACAGGGTCTGCGGCCAGGGCATCCTTCCATGCCAGTGCAAGATTGTCCCGGGTGGCACACCCGCAGGCATTGTTGTGTTTGAGTATTGCTATAGTAGGTTGTTGGAAATCGCTGATAAGCTCTATGGCCGCCTCTATGTCCAGCAGGTTGTTGTAGGATATCTCCTTGCCGTGCAATTGCTGAGGCAATTGCCGGGGGTTGCCGTAGAACCTTGCATTTTGGTGAGGGTTCTCGCCATACCTTAGTGGTATTGATTCGTTAATGCTCTCTTTGAAAAGGTTCACATCCAATGCCGCCTCTTTGCTGAAATAGCGGAATATGGAGGTGTCGTAGTGTGAACTCACATTGAATGCATGGGCAGCAAACTCCATCCGTTGTTTCAAAGTGGTGCTGTTGCCATTTTCAAGGATGGCTTCCAGATTGCCATACAGCTCTTTGCAGGCAACAATAAGCACATCTTGATAGTTTTTTGCGGCCGCCCTTATGAGTGAGATGCCCCCGATGTCAATCTTCTCTATGATTTGATTGTGCGGAGCCTGTGACTCCACGTATTTTTCGAAAGGGTAAAGGTCCACAATCACAAGGTCGATTGCAGGTATGTCATATTCAATTAGCTGGGATTGGTCATCGGGATTGTCCCTGCGGGAGAGGATACCACCGAACACCTTTGGATGAAGGGTTTTAACCCTTCCGCCAAGAATTGACGGATAGGAGGTTATATCTTCTACCGGGGTAACCGGGATACCCAAATCACGAATGAAATCGCAGGTGCCGCCCGTGGAGAGTATCTCTACCCCCAGCATGTTGAGTTTTGTAGCTATTTTGTCTATACCATCTTTGTGGTAAACCGAGATTAGTGCTCTTTTGATTTGTCTCATTTCCATGTCCTGTAAATGGCTACAAAATTACTAAAATATGCAATTAATACCTACTTTTGCAACGCCAAATAATGTAATTTTGAAAAGATTAAAAAAACAACAAACATGGGTTGCAAATACTATGCTGTGATTGTGGCCGGCGGGTCCGGGACAAGGATGGGGGCGGATATTGCAAAACAGTTCCTTCCTTTGGGGGGTAAACCAGTCATTGTCCATACTATAGAGCGTTTCCTTTCCATGGAAAACGTGCCCGAAATCATTCTTGTGCTTCCGGATGTTTACAAACAGTACTGGAAAGACTATTGTTTTGAAAATCGTTTCAAGTTCAGGCATCTGCTTGTATCGGGTGGCATCACAAGGTTCCACTCGGTAAAGAATGCATTGGCACATATAAAGGAACCCGGCATTGTTGCAGTGCATGACGGCGTGAGGCCATTTGTACAGCCCGGCTTTTTGGAAGGGATGTATGCCAAGGCCAAAGAGTGCGGGGCAGTGGTTCCGGTTGTGGAGCCGGCCGATTCGATGAGGATAAAACAGCCTGGGGGCAATTCTGCAATCACAGACAGAAGCCTGTATTACATGGTGCAGACTCCACAGGTGTTCAAGAGCGAGATATTACTGGATGCCTACCAAATGGCATACCTCCCCTCATTTACCGATGATGCATCGGTTGTAGAGAGTGCAGGGATGAAAATTGAACTGGTTCCCGGTAAGATTACCAATATAAAAATAACAAGGCCGGAAGATTTGACCCTTGCAGAGGCAATTTTCAATCTCTTTTGAGACTGTCGGGACTAGCGTTTCCTTACAGTTGATGTTTTGCCAGGATAGTCTTTTACCCAAACCTGCCTTTCTATAGCCTGGTCCAGGGAGATGAAGGTCTCGGTTTGTTCTACGGACGGGATATTCTGGATTGTGTTTATAAGGATTTCCATAAGGTGGTCATGGCTGTGGCAGTAGATTTTGAGCATAAGGGCATGCTTGCCTGTCACAAAGTGGCATTCCACGACTTCCGGGATGTTGCGCAGGGCCTCTATGACAGAAGGATAGTGGTTTGCCTGTGCGAGGCTTACCCCCACGAAAGCGCATACATTCAACCCCAATGTTTGAGGTTTTACAAGCAAACGAGAACCGGTTATAATTCCTAAGTTCTCCATTTTCTTTACTCTCTGATGAATAGCAGCTCCTGAGACACCACATTCACGGGCAATCTCAAGAAATGGCATCCTCGCATTTTTTACAAGGAAAGAGAGGATCTTTTGATCTATCTGATCAATCTGATATTTTGGCATACTGGTAAAAGATATTATGTATGACAACAAATATAATGATAAATTATAATTAATTCGGATTTATTTTTTGAAAAAAGAAAAGCCATCTCAATGGAAGGTCTCCTGAGCAAGCGGTTGCATAGTCCGACTGGGAGCATGGAATAAAAAGATTGCCAGAGTTTTCAATGTCCGGAATTTCCATCCACCAACGACCTGTGGAGCGGCTTGTGACAAACATGATATCTTGTCCGTCTTGCCCCATGCTTACGATTTTCTTGAGGAAAAGTTCTTCTTTTGAAGGATCGGCAGGGTCTTCGACAATGTTTGCAGACAAGGCTTCCACAACATGCCACACGATTTCGGAGACAAGTTCGGTGGCAACGGGGTTATGTTTTTTGCCGGAAGGAATTCCAAAAAGGAAGAGGGATTTGATATCCTGACCCATTCCGATGTAACGGGCAATCTGGCAAACTTCCTCTGCATACAATCCGTTTGGAGAATTCAAAGGATTGCCGGGGAAATCACTGCTACGTACAGAGTTGAGATCTAAGAAAGCATACTCCTTGTTGCGTATCAATGGCTCTGCCAGGGTTATGTCGTTCCTTAATGTGCCAAGGCGGAGCTCTTCGAAGAACTTGTCTGACATGGCAGAGGTTTGTGAAGGATTTGTCCTGTATGACTGGTATGCGATATGTGAAAAAGCTTCGAGTGAACCATTGGAAAGGAGGGTTTGGTGGACCGATTCTGGGTTGATGTCTGTACCCGGAGAGATGAGGCTGGCAGAAAAATTCTTTTGTGGCAATATTTGGTTCAAAGAGGAAACCTGACCGGAACACAGCACAATTGTCCTGACTCCGCAGGAGTTTGCCCTGCTAAGGATAGTAGCAAGCTGGTTTATGCCGGGACGGGTGAGGTACAGCTTGTAATTGCCCTGAGCATAAAGGTTTTCCAGTGATTTGAAAATGTGGTCGTTTTGGGTTGTGTCCACAATGAGCGCCGGAGCCTTTGATATGGCCTCGCTGATTGCCGCCGCCGGTATTACCTCTATGGGGTAGTTACTTGCCATTCTTCTTAGGTTTGGTTGTCTTTGTTGTGGCTTTGGCTGTCTTTGTTGTGGCTTTGGCTG
>JAQWAL010000018.1 GCA_028707695.1 Bacteroidales bacterium | reverse complement strand
TATAATCAAAAATTTACCTTATGAAAACCAATACCAAAACAGGACCTGCCGGCAATATGTTCAAATGCGAAGCAAATGGGCTAAGGGAACTGGCTAAGGCACAGGTTTTACAAGTAGCCCAGGTAATCTCATACGGGCCCAATTACATTACTACGGAATATATAGAACCCATAGAGCCATCTCACAAATTTTTTAAGAAATTTGGCAAGGAGCTGGCCAGACTGCATCGCTTTAAAAAAGAAGAATACGGCTTTTTCCAAGACAATTTCATTGGCTTCACGCCTCAATTGAATATTGCAGAGGGTTCACAGAAACACAACTGGACAGATTTCTTTTTTGAAAAAAGGTTATTACCCCAATACCACTTGCTGGAACATAACAATTTGCTGACACCTGCCCTGGTAAACAGATTCCGCAGGTTGGAATCGGTTTTGCCAATCATCCTGCAAGGAGTGGAGGCAGAGGGAGCTTCTTTGTTACACGGAGACCTCTGGTCCGGCAATTACATCTGCACACATAACGACAACGCAGTATTGATAGACCCTGCTGTCTATTACGGACACAGGGAAACCGATTTGGCAATGACCAGGCTGTTCGGGTATTTCCCGCACGATTTTTACAACAGTTACCACAAAGAGTACCCATTGGCAGAGGGTTGGGAGCAACGCTTCAAAGTTTACCAATTATACCACATGATGAACCATATAAACTTGTTCGGCCCCGAGTACATTCCCGAAACCGAACAATTGATTGCCTCTATATGAATTCATGAAACTCCTCCTTCAATATTTTCGTTTAGGATTTTTAGGATAACGCCCCTCCTTTACCCGTTCTGCCTGTTCAAAAACCTCCTTAATGCTCCAAAGGCAAGAAAAGCCAAACACACCCAGTGCTGCAGAGACAACAATGTTTGCCACAACCAAAGAGGCTGCAACTGCACCCAACCCCGCAATCAGGAACAAAACCCAGCTCCTCACACCCAAGTGATACTCTGCCTTTATTACCAATGGATGGAAAAGACCTATTATCACAAATGTGATGACCCCTATGATTATTCCGGTAAAATTCAACATCGCAAAATTAAATTACAGTTTAGCAAATATAACAACTATAAAGCTAAGTTCATTTAGTTTTAAGAACTCCCAGCAATTTCCAAATAGTCTCTTTGAATGCAAGCATCTCTTCTTTGGATATCTGGCTCCCGCTAAAATTTGCAACTATCTTTGAAGGAATCTCCAAAGCAGAATCCCTTAGATTTGTACCCTTTTCAGAGAGTGAAACAATCACAATACGCTCATCTTCAATGGAACGTCTACGAGCAATCATTCCCTTTTGCTCCAGACGTTTAAGCAGAGGTGTCACAGTATTGGTTTCCAATACAAGCTTGGAACAAATTTCGTTCACAGTCATCTGTTTGTACTGCCACAAAACCATCATAACCAAATATTGCGGATATGTCAGTCCCATCTCCTTAAGCAAAGGTGTATACAACTGATTGGTAAGTCTGGAAGCAGCATACAAAGGAAAACAAATCTGGTTTCCAAGATATAAAGCCTGGGCACTTATCTTGTTCACATCCGGGGTTTCAATTTGTTTATTGCTCATAAAGTAAAATTACAGTAGCTTTTTGATATAATCTTCCATTTTGGCTGGTTTTGTAAAGGGGGCAAACCTTTTAACAGGTCTACCATTCTTATCTATCACGAATTTTGTAAAATTCCATTTTATCTTGTTTCCAAAAATGGAACCCAGCTCATTTTTTAAAAATTTAAACAAAGGATGAGCTCCATCTCCGTTTACATCTGTTTTTGCAAACATTGGAAATGTGACTCCGTAATTTACCTGGCAAAACTCCTCAATCTCTCCGGAGCTACCGGACTCCTGGTTGGCAAACTGGTTACAAGGAAACCCCAAAATCACCAATCCATCCTCCTTATACTTACGGTAAAGCTGTTCCAGCCCCTCGTATTGTGGTGTTAACCCACATTTACTTGCAGTATTGACTACAATTACTGTTTTCCCTTTGAATTCCGACATCGGGACTACTTTCCCTTTTAGGCTCTCTGCCTCGAGGTCATAAAAATTAATCTTATTCATAAAAATTCAGTTGATTTATTAATCGTTTTCGTTTATATCGTATACGATTCATATTTCATGCCAAAATTCTTGATTTTTTTTCTCCATTTTTTGTTAAATTGGAAAAAAGATATACCTTTGCACTCCTTTTGGGAAAGATTACATCGCAAAAGGAATTGTTCTTTAAATTTTCGGGGTGTGGCGCAGTTGGCTAGCGCACCTGCTTTGGGAGCAGGGGGTCCTCCGTTCGAGTCGGAGTACCCCGACAACAAAGTCTGTAATTCATTAGAATTGCAGACTTTTTTTATTACCTCTAGTTACCTAAAAATTCATCCCATGAAAATCACAACTTTGGTAGACAATTATGTCGCATCCGGCAAAATGGGGGCAGAACACGGCTTATCTCTGTATATTGAAATCAATGAGAATCCTGTATTAAACCAGGAAAAGCTGAATATATTGTTTGATACCGGGCAAAGTGACCTATTTCACCACAATGCAAAACACCTGGGCATTGATCTGTCACAAACAGATTTATTGATAATTAGCCATGGTCATTACGATCATACGGGTGGCCTTGCCAAGTTTCTGGAAATAAACGACAAAGCAACAGTTTATATTCGCAAAGAGGCTTTCTGGCATAAGATGCATAACGGGAAATACATCGGGATTCCCAATAAAGAGAAACTCTTGCAAAAAGACAATCCGGCCAAAAACCGTTTTATACTCACCAAATCTATTTTCACACCAATCTCTCCGCTTCTGTCAATTATCTCTACTCCCAACAAATCTTTGACCTCTGCAAACAATTTTTCCATCAAACATGACGGCAAAACTGAACCTGCAGAAGATCTGTTTTGCGACGAACAATATCTCGCATTCCAAATTGATGGAAAAACATCTTTGGTTACAGGATGCTCTCACAAAGGAATAATTGATATTATATCAGACACCCAACATATTACGGGAAACAAAGTAATAGAAGTAATTGGTGGGCTACATACATCAAAACACTCTGCCAAAGAAATTCGTGAATTATCCCAAAAAATGGCAAGCACACATGTAAAATATATCCATACAGGACATTGTACCGGAATTGAGCAATACGCCATGCTCAAAGAATCACTCAAAGACAGGATATCATATAATTACACCGGCAAAAGTTTTCATACAAAACTCATGTTAAATTAAAACGTCGGGAATCCCTTATTATGTAAAGGGTTTTTAAAAGTTTCCTAACTTTGGTGGCCAATGAAAAAAACAGAAAAATGAGAAACAACTCCGGTATCAATGCACAACTTATGAAGATGGTTATCTATGCCGGGGTAATCCTTAGCATTGTATTCACTGCCATTTTGTTTCTCCAAAGAAGACAGGCCAGGATGCTCCATGAAAAAAGCAAAGAAGAGTATATCCAGGATTTCAACTCCTTGATCAAATACCATAGCATCAAAATGACAGAGGTAATCCTGGACTACACACACTGGGATGAGTTTTCAAAAGCAATGGAAAAGGGGGTAACACAAGAGTGGTTCGATTACAACCTCTCTTCATTACTTGAAGCCTATGACCTTGATTATGTTGCCATATACGACAAAAGCCTTACTCTGCAAATTGAATACAGCATATATCCTTACAATCTTACCAGGGTTATACCGGCATCTGCATTATTATCCCTTTCCGGCAAAAGGTATTTGAATTGTTTCACCAAAACAGAAGCCGGATATCTTGAGTACGTAGCAGCGCCAATACACCCTCAAACCTACAAAAAAGGAAGCCCCCCTCCCACATTCGGTTATTTTGTGCTGGGCAAATTGTGGAATAACCGTCATATCTCTACACTGGCAAATAGTCTCAATTATTCTATTTCATTGGTAGAGAACACTCCCATTGACAACAAGCAGGAAAATTCAAATTATTTGCAAGCCTATTACCAATTCCTGGACCATAACGGGTCAAAGATAGGAGGAGCATGGTTTTCAAAAGAGGATTTGCTGTTCAAACTTTACAAAAACAGTTCTTCTTATCTTATCTTCTCTCTTTTACTGTTTTTTGTAATTATGTGGCTGGTATTCATGCAATCCATCAAAAAACTCATGATCCGTCCCCTATCGTTGGTCAGAAAAATCCTGGAAAGAGAGGAGATGTCAGATGTAGACAGACTAATACAAGCCCCGGCAGAATTTTCAGATCTCGGACATTTGTTCAAGAGGTATATTTTTCAAAAGGGAGACCTTAAAAAAGAGAAAGAACGGGCAGAGCGGGCAGACAAACTCAAAACCCAGTTCATTGCCAACATGAGTCACGAGATACGCACACCAATGAATGGAATCATAGGTTTCACAGAGCTTCTCAAAGACGACTCCCTCTCCCGGGAAGAGAAGGAGAAATACATAGAAATCATCCAAAACAGCGGGCAAAGGATGATTAGCATCCTCAATGACCTTATCAAGATATCATTGCTGGACTCCGAACAAGAGAGCACCAACATACAGCCCGTTTCACTTAATGGACTTTGCCATAATGTACGCACGTTTTTCAAAATGGACATCGAGAAAAAAGGGATTACCATGACTTGCAGTCAGGAGATGGAAAAAGACCTTGTAGTGTATACAGACAGGGACAAACTGTACGCCATAGTTAACAACCTTGTAAAAAACGCAATAAAATACTCTTCGGGAGGTGTGATTGAATTCAGCTATCAAATTGACAACGGATTCATACAATTCAACATAAAAGACCAAGGTATTGGCATTGAAAAAGAGTTGCAAGAGAAAATTTTCGACCGATTTTACCAAGTGGACAGCAATCTAAACAAACAATACGATGGCGTAGGACTTGGCCTTGCCATCGTAAAATCTTATACAGAACTCCTTGGGGGGAAAATTTGGGTGGAAAGCTCTCTTGGGAAGGGCTCTACATTCAGCTTCACTATCCCCTATTCCCAAATGTTTTCATAAACTGGACCCTCTCGAACTTACCAGGGTTCTCAATATTTGCATAGTTTAGTTTTCCCTTGAATTCCTCTACAGAAGAGAATCCTTGAGTATCCATAAACAAGTTGATATCGTCAATTGCATTTGAGATTGAAACAGCACCCTTTTTGTACAAGGCGGTGCACATTTGAACCGTTGTAGCCCCAGCCAAAATCTGCTTAAGGGCCAACGTCCCGTTATGGACTCCGGTACTGGCAGAAAGATCTATACCCGAAACAAGTGCAGAGACAATACCCATCCATCTTAGCTCCCTCAAACTCTCTTCCGGAGAAGAGAATGCATCTGCAGGGAAAACCCTTACCTTTTTAATGTCAATATCAGGACTGTAAAACCTGTTGAACATTACAACACCTTTTGCGCCGTGTGCCTTAAGGGCGTTTACAAACCCGGGGAGATTTGTAAATGTAGAGGCAATCTTCACTGCCACAGGAATCTTGAGTTGTTTGGAAACCTTCTCAACTACATTTAAATATTCCGTCTCTATATCATTGGAAGATTTATAAATATCCAATGGTAACGAGTAGATGTTCAACTCCAACCCATCTGCCCCGGCTTTTTCAATTTCCTTGGCAAAAGAGGTCCATTCACCTCCGGAATAACAATTTATACTTGCAATAACCGGCACGGAAACAGTATTTTTGACATCTGTCACCAGTTTGAGGTAACGCTCAATTGAATTCTGCCTCAAATAATGATGCAGGTAATCTGCAGACTCTGGATAATCATGTGACTGGCTTTGGAGAAACTCAGCCTCATTAACAATTTGCTCTTCAAAAAGAGACTTTACAACAATAGCTCCAACTCCCGCTTTTTCAAATTCTGCCACCCTGTCAAGTTGGGCTGTCAACCCTGAGCTGGCTGCCATTATTGGCGAGCTTAGCTTAAGACCCATATAATTTACAGATATATCAGACATATTCCTGGTTTTTATAGTTTTGAAAAAATATTCCTAAAGTTAACTTTATTTTCTATAATTCCCCTTAACTCTTTTGCAGAAATCCTCTCCTGTTGCATGGAATCCCGGTAACGGATGGTAACAGTATCATCTTCTATTGTCTGATGGTCAATGGTAATACAAAACGGCGTTCCTATGGCATCTTGTCTTCTGTATCTCTTTCCTATGCTGTCTTTCTCGTCGTATTGGCAATTGAAATCGATTTTCAAATCGTCCATTATCCTACGGGCAACGTCAGGAAGACCGTCTTTCTTGACCAAAGGCAAAACAGCTAGTTTTACCGGCGCCAGGAATGCAGGCAATTTAAGGACTACCCTTTCATCACCATTTTCCAGTTTCTCTTCGCAATAGGCCGATGAATAAATAGCAAGGAATGTCCTGTCCAACCCTATGGATGTTTCAATCACATACGGCACATAACTTTCATTTGTTTCAGGGTCAAAATATTGCATCTTTTTGCCAGAAAACTTTTGATGTTGAGAAAGGTCAAAATCGGTTCTGGAGTGTATTCCTTCCAACTCCTTGAATCCAAAAGGAAATTCAAACTCAATATCGGCTGCTGCATTTGCGTAATGGGCCAGTTTTTCATGGTCATGGAAACGATATTTGCTCTCTCCCAAGCCAATTGCCTCATGCCATCTCAAACGAGCTTTCTTCCAATGTTCAAACCATTTGAGTTCCTCGCCTGGTCTTACAAAAAACTGCATTTCCATCTGTTCAAACTCCCTCATCCTGAATATAAATTGACGTGCAACTATCTCATTCCTGAAAGCTTTGCCAATCTGTGCAATTCCAAACGGAAGCTTCATCCTGCCTGTCTTTTGGACATTCAAAAAATTAACGAATATACCTTGTGCGGTTTCAGGACGGAGGTATATTACACTGGCATCTTCGCTCACACTCCCCATTTGTGTAGAAAACATGAGGTTAAACTGCCTGACTTCTGTCCAGTTACGTGATCCCGAAACGGGGCAGGCAATCTCACAATCCAAAATAACCTGCCTAAGCTCTTCCAGGTTATTACTGTTGAGGGCATTGTTCATACGAATCCGGACATCATCGGCTTTCTTTTTGTTCCTCAGTACATTTGGATTGGTCTCCCGAAATTGTGGTTCATCAAAAGCATCACCAAATTTCTTGCGACCCTTTTCTACATCTTTTTCAATCTTCTCCTCTAGCTTGGCAATGAAATCCTCCAGTAAAACATCTGCCCTGTATCTCTTTTTGGAATCTTTGTTATCTATCAAAGGATCATTGAACGCACCCACATGGCCGGAGGCTTCCCATATCTTCGGATGCATGAATATGGCAGAGTCCAAACCCACAATATTTTCGTTCAGGCGCACCATTGCATCCCACCAATATTTCTTGATGTTGTTTTTTAATTCGACTCCAAGCTGTCCATAGTCGTAAACAGCGCTCAACCCGTCATAAATCTCGCTGGACTGGAAAATAAAACCATACTCTTTTGCGTGTGCAATCAAACTCTTGAAAAGCTCTTCTTGTGTCATATCAATAAAATTTACAAACTACAAAATTAGTGCTTTTTATATAAAATTTCCTATTTTTGTTTTCTTTAAAAAAATTAAACAGATTATATGCGTAAAGTAATACTATTATTCATTTCCATTTTTGCTGCCACATCAATATTTTCCCAAGAGGCAGCGGTATGGAGTTTTGAGCAGAAAGACAACGGAGATGGCACCATTGACCTGATATTCAAGGCAGATATTCAGCATCCATGGTACATGTACAACACAACTCAATTCGAAAACGGGCCTCTGCCTACCAACTTTGAAATAAACCAGGGAGCAGAATTCGAATCTGTCGGCAAACTCAATGATATACTTACTCCAAGACCAAAATACGACGATGCTTTTGGAATGGATGTTCTTGTTTTTGAAAAAGAAGCAGCCTTTTCATACACAATCAAACGGCTTACAAATGAGCCATTCAAAGTGGAGGGGATATTGATTTTCCAAACGTGCAACGGTAGCGAATGCCTTATGGACGAAATTGATGTTTCATTCAGCATACCAGCCGGGACAATTGATCAAGAAGGCATCCGGACAATAAAAAACGACATTCCAAAAGAGAATTCCACTTCGGGACAATCGGAAAATAAGGCAAACCAAGGTCTTTTCACATTCCTGCTGATAGCTTTTGCTGCCGGTCTAGGAGGTGTTTTCACACCTTGTGTATTCCCGATGATTCCCATGACAGTCAGTTTTTTCATAGGTGGCAACGGCAAAAAAAGGGACGGGATAATCAAAGGGCTTGTGTTTGGAATCTCTGTAACCCTTATCTATACACTTGTAGGAGTAATTGTAGCTCTGTTCCAAAGCACAGATGCCACAGATGCCATGGGCACTCATTGGATTCCAAACTTGTTGTTTGCAGTGCTTTTTATGATTTTTGCAATCTCCTTCTTTGGAGCTTTCGAAATAACACTTCCTACCGGCTTGGCAAATAAAGCCGATGCCAAGGCAGACAAAGGAGGTTTTATTGCCTCTTTCTTTGTTGCATTTGCAATGGTCATTGTTTCATTCTCATGTACAGGGCCGTTTGTTGGATCCATACTGGCGGCTGCTGTCACCGGAGGCCTTGCAATCAAACCAATCCTGGGCATGGCTGCATTTGGACTTGCATTCTCTTTACCATTCGTGATCTTCTCTTTCTTCCCTTCCCTAATGAAAAAGATGCCAAAATCTGGTGGATGGCTAAACATTGTAAAAGTTGTTTTTGCTTTCATTTTGCTTGGGTTCAGTTTGAAATTCCTTTCAACCGTAGATGCTTACTTTGGATGGGGAATCCTGACAAGGGCATTGTTCATTTCTATCTGGATTGCTATTTCAATTCTGCTTGGTATTTACCTTCTTGGAAAATTGAAGACATCACATGACTCCGATACTCCTTTTGTAGGAACATTCCGCATATTGCTTGCAATTGCATCCTTCTCTTTTGCAATCTACCTGGTTCCCGGCTTGTTTGGTGCCCCGCTGGCTTCCCTCTCGGGTCTCATTCCTCCTCAGGATGGAAGCACAATAGTGTTGGGATCGTCAACAGTAAGCTCCAACGGTTCTGCCTCCATTAACGAGCCCAGCAAAGGGCTTTGCGGCCAGGCAAGATATGCTACAGTCAAGAACAGGGCACCGCACGGACTTCCCAGCTACTACACGGTAGAAGACGCCATTGAATGTGCCAAAGAGACAAGAAAACCAATATTGCTCTCATTCAAAGCCCAAACATGCAGTGTCTGCAAAGTGATGGAAGCTACGGTATGGAGCAAACCCGAGGTTCTGGAAATAATAAGGGAGAAATATGTATTAGCTTCATTGTATGTGGATGACCGTACAGAACTCCCTCAGAACGAGCAAGTAGTATCACAAATTGATGGCAAATTGAAAAACACCCTTGGCCGTAAACTGAGGGATTACCAACTTAGCAGGTTCGGGGTTGCATCCCAGCCATATTATGTTTTGATTGACTCCAACCAAAACGTACTTACAGAACCTGTCGGCGAAAGTTCAGTTGAAGAATTCATGAGCTTCCTGAACTCCGGTATTGAAGCATTTGAAAAAGCTCAATAACGGAAATGATTTTTGGTTTTTTTCAACTTAAGAGGGTGCCTTAAACAGACACCCTCTTATTTTTTTACTCATTTTTTTCTATATATCTTTTCATACTTTTTCGAAAAGCTGGTCCATTGGTTTACGAACCTTTTTCAAAAATTGGTTTGCATCTTCTGCAGACCTGTAACCTATGGCTCCAATAACAGCAGATGCCAGTCCTTTCTCTTTAAGTTTAAGTATCTGGTCAAATCTGTCTTTGTCAAATCCCTCCATAGCTGCAGAGTCTATCTCCAGTTCAGAAGCGGCTGCCAACATAGATCCCAGGGCTATGTAAACCTGTTTTGCAGTCCATACAGAGAGCTGCTGCTGTGTCATTGAAGAAATCATGTTGTTCAATGTATTGCGATAAGCTTCACTGCTCTCTTTTGGCATATCGTTTATATTTGATGTCAAGTTTATGAAATCATCTACCTTATCCGGGCCAAACTCCGTGAAATTTGCAAATACGAACAAATGTGCAGCATCTGTAAGCTGTGTCTGCCCGTATGCCGCCTCTTTTAGTTGCTCCCTGATTGCAGGATCACTTATTTCCAGCACCTTGTATGGCTGTAATCCATAAGAAGATGGTATAAAATTGATAGCTTCCTTTACATAATTTATCTGATCTTGTGTCAATTTTCTTGTTGAATCGAACTTCTTCACGGCATAGCGCCATTTCAACCCTTCTACTACTTTCATTGTCTGTTATTTAAATTGTTAATAATCGTTATATCTACCATGTCAGAGGTACTTCCATGACAAGTATTTTTGTATTCTCTGTAACTTTTATATCAATATCTTGCGCATCCAAAACAGCCAAGGCGTCCCTCTTGTTCAGTTCATGACCGTCAATATGCGCCCTACCCTCTATCAAAAAAATGTAAACTCCACCGGAAGGCTCTTGCAGTTTGTAAACCAATTCAGTTTCCTTGTCAAACACTCCAAGGTTAAACCATGCATTTTGATTTATCCATACATGGTTCTCTCCCTCAAAAGGAGCAACAATTAAACCCAATTTGTTGTGAACTGCTTCTTTCCCGATTTCTATTTGACCATACCTGGGCTCCACATTCTTTTTGTTTGGAAAAACCCATATTTGCAAGAATTCCACAGCAATATCATCCCTGTTGTTCATCTCGCTATGGATAATTCCTGTACCCGCACTCATGACCTGTACCTCTCCTTCATTTATTATGGTTGTATTACCCATACTGTCACTATGTTTAAGTTCTCCACTTAAAGGAATCGATATGATTTCCATGTTGTCGTGCGGATGTTTTCCAAACCCCTCTGCTTTTGCTACAAAATCGTCATTGAGAACTCTTAATGCACCAAAATGAATCCTTTCGGGGTCATAATAGTTTGCAAAAGAAAAAGAGTGTGCTGATTTTAGCCATCCATGATTGGACACACCTCTGGTAGAGGCTTTTACTAGATTATATCTTTTAATTTTCTCCATATTTTACCTATTTTGTGATATAGTGCAAAGGTACTATGGTGAAAAACCTCAATCAATGTAAAAAAACCTTTAAAAGATGTAAAAATCCCGACTCGAATGATTACCCGACCCTGAAATCGGAAAAAGAAGTCCCTTCTGCCTTCTTGAAAAATTTACTAAAATGAGCCGGATCATTGAAACCTAAAGAGTATGCTATCTCTTTTGAAGATAGATCTGTATGATATCCCATCCTTTTTGCCTCAGTAACCAGCCTGTTCTGGATGAACTCTTTAGCAGTACTCCCCACCGAGCTTTTAATAACGCTATTCAAATAATCCGGGGTTATACTCAGCTCCTGGGCATAATCCGAAACTTGATGCCAATGGCGGAAGTTCTTCTCAAGCAGCTTACGGAATTTACCCATCACATCCCTGCCTGTTTCCAACATCTGGGTATTTCCTCTGTACCATTTTCTTGAAACACTGTTACATTCTATCAAAAAAAGTTTAAGCCAGGCTGCTACAGCTTCATTCACATACCTCTCTTCCTTAAAGAAAAGAGATTCAATCTCTTTACCCATTCCATACAGCCTGTCAGAGATCTCATTTGGCACATCAAGGGGTGGAGTTCCTACTTGACACGCAAACAAACCCAAATCTGTAATGAATGATTCATCTATGTTGTATCTGCACAGAAATTCTTCACTAAACATTATGACATGTCCCAACGGACGTGATGGAGTATAAACTTGATGAACCTGGCCGGGAGAGAGGAAAAATATCCGGTTATCACGGATTTGGTAAGGAGTGAAATCAATTATATGTGATCCTTCTCCACTTTTGACAAATATAATTGTGAAGAAATTGTGTTTGTGTGCTTCATCCGGGATATCTCCACTTTGGTCAAAAATCTCTTCCATTGTCCTGTATGCAAACAAGGCTGGCTGATCTTGGTGTATAAGGTCAAATGAAGGGATTTCCCTTCCGGTAATCTCTGTAAAGAATGAATTTTTCATAAAAGATTCACCTCACTTTTATCTGAACACTCTTCCAATAATAAACTCACCGGTTTGCCTATAACAGGATGAACGAATTCAGAGGCTATTTCATTCAAAGGGAGCAACACAAACCTTCTCTGCTTCAATTTTGGATGTGGTATTTGCAATTTGACAGATTCTACAACCTTGTTACCAAAAAAAATAATGTCAATATCCATCTCCCTCGATTGATAACCACAAAAAACATGGCTCCGTTCCCTGCCGAGTGATTTTTCTACCTCCATCAAATAGTCCAATAATTTTTCGGGAGTCAAATTGGTATCAATTTTCACTGCCTGGTTCAGGAACCAGTTTGCATCTTGGTCAAAGCCCCATGGTTCGCTTTTGTATATATGAGAGATAACAACCTCACCTATTGCAATATTGGAAATATGCCCGACTGCTTTGTCCAACAACAGACGACTATCCCCTTTATTGCTACCCAGCAAGAGATAAACACTTTCCATATTTATGGCAATAACCTGTCTATAGCATCCCTAACTCAAACAATGCCTCTTCGCTCATCCTGTTCTTGTCCCATGGTGGTTCAAAAGTAAGCTCAATTGCAACATCTTCAATTGTAGGCACCATGGATACTGCATCGTGAACATCTTGCAGTAATTCATCTACCATAGGACAGTTTGGAGCTGTAAGTGTCATTTTAATGAATGCTTTGTTGTTTTCGTCTACCTTAATTTCATATATTAATCCAAGGTCGTACACATTAACTGGTATCTCCGGGTCATAGACCTGCTTCAAGGCCATCACAATTCTTTTCTCTACACTCATAAATCAAACATTTTTAGAAGCATATACAACAGCATATGCCTTGATTTGTTTAATCATGGATAACAGCCCGTTTGCCCTTGTTGGTGACAAATTTTCCTGCAATCCAATTTTATCTATAAAACTAATGTCTGCATCCAGAATCTCCTCGGGGCTTCTTCCGGAGTAAACCCTTATCAACAAAGAAATAATGCCTTTTGTTATTATGGCGTCGCTATCTGCCCTAAAAAAAAGTTTTCCGGAAGAGTATTCAGCATCTAACCACACTCTTGATTGGCATCCCTTTATTAGATTGGAATCCTGTTTGGCACTATCTGCAATAATTGGAACAGATCTGCCTAGCTCTATCAAATATTCATATTTGTCCATCCAGTCTGTGAAAATGGAGAACTCCTCTACAATCTGTTGTTCTGTTTCTTTAATTGACATTATGTATATATTTGTTTTAATCTTATTTAACTTCTATTGACTAAACCATAGATGCATATCGTAGTTACTAAGATAGCATTGAAATGGCCCTTCTCAATGATTTTATAAAAACTTCTGCATCGTCCAATGTATTGTAAACTGCAAATGAAGCCCTTAACATAGATTCTACAGAGAACCTTTCCATTACCGGTTCACTACACATTTGCCCCGATCTGCAGGCTACACCCATCTTGTCCATCAGCATAGCCAGGTCTGTTGGGTGAACCCCATTGACTGTGATTGAAAAGAGTGGGATTTTGGTTTCAGATTTACCATACAAAACCAATCCAGGTATTTTTTCAAACTCTTCAAGTATAAATGCTGTCATCTCGTTTTCCCTTTCATTAACCGAGACAAAATCCAAAGAATCTATAAAATCTACGGCCGCTCCCAAAGAAGCAGCCCCGGCAAAATTTGGTGTGCCGGCTTCAAACTTCAATGGAGGCTCTGCATAAGTGGTATGTGCAAATGATACAGTTGCCACCATATCCCCACCACCCATCCAAGGTGGCATCTCTTCCAGCAAACCATATTTTCCATATAATATCCCTGTACCTGTGGGACCATACATTTTATGACCCGAAAAGGAATAAAAATCACAATCCAGTTCCTGGACATCCACTTTTGAATGTACAATACCTTGTGCACCATCCACAACTACAATTGCACCTTTTTTATGAGCGGCTTCAATTACCTCTTTTACCGGATTGATTATACCTAGTACATTTGATATATGTGCCACAGAGACAATTTTAACACCTTGGTCAAGAATAGAATCCAATTTATCCATTTGCCAACGTCCATTTTGGTCTACCGGAATAACCCTTAAAGTGGCTCCGAACCTGTCACATGCCATTTGCCATGGGACAATATTGGAATGGTGCTCTGCGGCAGAGACAAGTACAGAATCGCCCTTTCCCAGGAACCTTTGGGAAAGTGAAAACGCTACAAGATTAATAGAAGCAGTTGTTCCTGATGTAAATACAACCTCTTCTCTCCTTTTTGCATTGATAAATCCTTTTATCTTGTCCCTTGCTCCCTCGTATAAAACGGTTGTTTTTGCACTTAATTCATGAACAGCCCTGTGAATGTTACCATTGGTAAATGAATTCATTTGATTTGCCATCTCAATTACACTTTGGGGTTTTTGAGAAGTAGCCGCATTGTCCAGGTATACAAGTGGTTTGCCATTGACAAATTGATTAAGCGCCGGAAACTGATCTCTTATTTGGGAAACATTGGATATCTTTTTCATTTCAAAAAATTATTGGACAGCAAATTTAAGAAAACAAAGTTGCCTGTTATACCTTAAAAACATAAATTTGTCCCAAATGTTTATTCAATAAAAATGTACGACTATATAACCGGCACAATAACAGAACTAACCCCTACCGAACTTGTTCTTGACAACAACGGGATAGGATACAAAATACTTATTTCATTGCAAACCTACTCTGGTCTACAACAAAATACAAAGAGCAAGCTTTATATTTACCACCATGTAAGGGAAGATACAGAGCTATTCTACGGATTCACAGAAAAGGAAGAGAGGAAAATATTCCTGAATTTGATTGAGGTATCCGGAATCGGGCCAAATAGTGCTCGTATGATGCTCTCTTCCATGACAACAGAAGAGTTGCGCAATGCAATAATAACAGGAGACCTGAACAAACTCAAAAGTATAAAAGGCATTGGCCTTAAAACAGCGCAGCGCATCTTGATAGACCTAAAGGACAAGATTGGAAAAGGTTCTTCCGAGAGCGGTTCTTTCATAATGGGAACACAGGGCAACAGCCACAGGGAAGAGGCTTTTTCTGCACTTATCCTCTTGGGTTTCACAAAAAACAATGTAGAGAAAGTACTTGATTCATTGAATAAAGAGAACCCGCTCTACACTTTGGAAGAGCTCATCAAGCTTGCATTAAAAAGATTATAATATCAGTTTTTTTTATACATTTGTAAAAATTTAAATCAAAAGAGATGAATATTCCTGCAAATCTTAAGTATTCGACCGATCACGAGTGGATCAAAATTGAAGGAAACATTGCCACAGTCGGCATTACCGACTTTGCTCAAGGACAGCTTGGCGATATTGTTTTCGTAGACATCCAGACAGAAGGAGAAACCTTGGAAAAAGGCGAGGTATTTGGTGCAATTGAGGCCGTAAAAACAGTAGCTGATGCATTTATGCCCCTATCCGGCAAAATAACAGAGGTTAACACAGCTCTTGAAGATGCACCTGAAACCGTAAACAAAGATCCATACGAAGGCGGATGGATGGTAAAAATTGAGATGACTGAGCCGTCAGAAGCTGATTCATTACTAGATGCCGAGGGTTACAAGGCTATTCTTTAACCCAAACTGGTCATAAACATTCTTAAAACCTGCATGGAAATATCTCTGCAGGTTTTATTTTTTTTAAATTTACAATCAAAAAGTAAAATTGATAATGATACACAGTTTTGGAAGCGACAATCACTCCGGGGTTGCACCGGAAATAATGGAGGCTATAAGCAAAGCAAACACAGGATTTTCCATAGCTTACGGCCAAGACGACTTCACTCTGAAGGCTCAGGAAATCTTCAAAAAAATGTTCGGGAAAGACTCTTCTGTTTTTTTTGTATTCAACGGAACGGGTGCAAACATACTTGCATTGAAAGCCATGACAAACAGCCACAACTCTATTTTATGCCCAGAAACAGCACATATAAATGTAGATGAATGTGGTGCTCCCGAAAAACTAACAGGCTGCAAACTCATTCCTCTGCCTCAAAAAGATGGGAAAGTAACTTGCGATACAGTAAAAAAAGAGCTGAAAGGCTTTGGTTTTCAACATCACTCCCAGCCCAAAGTACTATCCATTTCACAGCCCACAGAACTTGGAACCCTTTACACAAAAGAAGAAATTAGCTCTTTAGCTCAACTAATGCACTCCGTTGATGGTTATCTTCACATAGACGGATCCAGGATATCCAACGCTTCTGCTGCCCTTGGAATGAAAATTGAGGAATTCACCAAAGATTGTGGTGCCGATGCACTATCCTTCGGAGGCACAAAAAACGGGATGATGATTGGAGAGGCCGTTCTCTTTTTCAAAAAAGAACTTGCACAAAACTTTATGTACATAAGGAAACAAGCAGCCCAGCTATACTCAAAAAACAGATTCATAGCAGCCCAATTTGTAGCATTCCTTAATAATGATTTGAATATAAGGCTTGCTACCCACTCCAACGATATGGCAAAATACCTGGAAAAAAGCCTTTCCGGAATAAAGGAGGTGAAAATAACAAGGCCCGTGCAAACCAATGCCGTATTTGCAATCCTTCCTCGGGAAATTGCTTCCAGATTAAACGAAAAACATTATTTCTATGTTTGGGACGAATTTTCCGGAGAGGTAAGATGGATGTGTTCATTCAACACAACAAAAAAGGACATAGATCTGTTTGTAAGTGATTTGAAAGACATTATAAATTCGATTGACAACCTGTAATAAACAATCCTAATTGATAACTTAACAACCTAAATACTATGGAAGTAACCAGAACATTCGATCTTTTGGAAAATTTGGTGACAATGTATCCCAAAGATGATATCCTTAGCCGTAAGTCCAACGGCAAATGGATAAAATACTCCTGTGACGAGTATTCACGCAAATCCCACCTGATGGCATACGCCTTCCTTGCACTGGGCTTTAATAAGGAAGACAAAGTTATATCTATAAGCAACAACAGGCCTGAATGGAATTTTACAGACATGGGGCTCACCCTGGCAGGGATGGTTTATGTCCCGGTATATTCCACTTTGAGCAACGAAGATTACCTGCATATAATAGACCACAGTGATGCAAAAGCAATATTCTTCGGAAATGAATCTTTGGCAAAAAAAATATCTCCTTTGGTGGCTAAAATTGACAGGGAAATTAAAATTTTCACTTACGATAAAATAGAGGGGTACCAAAGTATAGATGATTTATATAAATTGGGAGAAGAGCATGAAAATCAATATAAAGAAGCAATTGAATCAAATAAGGAGAGCATAGATGAAAATAGCCTGGCAACAATAATTTACACTTCCGGTACAACCGGAACTCCAAAAGGAGTAATGTTGTCACATAAAAACCTGGTATCTAATTTTATAGGCACCGCAAACCAACAAATCAGAGATTACAGGCACAAAATGCTTAGCTTTCTCCCTCTGTGCCACATCTATGAAAGAGGAATGAACTATGACTACCAATATCTTGGGATAAGTATTTACTATGCAGAGAATTTAGGCACAATTGCCGCCGATATGGCCGATTGCAAGGCAGATGGATTCTGCTCTGTACCTAGGGTACTGGAAATGATGTTCAACAAATTCGAAGCAGCAGGCAAAGACCTTAAGGGAATCAAAAAAATCATCTATAACTGGGCTTTTAAAATTGCCTGCGAATATGACTACAACAAGAATGGGTTCTATCATAATTTAAGGTACGACCTGGCAGACAAACTGGTTTACAGTAAATGGAGGGAAAAACTAGGTGGAAAAGAGCTTTTGGTTGTTTCTGGAGGATCTTCCATTCAAGCCAAGATAATACGGTTGTTCACAGCCGCCAAAATGTATATTTTCGAAGGGTATGGCATGACAGAAGCCTCTCCGGTTATAGCAGTGAACAATCCCAAAGAAAAAATAATCAAGATTGGAACAGTTGGCAAAGCAATGGAAGGCACCGAACTAAAAATTGCAGAAGATGGTGAAATCTTGACAAGAGGGCCACATATAATGATGGGATATTACAAAGACCCTGAATATACCAAAACAGTGATAGACCAGGATGGTTGGCTGCATACAGGTGATATTGGAGTTATGGTAGATGAAATTTTCCTTAAAATCACAGACAGGAAAAAGGAGATATTCAAACTCTCTGCCGGCAAATACATAGCACCTCAAGTAATTGAAAATATGCTTAAAGAGTCATCATACATAGAAAACTGCATGGTGGTTGGAGAAAATCAAAAATTTGCTTCTGCAATAATAATCCCTGACTTCAACAGATTACACTTTTGGGCAGCCAAAAACAAAATACATTATAATAGCAACGAAGACCTGATCTTGCTAAAAGAGGTAATGGATAAGATAAATCGTGAAATTGTTGTCACAAATAAAAAGCTTGCTCCACATGAACAGATTAAAAGAGTAAAACTCATATCAGATGAATGGACCCCTTTGAATGATATGCTTTCGCAAACTTTGAAATTAAAAAGACACAACATTAAAGCAAAGTATCAAGGACTTATAAATGACATTTACAAGAACGAGAACTAAAATACAATAATGATAAGACTACTAAATAGTTACGACACTCCTTCCATAGCAAACATTTGGAGGGAGTGTTTTACTACCGACAACAACTACATAGACAATTTCATTAACAACTGTTTCCCCTACTCTCATACTTTTGGATTCTTCAGTGGCTCAATAGACAAAGCAGTATCCATTCTCTCAATACTACCAGCATACTCATTAGTTAAAGTTGACAACAATTTATCTGTACTAAAAGGATATTATGTCTATGGTGTTGGTACCCTTAAAAACCACAGAGGCAAAGGTTACTCCGGCAATTTGATGGAATATCTTTTTGAATATGCAAAAAACAACAATATCCAGTTTACAGTTTTAAAACCTGCTCAAGAAAGTCTGTATAATTTATATAGAAAACAATCGTACAATACAACTCTATACTCCTATGAAACCACACTTGAGCTATGTCCAAATAAAAAAACTAAATACAGGTCTGTTTGGATAGATCCTCTCCAATACTATGCAATAAGAAAAAAAGAGCTTTCCCAAACTCATATATTATGGAGCAAGGATATTGTAAATTACGGATTAAGTGAATTACATTTCTGGAACGGTGCATACAAGCAAATAGTTTTAGACAATGGCAAAAGGATTATATACAGCATACATCCAATTGACAGCTTCACACTAAAAATAGTTGACCACAATATTAAGACCAACCAAGAGACAGAATATTTGAAAGAGGTATTATCATACGATTATCCTGGTTTTAATAAAGTAATAATTGAGTTACCTAAAGCTGTTTCACAAGAAATCAAATGCAATTATATATTAAAAAGAAACTCAATGGCAAAAGTTTTTTCCAACGACCTGTCAATAAAAAAAGACATACAATCTAAAATAATTTCACTTGGAATGGAGTAAACAATTCATACCGGCATAACGCAAAAGCAAGGAGTGTTCCACGAGGAACACTCCTTGTTTATATACAATATTTCTAATAATTTAGCGACCAAAGTATACTAATAGTACAGAAATATCTGCCGGAGACACTCCCGGAATCCTTGAAGCTTGAGATATTGTTTTTGGCTTATGTTTCAAAAACTTTTGCCTGGATTCTGTTGAAATTGACTTCAACTGTGAATAATCAAATTTTTCCGGGATAGTAACATCTTCTAATTTTAAGATTTTATCTGCTATCCTTTTTTCTCTTTCTATATACCCTTGGTATTTTATGGAAATTTCGGTAGCCTCAACAACCTCTCTTGTCAGATACTTATTAGACAATTCTTCACTCACATTTGAGTCCGGCTGATAAGGAAGTTTAACTACATCCTTGGTTATTTGAACATTACAGGAGAATGTTTCTCGTGGAACATATTCAAGCAAATCTTTTATCCTGACTTGAGGTCTTGTAATAATTTCGGAAAACTTCTTTTTATTTTGAATTATTGAAGAATCTACACTATTTAAATAACCGTTAATATTATCTGGCTCTATACTATTTGTACTTAAATATCCAATCAAAGAATCGACTTTACCATATTTTATATTCATTAAATCAAACCTCTCCTTTGTAGCCAATCCGATACTATATCCAATACCTGTCAACCTCATATCGGCATTATCTTGTCTTAATAGAATTCTGTATTCTGCTCTGGATGTAAACATCCTATATGGCTCATCTACTCCCTTTGTAACTAAGTCATCTATCAATACCCCTATATATGCTTGATCACGTTTTAAAATTAATGGATTTTTTCCGTTTATCTTTAAATGAGCATTGATTCCGGCCATCAATCCTTGTGCCCCGGCTTCTTCATAACCGGTCGTTCCGTTTATTTGGCCCGCGAAATATAGATTATCAATCAATTTTGTTTCTAATGTATGGTATAATTGCGTAGGAGGGAAAAAATCGTACTCTACAGCATAAGCAGGTCTGTAAATAACTATGTTTTCAAATCCAGGTATTGCCCTTAAAGCATTATACTGGATATCCAAAGGTAAAGAAGAAGAAAAACCTTGCAAATAATACTCATTGGTATTCCAACCTTCTGGTTCTAAAAATAGTTGATGGGAAGTTTTATCTGAAAAAGTACGTAACTTATCCTCAATACTTGGGCAATATCTTGGACCGATACCAGAAATCATCCCGGAAAACAGAGGCGAAAACTCAAATCCTTCTCTAAGGAAATTGTGCACCTTTTCATTTGTGTGTACCATATAACATGGTAACTGATTTACTCCGGATTGAATTGGAGATGGTATATTCAAAAACGAGAACCTTTCCGGATTGGAATCTCCTTCCTGCACTTGTAGTTTTGATAAATCTATAGATCTTACATCTATCCTGGGAGGAGTTCCGGTTTTCATCCTGTCAACTTTCAGTCCCAAGGAGAATAGTTGCTCTGACAGATCCAAAGATGGAAGCTCCCCTATTCTGCCCCCAACAGAACTATTTTGGCCAATGAATAATTTTCCATTTAAAAAAGTGCCGGCTGTGAGAATGACAGATTTGGAATGGAACCTTGCACCCATTGCAGTTTCAACACCAGAAACAGAATGTTTTTTTGTACTTTCATCAAAAGAAAAAATAAACTTGGTTACAGTATCCTGCCACAAATTCAAATTATTGGTGTTTTCTAAAAGGTATCTCCAGTTTAGAGAGAAATGTTGTCTGTCACATTGTGCACGGGGACTCCACATAGCAGGACCTTTAGACCTGTTTAGCATTCTAAACTGTATGGTAGAGGCATCTGTAACCAATCCCGTATAACCACCAAGTGCATCTATCTCTCTTATTATTTGCCCTTTAGCTATACCACCCATTGCAGGGTTACAACTCATTTGGGCAATTTTATTCATATCCATAGTGAGCAAAAGCACCGACGAACCCATTTTTGCCGCAGAATATGCAGCTTCACAACCGGCATGACCGGCTCCTACTACAATAATATCGTAATTATTATCCATTTAATAAATTTGGAAAGATGTTAGAAAGGAATAATACTTTTTAACAAGATCAAAGCATTATTCTCTGCAACCCTCATTTCACTCTTTTCGTTTTCAGTAGAATCTTTGTAACCTAGTAAGTGTAACACCCCATGTGCAATTACCCTGTAAAGTTCCTCAATAAAAGGAACATCATATTCCTTGGCATTTGATTTTACTGTATCTATACTTATCATAAGATCACCCGAAATCAATGTGTCTTCACAATAATCAAAAGTAATGATATCAGTATAGTAATTGTGATTTAAAAACTGCTTGTTAATATCTAAAACATACTCATCATCACATAATACAACATTTATGTTACCAATAGAAAAGTTACTATTTTCCAAATGTACAACTTGATTTATCCAATTGGATAATGACCTTTTATGTTTCAATTTATAATTGGTACCTTGGTTGTAATAACTAATCATCTCCTTGTTTTTCATTTTTCTCGAGTATATCCCAATACTCAATAGCTCTTCTTGTGTGGGGTATAACAATTGAACCCCCTACAAGGTTTGCAACGGAAAATATTTCAAAAGCCTGTTCCCTTGTTACACCTAACTCGAAACATTTTTCTATGTGATATTTAACGCAATCGTCACATCTCAAGACTAATGAAGAAACCAACCCAAGCATCTCCTTTACCTGGGCAGATAATGCACCATTTTCATATGTACGAGTATCCAGATTAAAAAACCTTTTAAAGAATAAATTGTTTGAATTAAGTATTACCTTGTTCATCTTGGCACGATATGTGCGGAATTGCGCGATTGAATCCATATTTGATTTTTATTGCAAAATTACAAAATAAAAGCAAACTTAAATTCATTTAATTATGTCTAAAGTATCAGTAATAGGCGCGGGAAATGTGGGCGCGACTTGTGCAAATGCATTGGCAAACATGCAATTTGCATCCGAAATCGTATTGTTGGATATCAAAGAGGGATTTGCAGAAGGCAAAGCTAAGGATATGATGCAAACCGCCAAATTATACAGGTTTTTTACACAAGTCAAGGGAGTTACAAATGATTACGAAGCTACAGCAAACTCCGACGTTGTTGTAATTACCTCCGGTATTCCACGCAAACCAGGCATGACCAGGGAAGAACTTATTGGAACAAATGCCAGGATTGTACTCAATGTTGTTGACAATGTGCTGAAATACTCACCAAATGCAGTTTTGGTTATTGTTTCAAATCCTATGGACACAATGACATACCTAACCCTCAAGAAAACCGGGCTTCCAAAAAACAGGGTAATAGGAATGGGAGGTATCCTGGATGGCAGCCGTTTTACAGATTACCTGAGCATAGCACTTAATGTCCCTTCTTCCGATATAGAAGGAATGGTAATTGGTGGTCATGGCGACACAACAATGATTCCACTGGCCAGATTTGCAAGCTATAAAGGTATCCCTGTTTCCAATCTTCTCACAGAAGATGAACTTGGCAAAGTTATTGCTAATACTATGGTAGGAGGGGCAACTTTGACAAAACTTTTGGGAACCTCTGCATGGTACGCTCCCGGAGCTGCTGCAGCAGTATTGGTTAAATCAATTATCCTTGACGAGAAAAGGGCATATGCATGTTGCGTGTCACTGGAAGGAGAGTACAACCAAAACGATATTTGCATAGGAGTACCTGTTACCATCGGGAAAACAGGATGGGAAAAGATCATTGAATTTGATTTGAACGAAGAAGAGAAGACTCTGTTCAAGAAAAGTGCAGATTCTGTCAGAAGTACCAACAACATCCTGTACGAATCCAAAGTGCTTTAGTCTAAACTTTTCGTTTAGGTTGCATGGATAATTAAAATATTTTTGCATCTTTGCGTTGCAAAAATAAGGGGTATTAGCTCAGTTGGCTAGAGCGCTTGCATGGCATGCAAGAGGTCATCGGTTCGACTCCGATATGCTCCACTAGTTTTTAACAATTAATATTTAACCTAAAGCACTCTATATGTAGTATTTGGAATTATTTCTCAAAAGTTTATCAACAATATCTTTTGGTAAATAATTAATTGTTTTTAAATTTACAATCCAAATTTAATCTGAACAGACGCACAATTATGGAAGTTAAAAAAACACCTAAGGCAGATCTCGAGAACAAAAAGTTATTATTCAGGGAAATAGGACTAATAGTAACTTTGTTGGTTGTTCTGGCAAGTTTTGAATATAAGACTTATGAGAAAAACGTTTCCACTTTGGCTGACAACAATGCTGTTATCATAGAAGAGGAAATGATTCCTATTACTAACGAAACACCTCCGCCACCACCAGAGATGCCAAAAATCCCTGTCGTTTCGGACGACATCATAATTGTTGACGATGATGTAGAGATCACTACTGAACTCATCATCAATACAGAGGATGACAAAAACCTTGGAGTTGAAATCAGGGAGTATGTCCAAGGAAGGGAAGAAGAGGTTATTGAAGAAGAAGACATTCCATTTGTAATGGTAGAGGAAAAACCAAAATTCATGGGTGGAGACGAAAACACATTTACAAAATGGGTTGCAGAGAGGTTGGTTTACCCCGAAATTGCTAAGGAAAACAGCGTTCAAGGTCGTGTAATACTTCAATTCCGCGTTAACACAGATGGCAGTGTTAGTGATGTTACCGTGATAAGGGGTGTTGACCCATCGCTTGACAAAGAAGCTGTAAGGGTTGTTTCTTCGTCGCCAAAATGGACACCGGGGCGCCAAAGGAACAAAGCTGTAAGGGTTGTTTACACATTCCCTGTTATATTCCAGCTTAGATAGTTAAACCGAGAATTAATCAAAAGACTGCCTCGAAAGAAGCAGTCTTTTTTCATATTGTTTGAATGGAGAATACAGTACTTGTAGGGGTTGCAGGACCCAATGATGATGAACTCAAAATAAAGGACAACCTGGAAGAACTTGAATTCCTTGCAGAAACAGCTGGTGCTGTCTCATTGAAAACATTCATCCAGAACCTGGACAAGCCAAATCCAAAAACCTATATTGGAACTGGCAAACTAGAAGAAATCAAAGCATTTGCGCAAGATAACGAAGTTAAACTTGTAATCTTTGACGATGAACTCACCCCATCACAACTTAGGAACCTCGAGAGGGAGTTCGAATGCAGGATATTGGACAGGACAAACCTTATCTTGGATATTTTTGCACAGAGAGCCAAGACTGCATATGCTAAAACCCAGGTAGAACTTGCTCAATACCAATATTTGTTGCCACGTCTGACAAGGATGTGGACCCACCTTGAAAGGCAAAGAGGTGGTATAGGAATGAGAGGGCCCGGTGAAAGTCAGATAGAGACAGACCGCAGGATCATTTTGGACAAGATAAGCAAACTTAAAATGCAACTGAAGAAAATTGACAGGCAAATGGCCTCACAAAGAGGTAATAGAGGCTCACTTGTAAGAATTTCCCTGGTTGGTTACACCAACGTTGGAAAAAGCACTCTAATGAATCTTCTTGCAAAAAGTGAGGTTTTTGCAGAGAACAAACTGTTTGCAACACTAGATACCACTGTCCGCAAAGTTGTTATAGAAAACGTACCTTTCCTGCTAAGTGATACCGTAGGGTTCATAAGGAAACTTCCGCACCAACTTGTTGAGTCATTCAAAAGTACATTGGACGAGGTTAGGGAATCTGACATATTGATGCATGTGGTAGACATCTCCCACCCCAATTTTGAAGAGCATATAGCAGTTGTAAAAGAGACATTGAATGAGATTGGAGCAAAAGACAAACCTGTATTTTTGGTTTTCAACAAGATAGATGCATACAACTATATCCCTCAGGATGAATTTGATTTCAAGGCAAAAAGCAGGGAAAATTTCAGTCTTGAAGAGCTTAAAAAAAGCTGGATGAGCAAAGAGCACAATCCGTGCATTTTCATATCTGCACGCAACAAGACCAATATTGACAAACTTAGGAATGACCTCTACAAGATGGTAGCAGAGATACACGCAGGCAGATACCCTTTTGATAACTTCCTGTGGTAAAACATCAACTATCTTTTTGCTTTTTTAATCTCCTTTACTACCTCATGTACAGGCAACTGCTTTACAGTTCTGCCCTTGTAGCCGGTTGTTGTGCCAGACATAAACAGTGAGTTGATGAGCGCCTCTTCGGTTGCCTCAATTGTGGCCAGGAAAAGCGAAGACATAGAGCTGTTGTGCAGCACTTTAGGCTCATAAAAAGGTTTGGATTCGTCAATCAGGTTACCATCGTTGACAGACATGGCAATAACATAATCACCACTACCATTGGAAGCTATACCACCGGTTTTTGCCAAACCCATCATTGCCCTTTTTGCTACCCTTTCCAGGTTCCTTGAACTTAAAGGTGCATCTGTTACAACCACCATCATGCATGATCCGTCTGCATATGAATCAATATCCTTTTTGAAATCGAACTGACCCAGCAATTTTCCAACAGGAACACCAGCTATTTCCAGCACCCCCCCATAATTGGATTGTACCAGCACACCTACCGTATAGCCTCCCAAAGATGGAGGCAGAACCCGGGAAGATGTACCTATCCCTCCTTTGAATCCAAAGCATATAGTTCCGGTTCCGGCTCCTACCCCACCCTCCTTTACAGGGCCATCTTTTGCATTTTCAATTGCTTCTAGCACATCTTCTGCTGTTACAACCCTTGCCCTGATATCATTCAAACCACCATCGTTGGTCTCCCCTACAACACCATTCACAGAGGCAATATTTTGGTTTCCATCTTGTTGTAATGTGTAGGTAATAAGAGCATCCAATGCTGGTGCAATACTCATTGTATTTGTCAGTATAACAGGAGTCTCAATATTTCCCAGTTCCTTGACCTGGCTATATCCGGCAAGTTTCCCGAAGCCATTGCCTATGAAAATTGCAGCAGGTACCTTTTTCTTGAAGATATTTCCTTGATGAGGTATAATAGCAGTTACACCGGTCCTGATATCGTCCCCTTTAATTATTGTCTTGTGCCCCACTTTTACTCCGGGGACATCTGTTATTGCGTTGTATTTGCCGGGTTTGAACAGACCTATCTCTATTCCAAAGTCCCGTACTCGTTCTTGAGCCTTTACCGGTTGAGAATTCATGATTGAAAAAGATAACAAAGCTACAGCTAAAAGATTTTTCATTTTATTTGCCATTAGAAAATTCAGTAATGATTGAAGCACACCTATGAGGCTCTTCCAAAAAACCATTGTGCCCCGATTTTTCCAGGAAGATATATTTTGCATTGGGAACAGCAGACATTACTTTGTCCGATACCTCCTTTGATATGAAATTATCTTGAAGGCCAAAGAAAAACAACACAGGCAAAGAAGATTCCGAAAGTTTGGCAGAGTAATCCCCCCTAAGCTTCATTCCCTCCAAAGAAGATGTGATCCCTTCCGGGTCATGCACCTCTGCAATTTCTGAAATTTCCAGGATTTTTTCTTCGAATTTACTCTTGTTCAGCGGAGAAAACATATTTGCTATAGATGATTTTACAATTTTTTGGAGTTTGTTTTGTCGTATGAGTGAAATTTCACGATCTCTGTTTTTTGCTTTTTCCTCACTGTCTGCAAATGGTGTTGAATTAATCATTATCAATGCATTGAACCTATCAGGGGCAGTGATTGCCGCATCACAGGCAACATACCCACCCATTGAATGGCCAACAATGGTTGCCTTTTGAATATTGAGGTTATCCATAACGGACAAAACTGTTTGTGCACACTTTTGCATAGTGTTCACAGGGAAAGTCCCGGACAACCCGTGACCCGGCAAATCAATGGAGATTACCCTGAACCCTTTGTTCAGCAATTTTGTGAACTCATCCCAAATGTACAAGGTTTCCAGGTATCCATGCAACAACACAAGCACATTGTCACCCTCACCACTGTCTGAAATATGAACCGGAATACCGTTGCATGTCTTGAAAAATTCCATTTTATCTCTGTTTTGTACAAAATTAACTTTTTAATCACAATTTTTCTAAATTTGTGGGCATATCAAATGGACATGAAAAAACTAAAATCAATCATATTACTGGCTTTCACAACATTGCTCATATCTTTTTCTATATGGAGCTGCAATAAAGAATTTGAGCCAATTGTTCTCAACGGAAACTGGGACCTGGACACCAACGAAGTTCAAGTTTATATCGTTTACAAAGTTGGGGTTGCAGAAAAATATCCCAATACCAAGAAATTTTTAGATAAGAATCTAAATGCAATGCGCAGGGAGTTGATGAAACCCCAAAAAATCACTTTCAAGGCCCCAAATATCGTGGATTTCTCATACAATGATGTTCCATTACCTGTAAGAGGAAATTTCACCCAAAAAGACGGCTTTTTCACAATAATAAACCCACTGTTTCCAGATGGTATCATAGGTGCATCCGACAACATAAAACTGCAGTTGTACTACGATTATGACAGGCTCATGTCCATCCTCTATTTGTTATTGACCGATGAGGACGACCCTCCTGCAATTTACGACGAACTGATTGAAAAATTTGAGGGGGTTGGGTCATACAGGAAATCCTATTGAAGGGAGAATGAAAAGATATTGAGAGGTATAAAAAAAGGGTCAGCATAGTTGCAGACCCTTTTTTAATAAATTTGGGGATATTAATCCTTGATCTTGGCTTTAAGGAATTCCCTGTTCATCCTTGCGATATGTGTGACCGAAATGTTTTTTGGACACTCCATTTCACATGCACGGGTATTTGTACAAGCTCCAAAACCTAGCTCGTCCATCTTTGCAACCATAGCTTTCACCCTGCGGGCCGCCTCTACCTTTCCTTGTGGCAGTAACGCCAGCGAACTAACCCTGGCAGAGACAAACAACATAGCAGAACCGTTTTTGCATGTGGCAATACATGCACCACATCCTACGCAGGCTGCTGCATCCATGCTCTCCTCTGCATCTTCCCTTGGTACCGGAATCGAGTTTGCATCCGGAACACCACCAGTGTTTACAGAAACGTAACCACCGGCTTGCAATATCTTGTCCAAAGCATTCCTGTCCACAACCAGGTCTTTGATTACAGGCATCCCGGCAGAACGCCAAGGTTCTATGGTAATTGTCTCACCATCTTTGAACTTGCGCATATGAAGCTGGCAAGTAGTAATATCATCATCCGGTCCGTGGGCCCTTCCGTTTATATATAGTGAGCACATTCCGCATATACCCTCGCGGCAGTCATGGTCAAAAGCAATCGGTCCGTCACTTTTACAACCTTTGCTGACAGCAACCGGGTCAATGTTTTCCCGCACCAACTGGTCGTTGAGAATATCCATCATTTCCAGGAAAGAGGTGTCGGGAGAAATTCCCTTGACCTGGTAGGTCCCGAAATATCCTTTATCCTTTGCGCTTTTCTGACGCCAAACTTTTAGTGTAAAGTCCATATCTGTTAAATACTTAGTCTTTGTAATTTCTGGTAGCAATTTTCACGAACTCGTAGTTGAGCTTCTCTTTGTGCATAACCGGCTCTTTATCTTTGCCGGCATACTCCCAGCAGCTCACATACATGAAATTTTCATCGTCACGCTTGGTTTCGCCCTCTTCGGTTTGCATCTCTTCACGGAAATGACCTCCGCATGACTCCCGGCGCAATAGGGCGTCTTTGGCCATCAGTTCACCCAATTCCAGGTTATCAGCTGTACGCAGAGCCTTTTCCAGTTCCTGGTTGAACTCCTTGTTTTCGCCTGGTATATAGACGTTTTTCCAGAATTCTTCCCTGAGCTTCCTAATCTCATCAATGGCTTTTTCCAGCCCCTTTTCGTTACGCGCCATACCAACATAATCCCACATGAGGTGACCAAGTTTTTTCTGGAAATGGTCTACAGGCTCTTTGCCCTTGATTGCAAACAGTTTTGCAATTTTTTCTTTTACGTCCTTTTCGGCTTCTTCAAAAGCAGGGTGGGAAGTATCAGTCATCTTAACCTGAATTTTACCCGCAAGGAAGTCTCCTATTGTATATGGCAATATAAAATATCCGTCGGCAAGACCCTGCATCAATGCAGAGGCACCCAGACGGTTACCTCCGTGGTCGCTAAAGTTTGCCTCTCCAATGGCATAAAGCCCTGGAACTGTGGTTTGCAGGTTGTAATCTACCCAAATACCACCCATCGTGTAATGGATAGCAGGGTAAATCATCATAGGCTCCTGGTATGGATCTACATCGGTAATCTTTTCATACATCTGGAAAAGGTTTCCGTATCTCTCTTCAATAACCTTTCGGCCTAATCGTTCGATAGCTGTTTTGAAATCCAGGAATACTGCAAGCCCGGTCTCGTTAACTCCAAAACCTGCATCACACCTCTCTTTGGCTGCACGTGAAGCCACGTCGCGTGGCACCAGGTTGCCAAAAGCAGGATAACGTCTTTCGAGATAATAATCCCTGTCTTCTTCTGGTATCTGTGATGCCTTTATCTTTTTGCTCCTCAGTTTTTCTACATCTTCTTTCTTCTTTGGAACCCAAATTCTTCCGTCGTTACGGAGAGATTCACTCATTAATGTAAGCTTGGACTGTTGTTCTCCGTGAACCGGGATACATGTCGGATGTATTTGCGCAAAAGATGGGTTTCCGAAAAAAGCCCCTTTCTTGTAACATTGCCAAGCTGCAGAACCATTACTGTTCATTGCATTGGTAGAGAGGAAGAAGACATTTCCGTAACCTCCGGATGCAATAACAACTGCATGCGCACCATATCTCTCGATTTCGCCTGTAACAAGGTTCCTGACAATAATTCCTTTTGCTTCACCGTCAATCAGTACCAGGTCCATCATCTCCCTACGGTTGTAGGATTTAACATTACCCAGATGAATCTGACGGTTCAAAGCGGCATATGCTCCCAAAAGAAGCTGCTGCCCTGTTTGTCCACGTGCATAAAAGGTCCTGCTAACCTGTGAACCCCCAAACGAGCGGTTGTCCAGCAATCCGCCGTATTCCCTGGCAAAAGGGACACCTTGGGCAACACATTGGTCAATAATATGGTTGCTTACCTCTGCAAGACGATAAACATTTCCTTCCCTTGCCCTGTAATCGCCACCCTTGATAGTATCATAGAAGAGCCTGTACACAGAGTCATTGTCATTTGGATAGTTTTTTGCGGC